>JBIQJS010000004.1:0-76277 GCA_044507405.1 Rubrivivax sp. | reverse complement strand
CACCTCGTTGAGGTTGTGCGGCGGGATGTTGGTGGCCATGCCCACCGCGATGCCGCCCGAGCCGTTGACGAGCAGGTTGGGCAGCCGGGTCGGCAGCACCAGCGGCTCTTTTTCCGAGCCGTCGTAGTTCGGCCCGAAGTCCACCGTCTCCTTGTCGAGATCGGCCAGCATCTCGTGGGCGATCTTCGCGAGGCGGATTTCGGTGTACCGCATGGCCGCGGCGTTGTCGCCATCGATCGAGCCGAAGTTGCCCTGGCCGTCGATCAGCATGTGGCGCATGGAGAAGTCCTGCGCCATCCGCACCGCCGTGTCGTACACCGACTGGTCGCCGTGCGGGTGGTATTTGCCGATGACGTCGCCGACGATACGGGCCGACTTCTTGTACGGCCGGTTCCAGTCGTTGTTGAGTTCGTGCATGGCGTAGAGCACCCGCCGGTGCACGGGCTTGAGCCCATCGCGCGCGTCGGGCAGTGCGCGCCCCACGATCACGCTCATCGCGTAGTCGAGGTACGAACGCCGCATCTCCTCTTCGAGGCTGATCGGCAGGGTTTCCTTGGCGAACTGGGTCATGCGAGTGGGCGCAAAAAGCCATGAAGGCAGGCCTGTCTTGGCCTGCGCGCGAAACCGGCGATTCTAGGCGCTGGCCGAGGCTGTCGCGGTCGCGCAACATCGATCTGACTGGCGACCGGCCGAGACTGCAAAACTCATGGCTCGGAATACCCTATGGCACAATCGATCGTCGGTGGAAAACGCCCGAGTTTGCTTGGGTTTGCCAGTACTTCCCGATTCGGTTTGGACCTTTCGTTAGAACACGCACCCTTTCCTTGAGAGGAGAACCAATGAAGAAACTCAACAAGGTCGCATCGCTCTTCGCATCGGCCACGCTCGCCGTCTCGGTGAGTTCCGCGTTTGCTCAAGCAGCACCCACCGGTGCTGACAACTGGACCAGCGCCTATGGCCTGCCCTGGAAGAGCGGCGCCGCGGATCTGTGCTGGCGTGACGCGTTCTGGACTCCCGCGACCGCCAACGCCGCTTGTGATGGCGCGCCGAAGCCCGCTGCAGCGCCCGCTCCGGCGCCTGCCCCCGCTCCGGCTCCGGCCCCCGCTCCGGCCCCTGCCCCTGCTCCGGCTCCCGCCCCCGTCGCGCCTGTCGCCCCGGCTGCTCCGGTGAGCGAGAAGGTGACGTTCGCGGCCGATGCGTTCTTCGACACCGGCAAGTCGGTCCTGAAGAACGATGCCAAGGAAAAGCTGGACGACCTCGTGAGCAAGACCTCGGGCGTGAACCTCGAAGTCATCATCGCCGTGGGTCACACCGACTCCGACGGTTCCAATGCCTTCAACCAGAAGCTGTCGGTCTCGCGTGCTGAAGCCGTGAAGAACTACCTGACCAGCAAGGGCATCGAAGCCAACCGCGTCTACACCGAAGGCAAGGGCGAATCGTCGCCGGTCGCCGACAACAAGACGAAGGAAGGCAAGGCGAAGAACCGCCGCGTCGAAATCGAAGTGGTCGGTACCCGTACCCGCCGCTGAGCTTCGCTGCTCTCCAGGAAGAACCCCGCCTCGGCGGGGTTTTTCTTTTTCCGCGCTCGAACATGACGTTGGCTTCGAGCGCCGCGGTCTTGAGTACCATGCCGGGATGCTCAACGCCGACCCTCAGGAACTCCACAAATTCAGCGAGCTGGCCCACCGTTGGTGGGATCCGGAAAGCGAATTCCGACCGCTGCACGAGATCAATCCGCTGCGGCTGGATTGGATCAACAGCCTTGCGCCGCTTGCCGGTCGGCGCGTGGTGGACGTCGGTTGCGGCGGCGGCATCCTCTCGGATTCGATGGCGCGCAAGGGCGCGCAGGTCCTGGGGATCGATCTCGCCGGCAAGGCTTTGAAGGTCGCGCAGTTGCACGCCGTCGAGGCGGGCACGCCATCCATCGAATACCGCGAGGTAGCGGTCGAAGTCCTGGCCGAAGAGATGCCCGGCCAGTTCGACACCGTGACCTGCATGGAGATGCTGGAGCACGTGCCCGACCCTTACTCCGTGGTGCGGGCCTGTGCGACGCTTGCGAAGCCAGGTGGCGCGATCTTCTTCTCCACGATCCATCGCAACCCGAAGGCGTTCCTCCACGCCATCGTGGGCGCCGAATACCTGCTCAAGCTGCTGCCGCGCGGCACGCACGAGTACGCGCGCTTCATCCGCCCGAGCGAGCTCGCGCAGTGGTGCCGGGATGCTGGCCTGGCGCTGCGTGAGACGCGCGGCATGGGATACAACCCGCTGACGCGACGGTACTCGCTGTCGACCGACGTCAGCGTGAATTACCTCGTCGCCTGCGCGAAGCCTGCGTGATGGGGGGCATCCGGGCGGTGCTGTTCGACCTCGACGGCACCTTGATCGACAGCGCGCCGGACCTTGCCGGCACGGGCAACGACATGCGCGTGGCACGAGGTCTCCCGCCCTTGCCGTTCGAGCGCTTTCGGCCCATGGTGGGGTCGGGCGCCCGGGGCATGTTGGGCATCGCGCTGCAGGCCACGCCGGAAGACACCGATTTCCCGGCGCTGCGCGAGGAGTTTCTCGACCGATACGAGGCCCGCATGATGGGGCAGACGGACGTCTTCCCTGCAATGCGCCCGGTGCTCGAAGCGCTGAACGCGCGTGGCATGCCATGGGGCATCGTGACGAACAAGGCCGAGCGCTTCACGTTGCCCCTGGTGCGTGCGATCGGCGGGCTGACGGGCGCAAGAGTCGTCGTGGGCGGCGACACGACGCCGCATTCCAAGCCGCACCCGGCGCCACTGCTCGAAGCGGCCCGGCGGCTGGGGTTGGAGCCGGGTGCGTGCGTCTACGTCGGAGACGACCTGCGCGACGTGCAGGCCGGCCACGCCGCCGGCATGGCCACGGTGGCGGTCTCCTGGGGCTACCTGGGTCTGGGCGACCCCGTGGCCGAATGGGGCGCCGACCATCTGATCGAGACCCCAGACGAACTCTTGAACTTGTTGGGCTTGGCCTAAACTAAGCCTTTCCTGGGGCCGACCTGGCTTCGACGTGGGTGCGGAGTTGGAACAGGGCATGCCGAGGGCCAGTCACCTCGTAAATCCATCTGGAACAAAGTAACTGCGAACGACGAAACGTACGCACTCGCCGCTTAATACCGGTGAGCTTCGCAACGGTTGGCCTATGGGCCGGGTCTGAGGGGCAACCCGAAGGCTGCGAAGTCATACACATAGGCTCGCTCTGAGTCGGGTCACTCGGCCCAGGGCTAAAGCAAGTGACTCGGGAGACTGGTAGCGTGCTGCTGCGCGACCTGGCTCCTTAAAACCCAAATCAGACAGCTACGCATGTAGAACTGTCCGGCAATGGCTTGCGGACGCGGGTTCGATTCCCGCCGGCTCCACCAGATCGAGGTCTCGCGAGAGACCGTTTTGTGAGAAGGCTCCAGCCGCGAGGCTCGGAGCCTTTTTCACGCCCGGCCTCTGCGCAGGTGCTAGGGCGTCGGCTCGTCCGGCATCGCCGCCAGACGCGATTCGCGGATGCGCGTCTTGGAGAGCGCCCCTGCCGATTCGAGGATGGGATAGGCGATCGAGCAGATCTGCGAGTTGATGCGCTTGAGGTCGCTGATGAGGTCGAGGTGCAGCGAACTCGTCTCGATGCTCTGGGCGGTGTTGTCCTGCAACCGTGCGATGTGCGCGGCGGCGTACTCGTGTTCCAGGTCGCGGAAGCGCGCCTTCTCTTCGAGCAGCTTGCGGGCATCGCGGACGTGGCCATCGAGGAACACGCTCATGGCCAGTCGAAGGTTGGACAGCAGCCGCTCGTGCAGGTGCACGATTTCGGCCATGCCGGCGTCGGAGAAGCTGCGGTTCTTGCGGACCTTCTTGTCCTCCACGTCCTGGAGCACGCGCTCGATGGTGTCGCCGATCTGCTCCATGTTGATCGTGAAGGACACGATGTCCGTCCAGCGCCGGCCCTCGCGCTCCGACAGCGACTCATGCGAGATCTGCGTCAGGTAGAACTTGATCGCGGAATACAGCTCGTCGACGGTGTCGTCGAGCTGGCGCAGCTGCTGCGCGAGCTCCAGGTCGTTGTTGCGGATGACCGGCAGCACGCCGCGCAGCATGGTCTCCACCACGTCGGCCTGGTGCAGCGCCTCGCGCGCGGCGCAGCTGATGGCGAGCGACGGCGTGGCCAGGGCCACCGGGTCGAGGTGGCGCGGCCGCGTCGCGCTGGCGGCATGGGGCTTTTCCACGAGCCAGCGGTCCACGGTGCGCCCGACGAGGCCGGTGAAGCTGATGAAGGTGACTGCGAGCGCGATGTTGAAGCCCAGGTGGAAGAACACCACCTGCTCGTGGACGTTCGGTGCAAGCTGCTGGAGCAGGGCAGGAATCTGTGGCATCAACGGGATCGCCAGCAGCACGCCGACGATCTTGAAGATGAGGTTGCCGAGCGGCAGCCGGCGCACCTGCTGGGCGGCGTTGCTGGTGGCGATGATGGCGAGAAAGCCGCTGCCGAGGTTGGCGCCGAGCACGAGGCCGAGCGCGACCGGTGTGGTGAGCAGTCCCGAGGCCGCGAGCGTGGCGATGAGCAGCACGATGGCCAGGCTCGAGTACGACAGCACCGTGAGCAGGGCGCCCACCACGATGTTGAGCATCACCTCGTTGGGCAGCGCGACGAGCAGGGCACGCACCGCGGGCGCCTCGGTGAGCGGCCGGGTCGCGGTGACGATGAGCTGCAGCGCGAGCGTGATCAGCCCGAGGCCGATCAGCACGCGCCCCAGCCGGCCTGCAATGGTGGTCTCGCGCGAGAGGAACAGCACCACCCCGACGAAGATGAGCAGCGGCGACAGCCACGAGAGATCGAACGAGAACACCACCGTCATCAGGCTCGTGCCCACGTCGGCACCCAGCATGGCGGCGAGCGCCGGGCCGGTGGTGACCAGGCCCTTGCCGACGAAGGAGGCCACGATCAGGCAGGTGGCCGTGCTCGATTGCACGAGGCTCGTGACGCCCAGTCCGGCGGCCGCGGCGGTGAGGCGGTTGCTGAAGCTGCGTGCCAGCACCTGCCGCAGGTTTTCCCCGAAGACGCGCAGCATTCCGGTCCGCACGATGTGGGTGCCCCAGACCAGCAAGGCGATCGCGGCCAGCAGGTTCAGCAGGTGTTGCATGGCCCGAGTCTAGCCCGCGGTGCCGAAGGGAATTGACTCAAAATGCGGCTCCTTCGAGACCTGTTGTGGAGTGATGAACGTGGCGATGGACGTGGTGGACTACGAGATCAAGGGCAGCGAGATGCAGTTCGTGGAGGTCGAGCTCGACCCCGGCGAAGCGGCCGTGGGCGAGGCCGGCAGCATGATGTTCATGGATGCGGGCATCGCGATGGACACCGTCTTCGGCGACGGTTCCAAAGGCCAGGGCGGCCTCTTCGGCAAGCTGATGGGCGCGGGCAAGCGCCTCATCACCGGCGAGTCGCTCTTCACGACCGTCTACACCAACCAGGGCGCGACCAAGCTGCGCGTGGCCTTCGCGGCGCCGTACCCCGGCAAGATCCTGCCGATGGACCTGGAGCAGCTCGGCGGGACGCTGATCTGCCAGAAGGACGCCTTCCTGTGTGCGGCCAAGGGCGTGTCGCTGGGCATCCACTTCCAGCAGCGCCTCTCGACGGGCTTCTTCGGCGGCGAGGGCTTCATCATGCAGAAGCTCGAAGGCAACGGCCTCGCCTTCGTGCACGCTGGCGGCACCGTGATGCGCCGCGAACTGCAACCGGGGCAGACGCTCTACGTCGACACCGGTTGCCTGGTCGCGTTCACGCCGAACGTGAACTTCGAAGTGCAGTACGTCGGCAAGATCAAGACGGCGCTCTTCGGAGGCGAGGGCCTCTTCTTCGCCAAGGTGACCGGCCCCGGCACGGTGTGGCTGCAGAGCCTGCCGTTCTCGCGCCTGGCGTCGCGTGTCTTCGCCGCAGCGCCGCAGCGTGGCGGCAGCCGCGAAGAGGGCTCGATGCTCGGCGGCTTCGGTGCCGGCGGGCTGCTCGGCGGCATCCTCGGCGGCGACGACGAATGAATCCATGGTGTGCCCGCTGCGGGCGCGCCGGCGCCCTGGCCGCCTCCCGCGGCAGGTGCATCCCGACCGGGCGACCCCCACGTCCGTGAGCGCGCTGCGCGTATCCTCGGCCGCATGAGATTGCTCATCGACGCCGCCTGGCGCGCGGCGGCCTACTGCGTCCACCCGCTCGTCATCTTCCTCTCCCTGCTGCCGCTGCTGTTGATCGGCGGCCTGGCCTCTCTGCTCGCGGCCGCGTACTGGGAGTCGGCGATCGACGGCGTGCGTGCGGTCTTCGAATCGTGGAGCCTGCTGGAGGCGCTCTTCGGCTGGCTGGAGCGCATCGGCCTCATCGGGCTCAAGACGGTGCTGGCGCCGCTGGTGGTGGTCTTCCTCGCAACGCCGCTGATCATCGTCTTCTCGTTGCTCGCGGTCGCGGTGCTCATGGCGCCGTTCATGCTCAAGCTCGTGGCCAGGCGCCGCTTCCCCACGCTCGAGCAGCGCAAGGGCGGCTCCTTCGCCGGCAGCCTCTTCATCAGCCTGAGCGCGACCCTGATCGCGGTTGTCGGCCTGGTGGTGTCCATCCCGTTCTGGCTCATTCCGCCGGTGGCGCTGATCGTGCCGCCGCTGATCTGGGGCTGGCTCACGTACCGGGTGATGAGCTACGACATGCTGGCGGAACACGCGAGCAAGGAAGAGCGTCGCGAACTCGTGCGGCGTCACCGGGTGGTGCTCCTCGCCATGGGCGTGATCTGCGGCTACCTCGGTGCGGCGCCCTCGCTGCTGTGGGTGTCCGGCGTGATGTTCGTGGCCATCGCGCCGCTGCTCGTGACGGTGGCGATCTGGATCTACACACTGGTCTTCGCCTACTCCGGCCTCTGGTTCGCGCACTACCTGCTGGCGGCGCTCGAAGCGTTGCGGCGCGAGCAGGCCGGCGCCGGCGAAGCGCCTCCCCCACCGCCCGCGCTGGAAAGCCCCGAAGTGGTGCAAATGCCGTCCGTTGGGTGAACCAAGGTGGTGCGATCACGCGCACCAAACGGGTTCCAGGGCGAAACAGGCCGTTGCTCGCACCAAGCTGGCCGTTGCCCCGGCGCGCAAGGGGTCTCTGGCATGGTTACTGCTACATTCCTGTGCGCTTTTCGGGGCCGGTCGCGCTCGAAGGACAGCAACACAGCCCACCCAGTTTTCAACCCCCACAGCATCTCGCTAGGAGTCCCCTGATGGCCAAGACCGTCGCCGACGTGATGAAGATGGTGAAGGAGAACGAAGTCAAGTTCGTCGACTTCCGTTTCACCGACACCCGCGGCAAAGAGCAACACGTTTCCGTGCCCGTGTCTCATTTCGATGAAGACAAGTTCTCCTCGGGCCACGCCTTCGACGGCTCCTCGATCGCCGGCTGGAAGGGCATCGAAGCATCCGACATGCTGCTGATGCCGGACCCGAACACGGCCAACATCGACCCCTTCTTCGAAGAATCCACCCTCATCCTCACCTGCGACGTGATCGAGCCGGGCGACGGCAAGCCCTACGAGCGCGATCCCCGCTCGCTGGCCAAACGTGCCGAGGCCTACCTCAAGGCCTCGGGCCTGGGCGACACGGCCTTCTTCGGCCCGGAACCCGAGTTCTTCATCTTCGACAGCGTGCGCTGGAACATCGACATGTCCGGCTGCTTCTCGAAGATCGAGTCCGAAGAAGCCGCCTGGAACACGGGCAAGGAATACGAGCACGGCAACTCCGGCTATCGCCCGACGGTCAAGGGCGGCTACTTCCCGACCCCGCCGGTCGACAGCGGCCAGGACCTGCGCTCCGAGATGTGCCTGATCCTCGAATCGCTGGGCATCCCGGTCGAGGTTCACCACCACGAAGTGGCCAACGCCGGCCAGATGGAGATCGGCACCAAGTTCAGCTCGCTCGTGCAGCGCGCCGACTGGCTGCAGCTGCAGAAGTACGTGATCCAGAACGTCGCCCACGCCTACGGCAAGACCGCGACCTTCATGCCCAAGCCCATCGTGGGCGACAACGGCTCGGGCATGCACGTGCACCAGTCGGTCTGGAAGGACGGCAAGAACCTGTTCGCCGGTGACGGCTACGCCGGTCTCTCCGAGTTCGCGCTGTTCTACATCGGCGGCATCATCAAGCACGCCCGCGCGCTCAACGCCATCACCAACCCCGGCACCAACAGCTACAAGCGCCTGGTGCCCGGCTTCGAAGCCCCGGTGAAGCTGGCCTACTCGGCCAAGAACCGCTCGGCCTCGATCCGCATTCCGTACGTCGGCAACCCGAAGGGCCGCCGCATCGAAGCGCGCTTCCCGGATCCCCTGTGCAACCCGTACCTGGGCTTCTCGGCCATGCTGATGGCCGGCCTCGACGGCGTGGAAAACAAGATCCACCCGGGCGAAGCCGCGACGAAGGACCTCTATCACCTGCCGCCGGAAGAAGACGCGAAGATCCCGACCGTCTGCCACAGCCTCGACCAGGCGCTGGAGTACCTCGACAAGGACCGCGCGTTCCTGACCAAGGGCGGCGTCTTCACCGATGCCTTCATCGACGCCTACATCGAGCTCAAGATGCAGGAAGTGACCCGCTTCCGCATGGCGACCCACCCGGTCGAGTTCGACATGTACTACACCCTCTGAACCTCTTCGGTTCCGCAGGCTCGAAGGGACGGCACGCGCCGTCCCTTTTTCTTTTGATCCTCCGGCGCGTGTATCGGACACAATCGCAAGACGCTTGCTTCGGACCCGGTGCCCCTGTGCCGGGGTGTCGGGGCAGAGGTGACACATGACTTCTGCGCGCTACAGGTACTGCTATTTCGTGCTGGCCACCCTCGTCACGGCGCCCGCCTGGGCCCAGGGCGACAAGCCGGTCTACCGCTGCCCCGGCAACCCGCCGCTCTACACCGACAGCCTGTCGGCCAAGGAAGCCAAGGACCGCGGCTGCCGCACGCTCGAGGGTGCGCCGGTCACCGTGATCCAGTCGGTGCGCCCGCGGCAGACCTCCGCTCCCGTGCCGCCAGCCACGCGCGAACGCGTGGACGCGAGCGAGCAGCGCGCCCGCGATTCCGACGCGCGCCGCATCCTCGAGTCGGAACTGCGCCGCGAGGAGGAATCGCTCGAAGCACTGCGCCGCGAATACAACAACGGCGAGCCCGAGCGCCGTGGCGACGAGCGCAACTACCAGAAGTACCTCGACCGCGTGGCCGAGCTCAAGGCGTCCATCGCCCGCAAGGAAAGCGACATCGCCGCGCTGCGCCGCGAGCTGGGCAAGCAGCCGTCGGCTGAGCCGTCACGGCCCCAGCCCCAGTGAATGCGAGTGCGCCCGCGCTGACGGCGCAGCAGGCGCAGGCCTACGAGGCCTTCGACCAGCTCGCCACCATGGTGTCGGTGGTTCACCGCGACGGCAGCTGCCTTTTTGCCAACGCCGCCTTCGAGCACGTGCTCGGGCTCTCGCGCCGCAGCGTGCTGCGCGGCTCGCTCTTCGAGTGGTTCGTCGACGCCCAGCTCGTGCGCGAGACGGTGGACGCGGTCGCGCGCAACGACTTCGCCACCAGCCGCTTCGAGGCGCTGCTGCGCCGTCCGGTGGGTGTCCACGGCGAGCCGCTGCCGGTCCATGTGATCGTCAACCAGATGGACGCCCCCGACCAGGTGCTGGTCGAACTGGTGGAGATCGAACAGCAGACGCGCATGGACCGCGAGGAGCGGGCGCTCGGCCAGGCGGCGGCCAACAAGGAGCTGATCCGCAACCTCGCGCACGAGATCAAGAACCCGCTCGGCGGCATCCGCGGCGCGGCGCAGCTGCTCGAGATGGAAGTCGAGTCGCGCGCGCTCACCGAGTACACGCAGGTCATCATCCAGGAGGCCGACCGCCTGCAGGCGCTGGTCGACCGCCTGCTCGCACCGCACCGCAAGCCTCACGTGGTGAGCGACGTCAACATCCACGAGGTCTGCGAGCGGGTGCGCTCGCTGATCCTGGCGGAGTTCCCGCGCGGGCTGACCGTGCGGCGCGACTACGACACCTCCATCCCCGAATTCCGCGGCGACCGCGAGCAGCTCATCCAGGCCGTGCTCAACATCGCCCACAACGCGGCGCAGGCGCTGGTCGAGCGCATCGCCGGCGGCGACGCGCGCATCGTGCTGCGCACGCGCATCGCGCGGCAGGTGACACTGGGCAAGCAGCGCTATCGTCTGGCACTGGAATTGCATATCGAGGACAACGGCCCGGGGGTTCCCGAGTCCATCCGCGATCGCGTCTTCTACCCGCTGGTGTCGGGGCGCGACGGCGGATCGGGCCTGGGGCTCACGCTGGCGCAGACCTTCGTGCAGCAGCACCACGGCACGATCGAATGCGAAAGCGTTCCGGGCCGGACGCTGTTCAAGATCATGATTCCGCTGCCCTGAACCGCGCCCCGCGCGTGGCCGGGCAGACAACCGAACGCAGGGCATGAAACCCATCTGGATCGTTGACGACGACCAATCCATCCGCTTCGTGCTGGAGAAGGCGCTGGCGCGCGAGGACCTGGTGGTGCGCAGCTTCGCCAATCCGCGCGAGGTGCTGGCCGCCCTCGAGACCGGGGCGCCGCAGGTGCTGGTGTCCGACATCCGCATGCCGGGCGGCTCGGGCATCGACCTGCTCACGCAGGTGAAGGCGCGCCACCCCGGGCTGCCGGTCATCGTCATGACCGCCTACTCCGACCTCGACAGCGCGGTGAGCGCCTTCCAGGGCGGCGCCTTCGAGTACCTGCCCAAGCCCTTCGACGTGACCCGCGCGGTGGAGCTGATCCGCCGCGCGCTCGACGAGAGCGTGCGCGAGGAGGTGGGCGACGTCTCCCACGCGCAGATGCCCGAGATGCTCGGCCAGGCGCCGGCGATGCAGGACGTCTTCCGCGCCATCGGGCGGCTGAGCCAGAGCGTCGTCACCGTGCTCATCACCGGCGAGTCGGGCTCGGGCAAGGAGCTCGTCGCCCAGGCGCTGCACAAGCACAGCCCGCGCGCCAACGGGCCGTTCGTCGCCATCAACACCGCGGCCATCCCGAAGGACCTGCTGGAATCCGAGCTCTTCGGCCACGAGCGCGGCGCCTTCACCGGCGCGCAGGCCACGCGGCGGGGGCGCTTCGAGCAGGCCGACGGCGGCACGCTGTTCCTCGACGAGATCGGCGACATGCCCTTCGACCTGCAGACGCGGCTGCTGCGCGTGCTCAGCGACGGGCAGTTCTACCGCGTGGGCGGCCACAGCCCGATGCGCGCCAACGTGCGCGTGATCGCCGCCACGCACCAGAACCTGGAAGACCGGGTCAGGCAGGGCGCCTTCCGCGAAGACCTGTTCCACCGGCTCAACGTCATCCGCCTGCGCCTGCCGGCGCTGCGCGAGCGGCGCGAGGACGTGCCGGCGCTCACGCGCTTCTTCCTGCAGAAGAGCGCCCGGGAGCTGGGCGTGGAGGCCAAGCGCATCACCGAGGCGGCGCTGCAGCGGCTCGTGGGCTTCGACTTCCCGGGCAACGTGCGCCAGCTCGAGAACATCTGCCACTGGCTCACGGTGATGGCGCCGGCCCAGGTGATCGAGCCCAAGGACCTGCCGCCCGAGCTCATGGGTGGCGGCGAGGTGCCGTCCGTGCCGCGCGTTGCGGCCCCGCTCGTGGCGGCGGCACCTGCCGTGGCATCCGGCGAGGCGGCCGAGGGGTCGATCGCCACGTCCGCGCCGGCCGCGGCGCCCGCATCCTGGGCGGCCGCGGCGCCGGTGGCTGCCGAGGCCGTGGCGGCGCCGAGCCCCAGCTGGCTGGCCGACCTGGAGCGTGAATCCCGGGCCATGCTGCAGGCCGGAGTGCCCGAGGTGTGGGACACGCTCACCCGCAAGTTCGAGGCGCAGCTCATCCACACCGCGCTCGAGATCACGCGCGGGCGGCGCATCGAGGCCGCGCAGAAGCTCGGCATCGGGCGCAACACCATCACGCGCAAGATTCAGGAGCTCGGGCTCGACGACTGAGCCGCCGACGTGCCGTCCGTCGGCGCGTACACCGGCCGCGTGAGGCCGGGCGCCGACGGTTGTGTCGCGGGTGGCGGCTCCGGCGCGTCAGGCGCCGGCTCGGCCTGCGTCCGGATGACGGGCTCTTCCTCCATCAGGTGCGCGAGCCGCTGCCCCGAGCGCGTGTGCGCGGCGATCACCTTGATCACCACCACCAGCGCCGGGCCGAGGAAGAGGCCCCACAGCCCCCAGATCGCGCCCCAGAACACCAGGCCGACGAAGACGGCTGCCGGGTTCATCTTGGCCGCGCGCCCCTGCAGCCAGGCGGTGACCACGGTGCCGATGAGCGTGGACATGACGACGAGAAACCCCGCCATCGCCGCGGCCGCGCCCAGCGTGCCGTGCGCGAGGAAGGTCTCGGCCGCCCCCAGCCCCGTGAGCACCGCCATGCCGAGGTAGGGGATGACGTGCAGCACCGCGGCCGTCACGCCCCAGCCGCCGGCATCGGGCAGGCCGGTGGCCCAGAAGACGAGCCACACCGTCGCGCCGATCAGCGCATTGGTCACGAGCAGCACGCCGGCGTAGAGCCGCACCTGCCGCGCGCATTCGAGCAGCGCGCGTTCCGCTCGGGCCTGCGTTTCCGTGTGGTCGCCCCAGAGCGCGACGAAACGATCGGCGAGCGGCTTGCCGCCGATGAGCACGAAGAAGGCGATGAGGAAGACGATGCTCAGCGTGCCGGCGAACTCGAAGAGCGCCCCCGAGCCCGTGACCGCACCCTCGCGCAGCGCGACCGTGGCGCCGGCCGTGATGGTGTTGGGCGCCGACGCGGCGGCGGCGGCCGCTGCGGCGGCGGCCCGCTTGCTCGGCCGCGGCGAGCGGCCCGAGACCACGCGCTCGGTGGCGCGATCGAGCTCGCGCAGCGCGTCGCGCGCACGCGTGAAGACCGATTCGCTGCCCGGGTCGCGCTCGGCGAGCTTCTGCGCGGCCATGCTGATCATCTCGGGCGTGCGCTCGGCCACGCGCACGATCTGGCCGCCGAAGATCATGCCGCCCGCGGCCAGCGTGCCCATCACGGTCGCCAGCGTGAGGAGCGTGGCCAGCACGCGGCTGCGCAGCGCACGCTCCAGTGCGACCGAAAGCGGCGTCACCAGCATCACGAGCATGAGCCCGGCGGTGAGCGGGATCAGGAAGCGCTGGCCCCACCAGAGCGTGGCGATCACGGCCAGCGCCGCCAGCACGGTCATGGCCGCGTTCGCGCTCACCCGCGGCAGCGGCGTGCGCCGCAGGTGGGGTTCTTCTCCGTCGGTGTCGTCCTCGCGTGGCATCGTTCGAACTCACGAAACAAAAAGGCCCCGGCGTTCAGGCGAACCCCGGGGCCCGGCAGCGCATGCCCGATCTCAGGGGCGCACGGCGATCTCGTTCTTCACCGACTTCACGCCATCGACCTTCCAGGCGATGTTCTCGGCGACGGATTTCTCCGTCGCGTTCTTGGCAAAGCCCGAGAGCATGACGGTGCCCTTGAGCGTCTCGACGCGGATGGAGGTGGCGTCGACTTCCTTGTTGTCCACGAAGCGCGCCTTCACCGCGGTGGTGATGGCGGCGTCGTCGATGTATTCGCCGACGCTGGACTGGCCGCGCTTGACGGCGCAGCCGGACGTGGCGAGCAGGGCCACGGCCGTCATGGCAGCGGCGAGGGTGGTGCGGATCATCATGGTGAGCTCCTGTCGTTCGGGTGGTTCTTGTGAAATGGCCCACCACCCATGGGGCGAGGTCTATTCGAGCCAGTCCGACAGTTCGTCGGCGTGCTCCTGCTCGTCGGCCAGGATCTCCTCGAGGATGCGGCGCGTGGTGCTGTCCTTGTCGCCGATGAGCTTGATGATCTGCGTGTAGGCCTCGATCGCAACGCGCTCGGCCACGAGGTTGGCGCGGATCATGTCCTTCAGCTCGGTCGATTCGTCGTAGTCGGCGTGGCTGCGCTGCGTGAGGGTGTCGGGGTTGAAGTTGGGCTCGCCCCCCAGCTGCACGATGCGCTGCGCGAGCTTGTCGGCGTGCGCCGATTCCTCGTTCGCATGCACGAGGAACTCTTCCGCGATGGCCGGTGAGTCCAGGCCCGCGGCGGTGTAGTAGTGGCGCTTGTAGCGCAGCACGCACACGAGCTCGGTCGCGAGCGAATCGTTGAGCAGCTTGATGATGTCTTCGCGCCACGGGCCGTAGGCCGGCGTCACCGCGCCCTGGTCGAGGCTCTTGCGGGCGGCCTCCAGGCCGGCCTCGTCCAGCCGGAGCGGCGCGTGGGGGGCGTTCTGGTCACCCGGGGTGTTCTGGTCTCTTGCGCTGAACATGGTTGCCTCTTGTGGTGGTGCCTGATGGGTGGTTGAACTCTAGGAATCGTGCGATGCGGCGACCATCGGCGCCGCGGCCCTGGGCCTGTAGGACGGCACCGCAGGGCCCTGTCGGTGCGCTCACTTGTGCAGGGCGTCGTGCGCCTGCGGCGCGGGAGCGCCGATGCTGCCCGGGCGTGCGACGGGCACCACGAGGCTCGTGTCGGCCGGCAGCGTGCGCCAGTCCAGCACCTCGCCCACGCGCAAGAGCCGCGCGCCGCTCGCGGCGGCCAGTTCGCGCGCGGCAGCGTCGCCGTCGGCGACGAGCGTGATGTGCAGGCGCCACCGGTCGCGTTGCAGCGTGATCTCTGCCTGCGGCCATTCGGCGGGCAGGCAGGGGTTGAGGCTGAGCGTGTCGGCGTCCAGCCGCAGCCCGAGGATGGAGCCGAGCGCCGCGCGGTGCAGCCAGCCCGCTGCACCCGTGTACCAGCTCCAGCCACCGCGGCCCACGTAGGGCGGCTGGGTGTACACGTCGCCCGCCATCACGTAGGGCTCGATGCCGTAGGCGGCGCCGGCGAGCGGGTGCTGCGCGCGGTGGGCCGGGCTCAGGTAGCAGAAGTAGCGGTAGGGCAGCTCGGCCGCGCCGTGCAGCGGCTCGGGGGCGCTCGCGAGCTGCGCCTGCGCCATCAGCGCCCAGACGCCCGCATGCGAGTACTGCCCACCGTTCTCGCGCACGCCGGGCGGGTAGCCCTGGATGTAGCCGGCGCTCGGCCGGGCGTGCTGCAGCGGCGGGTCCAGCAGCTTGATGAGGCCGGCGTCGTGGTCGACGAGCAGCTCTTCGGCGGCGGTCATCGCGATGCCCGGCCGCGCCGATGGTGCGCCGCCCGCGAGCACGCTCCAGGCCTGCGCGATGAGGTCGATGCGGCCTTCATGGTTGACCTGCGAGCCGAGCGGCGTGCCGTCGTCGAAGTAGGCGCGCCGGTACCACTGGCCGTCCCAGCCGTGCGCGTCGAGGGCCGAGCGCAGGCCGCGCGCGGCGTCTTCCCAGCGCCCGGCGCGCGCGGTGTCGCCGCGCGCGCGGGCGATGGGGGCGCAGTCGTCGATCACCCGGCAGAGGAACCACGCGAGCCACACCGATTCGCCTTGGCCTTCGTGGCCGACGCGGTTCATGCCGTCGTTCCAGTCGCCGGTGCCCATGAGCGGCAGGCCGTGTGCGCCGGTGCGCAGGCTGCGGTCGATGGCGCGCGCCGCGTGCTCGTAGACGCTCGCCTGCTGCGTGCTCACGCCGGGCGTGTAGTAGGCGTCCTCGGCGCCCTCGGGGATCTGCTGGCCTTCGAGGAAGGGCACCTGCTCGTCGAGCAGCGAGGCGTCGCCGGTGGCGGCGAGGTAGTGCGCGAGTGCGTGCGGAAGCCAGAGCAGGTCGTCCGAGAAATGCGTGCGCACGCCGGCGCCGGTGGGCGCGTGCCACCAGTGCTGCACGTCACCCTCGGGGAACTGGCGCGAGGCGGCGAGGAGGATCTGCTCGCGCAGCATCCGCGGCGCGGCCCAGGCGAGCGCCATGGCGTCTTGCAGCTGGTCGCGGAAGCCGGTGGCGCCGCCGGCCTGGTAGAAGCCGGCCTTGGCCCACAGGCGGCTGGCCACGGTCTGGTAGAGCAGCCAGCGGTTCACGAGCGCATCGAAGAGCGGATCGGGCGTGCGCACCTGCGTGGCGCCCAGCAGCTGGTCCCAGCGGTCGAGCACCGCGTCGAGCCGCTGGCGCGGCGGCACCGGCACGGCGGTCTCGGCGAGCGCGCGCGCCGCCTCGGGGTTCGCGGCGTGGCCGAGCAGGAAGACGCGGTCCTGCGCCTGGCCGGGCGCGAGCGTCATGGTGACCGAGAGCGCGGCGCAGGGGTCCAGGCCGCCGCCGTGGCGCTCGCCCAGCGTGGCGGGCAGGATGAGCCGCCCGCGCACGTCGAAGAACTCGCGCCGGTCGCAGGTCCACTCGGGCGTGTGGTCGGCGTCGTCGCTGGCCGTCGCGAGGAAGCCGGTGCCGCTGCCGTAGCCCAGGGTGTCGTCGGGCTGCGTGGCCAGCAGCGCCAGCGTGCCGGCGGGGCGGTGCGGCTGCATGAAGACGGTGCCGCGGTCGCTGCGGCCGGCGCCCATCATCCACTCCACCATCGCGACGAGGCGCAGCGTCTGCGTGCGCAGCCCGCGGTTTTCCAGGCGCAGCCAGACCTGCTTGACGGCCTCGTCCGCCGAGACGCTCCAGGAGGCGGTGACCGCCACGTCGCCGCGCTGGTGGCGCACGAGCGTGTAGCCCTGGCCGTGCTGCACGTGGTAGGTCACGCGCTCGTCGCCCCAGGCCGAAGGCGCCACGCTCCAGGCCTCGCGTGTCTTCTGGTCCTGCACCAGGAACCACTCCGAGGGCGGGTCGCCCACCGGGTCGTTCGACCAGGCCGTCAGCTGGTTCAGGCGGCTGTTGACCGCCCAGGTGTAGCCGCCGCCGGCCTCCGACACCTGCGCGCCGAAGCCGGGGTTGGAGAGCACGTTGATCCAGGGCCGCTGCGGCCGCTGTTGCGCGCCGGCCTCGAAGCGGAACTCGTGCGAGCTCGCGTCGAAGCGCCCGCGTGTCACCTCGGCCGGCTGCGTGCTGCGGGTCATGCGCACGGCGGTGGCGGCGACGTTGCTGCGCGCCTCCTCGGCCTCGTCGTGCCGCGCGAGCCACTCCTGCACGTGGTGCACCAGCGGGCGGCCGTCGGCGCGCAGCCGCAGGCGGGCGAGGCTGCGCAGCGTGGCCATCTCCTCGTGCGTCAGCTCGTCGGCGCGCAGCAGGTGCAGCGCGGTGCAGGCCGGCCCGGGTTGCGCGCCGTTCTCGGCCTCGTGGCGCTCGCGCAGCGCGGTGATCTCGCGATGCAGCGCCATGTGGTACGACGCCGGCTCCGCATCGACCACCACCAGGTCGCAGGGCACGCGGGCCCAGGCCCACAGGCGCAGCACCTGCGCCAGGCTGCGCAGCAGGCCGAGCGACTGGGCCACGCCCGCCATCACGAGCACGATGGGGCGGTCGCCCGAGATGCCGAAGCGCCACAGCAGCTTGCGGTCGCAGGCGTCGATGCGCGGCACCGCGCGGCGCTCCACCTGCGGCGGGCCGAGCAGCGGGCGCGAGAGGCTCAGCACCACGGCGGTGGTGAGGCTGTGCGCGGCGGCCACGTTCTCGGCGCTGATCGCGAGGCTGCGCAGGCGGATGCCGGTGAGCGTGGCCGACATGAGCGAGGCGCGCTGCACATGGATCGGCTGGCGGTACTTGTCGATCACCGCGCGCAGCGTGTCGGGCGACTCGCTCGCGGCGGTGGCCCAGGTGAGCTGGGCCTTGGCATGCGGTGCGATGCGCAGGGCCACGCCGAGCGCGCACACCGGGTCCAGGCCGGTGTCGAGCGGGATCGGCTCGGCCGTCTCGTCGCCGAGCGGCACGGCATCGAGCACGCCCAGCGGCCGGGCCGCATCGTGGTTGCGCCCGAGCCAGCGCGCGCGGTCGGCCTGCACGCGCAGGCCCGTCACCTGCGGGTCGCTCTCGGCGAGGAAGTGCGCCATCTGCAGGCCCGATTCGGTCACGAGCCGCGGCGTGCGCTCGTAGCGCAGCGCCGCCTCGCCCGGCAGCCACTCGGCGCGGATGAACATGTTGGAGAAGGCCGGGTGCGCCTCGTCGGCTCGCGCGTCGGCGAGCGTCGGCTCGAAGACCGACACGAGCTCCACCTCCAGCGGCTCAGGCGTCAGGTTGCGCAGCTCGACCTGGCGGAATTCGACGTCGTCCTCCGGGCTCACCCACACGGTCACGTGCGTCTGCACGCTGGGCCAGGCCGCATCGAAGCACACGCGGTCGGCATGGAAGACCGCGCGGTACCAGGCCTTGGGGTCGGGCGCCGGGTGCTGGGTGATGGAGACCCGCGGGCGCTCGGGCTCGCCCGCCATGCGCAGGTAGAAGAAGCTGCCGTGCGCGTCGCGCAGGGCATCGTCTCGCCAGCGCGTGATGCCGGTGTTGCCGCGGCGGCTCCACCCCGCGCCGTTGGAGCGCAGCGCGACGCTGTAGTGCCCGTTGGACAGCAGCTGCGTGGGCTCGACCGCATTGGTGCCGGGCATGATCTCGCGCAGCAGCGCCGGCGCGCGCGCCGTGGGCGCCTGCGGCGGCGCGGCCAGCGGCTCGTACAGGCGCGAGACCTCGCGCGGCGCGCGCTCGTGCAGCAGCGACGACACCGCCTCGATGTGCGGATGCGACATGCCCCAGCGACGGGCCTGGCCGTGCAGCAGCACGTTGGCGATCGCCACGATGCTCATGCCCTGGTGGTGCGACATGAAGGTCGCCACCGGCGCATACGGTTCGCCGGCGGCCATGCGCTCGGGCGTGAAGTCGAGCGCCTCGATGTAGCCGTAGCGGGCGCGCGCGCCCATGCCTTCCAGCGCGGCGAAGTTGGCCGCGGCGCGGCGGGGCGCGACCAGCGCTGCCAGCGCCGTCGCATAGGGCGCGATCACGAGCTCGCCCGGCGGCGTGCGCCGGAAGGCGAGCCGCGGCACGCCCTGCGGCGAGTACTGGTAGGCGAGCGTGTGGTCGCGCCCGGCATACGCGCACTCCGAGATTCCCCAGGGCACCGCGCGCGCATGCGCGTAGGCGATCTGCTCGTCCACGGCAGCGATGGCCGCATCGCGCAGCACGCTGCCGTGCGGCTCGTCGAGCACGAGGCTCGGCATCAGGTACTCGAACATCGAGCCCGACCACGAGCGCAGGCCGGCGCGCGCGCCCACCGCATAGAAGGGCCGGCCGAGCGAGGCCCAGTGGGCCACCGGCACCTCGCCCTTGGCGATGGCGTAGAGACTCGTGAGCCGCGCCTCGGAGGCGAGCAGGTCGTAGAAGCCGGCGTCGAGCTGCTGCTCGGCCACGCGGTAGCCGATGTGGAAGAGCCGGCGCTTGCGGTGGTAGAGGAAGCCGAAGTCCGCCGCCCAGGCGAGGCGCTCGCAGTGCGCGGCGATCGCCAGCAGCCGCTCGCGCAGCAGGTCTTCGTCGGCCACGATGTCGGCGAGCGCCGATTGCAGCGTGGCGAGGTGGTCGGCGAGCAGCCAGGCGAGTTCGTCGCGTGGGTGCGGCCCGGCCGGCGGGCCGGCGCTCGCCGGCAGGTGCCGGGCGAGCTCCTCGCGCGCATCGCGCAGCAGCAGGCCGAAGTTGGTGGAGTGGCGCAGCGCCTCGTCGAGCGGGTTGGGCAGCGCGAGCAGGCGCGCGAGCGGGCGAGCGCCGTGGCGTGGGCCCGTGTCGCCCAGCAGCTCGGGCAACAGCGGCAGCCGCGGCGCGAGCCGGTCGCGCGAGGCGTGCACGGCGGCGTGCAGCGCGGCGGGGTCGAGCGGGTTCTGCGCGCGCTCGCGGCACGCCTCGGCCACGGCGAGCAGGTGGCCGCAGAGGTTGCCGCTGTCGACGGTGGAGACGTACAGCGGCAGCAGCGTCGCGCCGCTTTGCGTGTCGTACCAGTTGAGGAAGTGGCCGCGATGGCGCTCCAGCGTGTCGAGGGTGCCGAGCGTCGCCTCCAGCCGCTGCACCAGGTCCTGCGTGCCGATCCAGCCGAAGGCGCGTGCGCAGCAGGCCGACAGCAGGTACAGGCCGATGTTGGTGGGCGACGTGCGGTGCGCCACCATGTCGTGCGGCAGCGTCTGCAGGTTGTCGGGCGGCAGGTGGCGGTCGCCCGGGCCGACGCAGCGCTCGAAGAGCCGCCAGGTGTCGCGCGCGATCTGCTCCAGGCGGGCAGCGTCGGCGGCGGGCAGCGCCTGGTCCTCGCGCGCCGGGCGCGGGCGGCTCACCCACCAGATCGTGAGCGGCGTGAGCAGCCAGAGGCCGCACAGCACGATCGCGAGCCAGGGGTGGCGGGTCTGGGTGCCCAGCAGCACGAGCAGCAACGCGGCCGCGGCGAGCGGCGCCTGCCAGTGCTGGCGCACGAGCGGGATCAAGCGCGTCTCGGCGCTCGCCTGCGCGGTGGCGGTGGTCGTCCACTGCAGCAGCCGCCGCCGGCTCACGGCCATGCGGTGCAGCGCGCGCACGGTGGCGTCGAGCGACATCAGCGCGTGCTGCAGCAGCTGGGCGAGATGCCAGGCCGCGCCCAGCAGCGCGCGCGCGAGGCCGAGGGCCGCGCCCCGGTAGAAGTGCCGCGCCGCGATGCTGTCGCGGCTGGGCGAGAAGCCGGCGATCGCGCCCAGCAGCGGCCCCGCGCCGAAGGCCGCGGCCACGAGTGCGAGCGCGGCCCACGGCGAGACCACCGGCCGCAGCAGCACGAGCGCCAGCAGCGCGAGCGCGGCCGGCGCCACCAGCGAGCGCCGCAGGTTGTCGAAGATCTTCCAGCGGTTCACCGCCCGCATCGGGTAGAGCCGCAGGCTCGCGAGGATGGGCAGGAGCTGCCAGTCGCCGCGCGTCCAGCGGTGGATGCGCGAGGCGGCCACGTCGGCGTGGAAGGGCGCGTCCTCGAGCACCGCGAGGTCGGTGACGGCGGCGCAGCGCGCGATGGAGCCTTCGAGCAGGTCGTGGCTCAGCACCAGGCCCTCGGGCAGCCGCGCGCCCAGCACGGCATGCACGGCCTGCACGTCGAGCAGCCCCTTGCCGGTGTAGGTGCCTTCGCCGAAGAGATCCTGGTAGACCTCGGAGCTCGGCGCGCTGTAGGGGTCGATGCCGGGCTGGCCGGCGAAGAGCCAATGGAAAGGCGTCACCTCGCCCGGCGCGGGCAGCGGCGTTGCCACGCGGGGCTGCAGGATGCCGTAGCCCTGCACCACGCGCAGCGCCCGCTCGCCCTCGGGGGACGCGGCCAGGCGCGGCTGGTTGTGCGGATGCGCGGCCACGCCGACCAGCTCGCGCAGGCGCCCCGGGGGGAGCTGCGTGTCGCTGTCGAGCGTGAGCACGTAGCGCGTTCCGGGTGCGATGTGCGACTCGGTGCCGAAGTCGAGGAAGGGCGCACGCCGCCCGAGCGCGAGCGCGGCGATGAGCTGCTCGAGCTTGCCGCGCTTGCGCTCCCAGCCGATCCAGCATTGCTCGCTGTCGGCGAACTCGCGCTCGCGGTGCAGCACCAGGAAGCGCGGCGGCTCGCCCGCCGGCACGGGATGGCGGGCGTTGAGCGCGCGCACCTGCATCACCGCATCGCGCAGCAGCGGCGTGTCGGTGGGCATGTGCGCCGCTTCGGCGTCGGCCCAGTCGGTGAGCAGCGCGAACTGCGCATGCCGCTCCGGGTTGGCCAGATGGTGCAGCAGCAGCCGGTGCACCAGCGCGCGCGTGTGGGCGTCGCCGGTGAGCATGCAGGGGATCACCACCATCACCCGGTGTTCGGCCGGAATGCCGTCGTGCAGCGCGAGGCGCGGCAGGTGCTGCGGCGCGAGGGCTTCGCTCACGAGCCGGTTGACCAGGGCCACCGCCGCTTCGGAGGCCGGCAGCAGCATCAGCACGAAGGCGAGCGCGACGAGCCAGGGCGACGGCGGGCGCGCCGTCTCGGGCGCGGTGGCCATCACCAGCGCCACGAGCACGGCCACGACGAGCAGCACGCCCCCGAGGTAGAACGGCAGCGCACCGCGGCGCGCGAGCTGCCGGCACAGCGTGCCGGCGTCCTCGCGCAGCGAGAGCGCCTCCAGCAGCGCAGGGCGGCCCGGGCCTTCGAGCCAGTGCAGCGCGGCGGCGCTTTCCGGTTGCTCGGGGTCGCCGCTGCGCATCAGGCCGAGCAGCGTGCGCGCCACCTCGGTCTCGCTGCGGCCGCAGCGGCGTGCGAGGCGCTCGATGCCGTGCAGCGTGCGGCTGCGCGTGGTGGTGTGCTCGGCGGCGAAGAGCGCCGAGCCGAGCATGAGCTTCATCAGGGGGCTGCTGCGCGCGATGACGTCGGGCCAGTCGGCGTCGCCGATGCTGCGCAGCGACGTGACGGCGTTGCTCACGCTGAGGTTGTCGGCGGCCTGGTCGGCGGCCTGCTGGGCGCGCAGGTTCGCCACGTCGGGCAGGGCCGCCTGCAGCCAGTGCTGGTAGGGCAGCATCGCGAGCGGGTCGCTGGTGTGCTGCAGGTCGGCCAGGCGCTGCGCCATCTGGCCAAGGAAGATGCGCGCCACGCCGCGCCGCTCCAGCTCGGCCACGAGCTCGTCGAGCGAGGCGATCGAGTAGGTGTGCAGCCGGTCGCTGCAGAGGTTGGCGAGCTCGCGCGCCGCCTTCGCCGTGGCCTCGCGCTCGGCCAGCCGCCGCAGGTTCTCGATCAGCACGACGCGCAGCGTGGTCGGCAGCGCCCAGAGCTCGGCCAGCTGCAGCTCGCGCGTGGCCTGGTAGGCGCCCAGGAAGCGCAGCGCGAGCTCTTCGTCGAAGGCGCCATCGGTGTGCGCGACGAACGTCCACGCGATGCCGTAGATGCGCGGCAGGCCCGCGAGCGGCTCGTCGGCCAGGCGCGGCAGGTCACGGTAGTAGCGGCGCGGCAGGTCTTCGTGGATGGCCTTGAGCTGCGCCTCGATCACGTGGAAGTTGTCGAGCAGCCACTCGCCGGCCGGGCTGATGTCGTAGCCGCTGGCGGCCTGCAGGCCGATGTACTGGTGCGCCTCGCGCAGCACCTCGATGTTGTGCTTCAGGCGCGGAAAGAAGCCGGGCGCCCGCCAGTCGCCGGGCTCGGCACGGTGGCTGTCGGCGAGGCTGCGCGCGTGCTGCGCGAAGCGCTCGGCGCCATAGAGCTCCGCGCGCACGGGCCTGGGCACCGGCCCGCGCCGGCCGTCGAGGATGTGCAGCAGCGCCCGTGGCGCCTCCGGCAGCAGACGCTCCAGCGGAGGCGTGGCCACGATCACATGACCAGCAGGGCCGTTCCGATCAGCAGGGTGGCCACCACCAGTGTCGTGACGAGCCGCCCGGCGATGAACCGGTCGGCGGCCTCGGCGATGCACTGCAGGGTGAAGAGCCTGCCTTGCGCGCCTTTGCAGGAATCGAGGTGTTCGCTCAGGCCCGAGACCTCGTGTGGCGTGGCCTGGACGCTGTCACCGAACGAGGCGGTGCTCCAGAACGAGTGGGCGTGGCGTGATTCCATGTGGCGAATGGTCGCCCGTGGTGCCTCGTCTCCCCATCGGAGAAGCGCTGCACGCACTGTCGGACGGGGCCTACAGCCCGCGGCGGCGTAGGTCGTGGCCCACAGCGAATGTCGTTGCGCACCGATGGTGCCCGCGTGCCGCAGCGCGGACCATGCGCACCATGCCGATGACCTTTCCCGATGACGATTCCAAGAGAGGGCGACATGACATGGGTGCTGATCCTGACGATCGCGGTGCTGGTGCTCTTCATCGGCACCATGCCGAAGATGAGCCACACGCAATCCTGGCGCCACGCGCCGGCGAGCAGCGTGGGCCTCGTGCTCTCGCTCGTCGTCGTGCTCCTGCTGCTCGGCAAGGTCTAGCGATGGCCCCGCGGACGCTTCCCGTGGCGCTGCTGGCCACGCTGGTGCTCGCCGCCTGTGGCGACACCGCCAAGCTCCCCGTCTCGGCCGGCATCGGCCCGCAGCCGCAGCTGCCGGAGCCGAAGAAGACGCTCATCCCGACCGTGAAGATCGCGCCGGCCCGGCCCTGGGCCGAAGGCGAGCAGCCGCAGGCGGCCGAGGGCACCCGCGTGCAGGCGTACGCCCGCGGCCTGGACCACCCGCGCTGGCTGCACGTGCTGCCCAACGGCGACGTGCTGGTCGCCGAGAGCAACGCGCCGCCGCGCCCCGATGCGAAGAAGGGCCTGCGCGGCTGGGTGATGGGCCTCGTGATGAAGCGCGCCGGCGCCGCCACGCCGAGCGCCAACCGCATCACCCTGCTGCGCGACACCAACGGCGACGGCGTGGCCGACGAGCGCTCGGTCTTCATCGAAGGGCTGAATTCGCCCTTCGGCATGGCCTTGGTGGGCGACCAGCTCTACGTGGCCAACACCGATGCGGTGGTGCGCTTTCCGTACACCCTCGGCGCCAGGCGCCTCGAAGGCGCGCCGTATCCGGTGACCGACCTGCCCGCCGGCCCGCTCAACCACCACTGGACCAAGGCGCTGATCGCGAGCCCCGACGGCCGCAAGCTCTACGCGACCGTCGGCTCCAACAGCAACGTGGCCGAGCACGGCCTCGAGGCCGAAGACGGCCGCGCCGCGATCTGGGAGATCGACCGCGAGAGCGGCGCCAAGCGCCTCTACGCCACCGGCCTGCGCAACCCCAACGGCATGGCGTGGGAGCCGAGCACCGGCATGCTCTGGACGGTGGTCAACGAGCGCGACGAGATCGGCAGCGACCTCGTGCCGGACTACCTGACCTCGGTGCGCGATGGCGGCTTCTACGGCTGGCCGTACAGCTACTTCGGCCGCCACGTCGACGAGCGCGTGCAGCCGCCGCGCCCCGACCTCGTGGCCCGGGCGATCGCACCCGACTACGCGCTCGGCCCGCACACGGCCTCGCTGGGCCTCGCGTGGTCGGGCGGCACCAGCCTGCCGGCGCCCTACGCGCAGGGCATGTTCATCGGCCAGCACGGCTCGTGGAACCGCAGGCCGCCGAGCGGCTACAAGGTGGTCTTCGTGCCCTTTCAGGGGGGACGGCCCGCAGGGCCCCCGCTGGACGTGCTGACCGGCTTTCTCAGCGAAGAGGGCGACGCGCGCGGGCGACCCGTCGGCGTGGCGCTCGACCGCACCGGCGCGCTGCTCGTCGCCGACGACGTGGGCAACATCGTGTGGCGCGTGAGCGCCGCCGGTGCATCGGCCGCTGCCGGGGCGCGGCCGTGAGCCCGCGCCTGTCGTCATCGCTGCGCCCGCTCGCGCTGGCCGCCTTCATGGCGCTCGCGGGCTGCAGCACGCTGCCGTCCTTCGACGCCGACGAGATGCGTGCGGCGGCGCCTGCCGTGCCCACGGTGCAGAGCGCGCGCGGGCCGCTCACCGCCGAGCAGAGCAAGGCGGTGCTGCAGAAGCTGGCCGCCCGTGCGCCGCAGACCGGCATCTTCGAGCGCCACCTCGCGATCGAGGAGGCCGTGGTGGGGTCGCCGCTCACCATCGGCAACAAGGCGACGCTGCTGCAGGACGGGCCCGCCACCTTCCGGGCGATGTACGAAGCCATCGAGGCGGCGCGCGACCACATCCACCTCGAGACCTACATCCTCGACGACGACGAGGTGGGCCGGCGCTTCGCCGATGCGCTCATCGCCAAGCAGAAGCAGGGCGTGCAGGTGCTCGTGATCCACGACAGCGTGGGCACCATGCTGACCTCCAAGGAGTTCTTCAAGCGCCTCACCGACGCCGGCGTGCAGGTGCTGGAGTTCAACCCCATCAACCCCAAGCGCGCCCGCAAGGGCTGGGACCTCAACCAGCGCGACCACCGCAAGCTGCTGATCGTGGACGGCAAGGTGGCCTTCCTGGGCGGCATCAACATCAGCAGCGTCTACTCGAGCGGCTCGTTCCGCCACTCGGGCGGTGGCTCGGGCAGCGGCTCGGGCTCGGGCGCCTCGGGCGGCAAGCTCGCTCCCGGCAAGGACGGAAACGCCTGGCGCGACACGCACGTGCGGCTGCAGGGGCCCGTGGTGGCCGAGCTGCAGCGCAGCTTCCTCGGCACCTGGAAGAAGCAGATGGGCGCGCCGCTGCGCGAAGACCGCAACTTCTTTCCACCGCTGCAGCACTCGGGCGACCAGGTGGTGCGCGCCATCGCGAGCTCGCCCGACGAGCCCTATGCGCTCATCTACGCCACCTTCCTGTCGGCCATCGGCTCGGCCGAGACGAGCATCTACATCACGATGGCCTACTTCGCCCCCGATGGGCAGTTCATCGAGGCGCTGAAGGCTGCCGCGCGCCGCGGGGTCGACGTGAAGCTGATCCTGCCGAGCCAGACCGACGCATGGCTCATCTTCCACGCCGGCCGGCGCTTCTACGCCGACCTGCTCAAGGCCGGCGTGAAGATCTACGAGCGCCGCGGCGTGATCCTGCACGCCAAGACGGCGGTCATCGACGGGGTGTGGGCGACGGTCGGCTCGACCAACCTCGACTGGCGCAGCTTCCTTCACAACGACGAGCTCAACGCCGTGATCCTGGGCGCCGACTTCGGCAGGCAGATGGAGGCCATGTTCCAGAAGGATCTGGCCGAGTCCGACCCCGTGTCGCTCGAGCAATGGAAGCGCCGGCCGATCGCCGACCGCCTGAAGGAGATGGCCTCCGGCGTGATCGAGTACTGGCTCTGACGACCGTGTGCCAGCCGCATGGAACAAGGCCCCCGCGGGGGCCTTGTGGCGGCACGAGGGCGGCTCAGTGCAGCGGGCCGGGCGGCCGGTCTGCGCCGGCCGCGTCGCCCGGGGAGGCGGGCACCTCGACCGTGGGGCCGGTGGCCACCGTGCCGCCGGCCGGCGGGGTGGTCGCCTCGCCTGCGGCGGGTGCCGAGGGCGGCACCGGCGGGTCGCCTTCGCCGCGGAAATGGCTGGCCATGGATGCCAACCACGCTTCGATGGGCACCTGCGACATCGCGCGCGCCACGATCTGCGGCAGCACGCCCGCCACCAGCGCCGAGCGGAAGAGGCCGCGCCAGGGCTTGATCCAGTACAGCAGCCCGCCGATGGCGGCCGCGCCCAGCACCAGCTTGTAGGGGTTGCGCCGTGCGTAGGGCCGCATCGCGCTGCGCGCCGTGCCGCCGGCGACCCGGGTCGCGAGGTGCAGCGGGTGGTTCGCCCACCAGCCGCGCACGGCGTCGATCACCGAGCCGACGCCGGGGATGGACGAGAGCGCGCTCATCACCATCGAGGGCTCCTCGTCGGCCGGATCCGGCGGCGCGGTGTACTCGATCAGGGCGCCGCGCAGTCGCTCGCGGGAGGCGGCCAGCCGCTCGACGGCCGGCAGGCGGGGATCGTGCAGCTTCATGATGCGGTCGCCTCCTTGAACATGGCGGCGTCTTCCTGGAGCTGCCGGCGCACCTGCTCGAAGGCCTTGGGGCCTGCGTTGCTGCGCGCGGACACCACGCAGCCGATCGCCAGCACGATCGGCACGAGCGGCACCACCACCAGCGCCCATGGCGCGTTCATCGATTCGGCCGGCACGGCCGCCCAGAGCAGGAGGGCCACGCCCGCCAGCACCACGCCCACCGCCCCGGCCGCCAGGGCGACGGCGCTGAGCGCCGCCTTGCGTTTCCACTGCGCGGAGGCCACGCCGATCTCTTCGCCGATCAGCTCGGCATAGGCGCCGGCGTGGTCGGCCAGCAGGTGGGGGTCGCGAACGATGAGGTGCAGTAGCGGGTGCATGGCGGTTCGTGCTCCGAAGACAAGAAAGCCGCCCGCGGGCGAGGCGGGCGGCAGTGTGCAAGTGCCGGGAACCGGCTCAGTCGTGGTGGCGCGAGCGGCTCATCAGGCTCAGCAGGGCCATCAGCGCTGCGCCGGTCGCCGCAGCGATCAGCACCGACTTGATCGGCTCGTTGCGGATGTAGGTGGCGGTGGCGTCGGAGGCCTGGGCGGCGCGCTCACGCACTTGCTGCGAGGTGTTGCGCACGGCGTCCATGCTGCGCTGGGCGATCGCGGCGGCCTGCTCGGTGGCGCGGTTGATCATCGGCGAGACGCGGGCGCTCGCGTTGTGCAGGCTGTCGGAGAGGCCGTCGAGTGCCTGGTGGGTCGACTTGATCGCCTGGTCGGCCTTGCTGGTGGCCTGGTCGGCGACGTCTTGCGCGGTGTCGGCGGGATTCTTGGCGTACATGGTGGTGTCCTTCCGTTGCAGTGAGGGGTTGAGCGAGTGCCTGGAGTGGGCTCCGGTCATCCGGAGCCGGCGTCAGCCTTTGCGCAGCAGGCCGAAGAGGAAGCTCGCGACGGCCAGCACGGCGAACACGACGAACAGGATCTTGGCGATCCCCACGGCGCTGGCGGCGATGCCACCGAAGCCGAAGAGGGCCGCGATCAGCGCGATCACGAAGAAAACGACGGCGTAGTGCAGCATGAGTTGCTCCTTGACGATGAATAGGTCTTCTCGGGTTCGCAGACTTGCTGCGATGGAAGCCAGTGTGGGCGCGCGCTCGCACGTCGGCGATAGGCCGCATCGCCTCGGTGTTGTCGGGGGAGCGAGCAACGCTGCGTAGGAGACCGCTGACAAGAAGACGAGGCGCTGCCGCGCAGGCGCGCCGTGAACTGCGCCCCGGCGGTTCAGGCGGTGACCGCCTGCGCGGTCGTTTCGGGCAGCACGGCTTCGATGCAGGTGCCTTCGCCCGGCGTCGAGGTGAGGCGGAAGGTGCCGCCCTCCGCGGCCACGCGGTAGCGCATGCCCATCAGGCCGAAGGCCGAGCGCGGCACCTTGGACGAGTCGAAGCCCACGCCGTCGTCACGCACCGAGACGTGCGCCTGGCCGTCGCGCGCCGTGAGGGTGATCCACACCTGCCGGGCCTGGGCGTGCTTGGTGATGTTGGTGATGGCCTCCTGCACCAGGCGGTAGACCACGAGCTGCGCGTCGGGCGGCAGCTGCACCGGCTCGAGCTCGCAGTGCACCTGCACGCCGGAATGGCTGGCGTAGTCGCGCCCGAGGATCTCCAGCGTGGGCACCAGGCCGAGGTTGCTGAGCGTGGAGGGCCGCAGGTCCTCGATGATGCGGCGGCCGAGCGCGATGCTGCTGTTGAGCGTGTCCACCAGGTGGTTGAGCCGCTCCAGCGCCTCGGGCGAGGCGCCGGTCAGGCGCGAGCGGATGCGCGCGGCGTCGAGCTTGGCCGACGTGAGCAAGGCGCCCAGCTCGTCGTGCAGGTTGCGGGCGAGGCGATGGCGCTCTTCTTCCCGGGCGGTCTGCAGGTGATCGGTCAATTCGACCAGTTGCGCGGTGCGCTGCGTGACCTCTTCTTCCAGCCGGTCGCGCTCGCCCTGGATCAGGCGCTGCTGCTCCTCGCGCTGGCGGTCGAGCGCCGAGGTCTGGCGCAGGTACATGAAGAGCGCGAGCAGGCCGAGGGCGCTCAGCATCATCACGCCCACGAGGCCGAGGTAGAGCGTCTGGTCGATGTCGGCGCGGGCGGCGGCCACGTTGGCGCTCTCGCGCTCGATGAGCGCTTGCGTGAGCTGGCGCACCGCGTCCATCTGCTCCTTGCCGATGTCGGAGAGCATCAGCTCCATCGCGGCATCATTCTTGCCCTCTCGCTGCAGGCGCATGGTTTCTGCCAGTTCGGAGACCTTGGCGCCGACCACCGTGTGCAGCTCGGCAAGCACGGCGGCTGAGTTCGTGTCTTTGAGGTAGTACTGGTCGAGGGCCTTGAAGGAATGGTCGATCTGCTGGAGCGCGCGCTCGTAGGGCCGCAGGTATTCCTCCCGGTGCGTGAGGAGGTAGCTGCGCTGGCTGGCTTCGGCGTCGGCCATGCCCTGGGCGATGCCCTGCACGGCCGTGCGGGCCGCGCCCACCTCCGTCAGCGTGCCGAGCTTGCCGGAGGAGCGCCAGTAGGAAGTCTGGCTGACGCCCACCACGGCGAGCACCGCGAGACAGGCCAGAGGAAAGACGACAGGGTTGCGATGGAGGACCTTGAAGACGCTCATGTTTTGTTT
This sequence comes from Rubrivivax sp., assembly GCA_044507405.1. GTDB lineage: Bacteria > Pseudomonadota > Gammaproteobacteria > Burkholderiales > Burkholderiaceae_C > Rhizobacter. The sequence goes on along the minus strand of JBIQJS010000004.1, from coordinate 46,501 downwards.
TCGTCCGATAACATGTGATCATCGTTGAGGAGCAACAGAGGCACACCATGATTCGAATTGCCATCGTTGATGACCATGCCATGATTCGTGCGGGCCTGAAGCAGTTCTTTGCCGATCAGCCCGATTTCTCGGTGGTGGCCGAGGCGAACAATGGCCGCGAGGCGCTGGACATCGTGCGCGGGGGGGAAGTCGACGTGATCGTGCTCGACATCTCCATGCCCGACCAGAGCGGCGTGGATGCGCTGGCCGGCATCAAGGCGCGCGCGCCCGATCTGCCGGTGCTGATTCTGAGCGGTTTTCCCGAGGAGCACTACGCGACCACCCTGCTGCGCCAGGGCGCGAGCGGCTACCTCAACAAGGACTGCGACCCCGAAGAGATCGTCAAGGCCATTCGCACCGTCGCGCGCGGCCGCAAGTACATCACCGCCGGCGTCGCCGAGCGGCTCGCCGACGGCCTGAACGGCGGCGGTGACCGCCCGCCGCACGAGCAGCTCTCCGAGCGCGAGCTCCAGGTCTTCCTGCGCCTGGCCAAGGGCGAGACCATCAGCCACATGGCCGACAGCATGTCGCTGAGCGTCAAGACGGTCAGCACCTACCGCACACGCGTCATGGAGAAGATGAAGCTGGAATCGAACAGCGACCTCACCTACTACGCGCTCAAGAACGGGCTCATCCAGTAGGCTCGCGCCCCGCGGCCGGCGGGTGCGCCGGCCGATCCCGTGAGGGGGCGGCGCGGGTCGACCCCTTCGACGCTGTCCGGGACAGGCGCGGGAGCGGCCCGGCGCCCGGCCGGGGTGCTCCCCACGCGTCACATCACATCAGCGGCCCGTGGCCGGTCTCGCCGCCCGCAAGGCGGGTGCAGTACTGGATGAGCGCGTCGATCTCGTTCGACTTGTCGAACACCTTGTCGGCGCCGAGCTCGAGGCACTTGCGGCGGATGTCCTGCGTCGCGTAGTTGCTGAGCACCACGACGTTGTGCCGCAGGGGCAGCTCGTGCGTGACCTTGAGCACGCCGAGGCCCGACCCCGACTTCAGAAAGATGTCCACGATCACCAGGTCGACGCTGTTGCCGGCGCGCTGGAGCCACTGGACGGCCGTGGTCTCGTCTTCAGCGGTGCCGACCACTTCCACCGGCACCAGCTCTTCGAGCGTGGCGATGAGGTTGTCGCGGATGACCTGACTGTCTTCGACGATGTACGCCCGCAACGGGTGCATGGATGACGGTCCTTCGTTCCGGGCCTCAGCGAGAACATCTCCGCTGCTGAGTAAAGAAGAAGCTTGCATTTGCCTTGAGTTTCACGGGGATCCCTTTTAAGCGCCATCTGAGGGAACCCCGAGGATGTGTCGGACGTTGCCTACAGGCTGGACCCGATTGCGCGGGCCGTAGGAAACCCACTACAGCGGCTTTCGGTGCCGTCTGGTGGCTGGGCCATGGGGCGCTACAGATACTGCGCTCACTTTGCAACCGCCATGAGGAGAACCCCATGACCAAACTCTTCCAACTGAAATCCTCACTCTTCGTCGCTGCTGCGCTCGCCCTGCCGATGACCCCGGCGCTGGCCATGGACAAGGCCCAGCACAAGGCCGAGAAGGAGCGAGTCGAAGCCACCTACAAGGCCGACAAGGCCGCCTGCAACAACCTGAAGGACAACGCCAAGGATGTCTGCGAGGAAGAAGCCGAAGCCAAGGAAAAGGTGGCCAAGGCCGAGCTCGATGCGGCCCTCAGCGGCAAGCCCCGCGACCAGGAGAAGGTCGCCAAGGTGAAGGCGGAGACGGCCTATGAAGTGGCCAAGGAGAAGTGCGACGACCGGTCGGGCAACGACAAGGACGTCTGCGTGAAGGAAGCCAAGGCCGCCAAGGAAAAGGCGCTGGCCGACATCAAGGCGAGCCGCAAGTCGCAGAGCGCCCGTGCCGACGCGGCCGACGACAAGCGCGACGCCAACTACAAGGTGGCGAAGGAGAAGTGCGATGCGCTGGCGGGTGACGCCAAGGACGCCTGCATCGCCAACGCCAAGGCCAGCAGCGGCAAGTCCTGATCGGTCACCGGTCACCACGAGGCCCGCGCAAGCGGGCCTTTTTCATGGGCGCGCCGGCGCGCGCCGCACGTAGGTGACGAAGGCGTAGTCGAAGTCATTGGGGGGGCCCGCCCGGTGCCGCTCGCGCGAGGTCTCGATGTAGTCCTCGCGGCGCCAGGGCGGGAAGTGCACGTCGCCCTCGAAATCGCGGTCCACCTCGGTCAGCACGAGTTCGTCGGCCAGGGGCAGCGCCGCCGCGTAGAGCTCGGCGCCGCCGATCACGTAGACCTTGTGCGCGTGCGCCGCGGCGTCGAGCGCCGCCTGCAGCGAGTTGGCGGCCGTGGCGCCATCGGCGTGCCACGCGGCATTGCGCGTCACCACGATGTTGAGGCGGCCGGGCAGCGGGCGGTTGCGCGCAGGGAGCGACTCCCAGGTGTTGCGCCCCATCACGACCGGGCAGCCGAGCGTCGTGCGCTTGAAGTGCTGCAGGTCTTCGGGCAGCCGGAAGAGCAGGCCGTTGTCCTTGCCGATCGCGCCGTTGCGCGCGACCGCGGCGATGAGGCTGAGGGTGGGGCGGTTCATCCGCGGATTGTGCAGCGGGCGGCCCCTGGGATCGTCTGCGTGAACTCCATCACGAGGGGGCGCTGAGCGGCGCGGGCGCCCCTGTTCACCTCGAAGTGCCTGATTAATATACGCGTACTGCTATTCACTGCTAAAGGCACACCCGCTCGAAAGTCGGGGTCGCAAAGTTTCCGGTCTAAGGGCGCGAGCCTATGACAGCGGGGCCGCCAGATCACCCAGCATGGTCCATTGCAGGCCATCGCACGGGCCGGGCGGCGCTCGCCCGGAACATTGCTTCCCCACCCGACGGCCGACGCTGACACCCAGGAGATCTTGCTTCGAGGCGATCTCCGCCCGGGCTGCGCAAAGGCCGCATCTTTCCGAACGTGTGTGCAAGTCCGGCGTCACGCCGGACACGGGGCTGTGCGCATCGCGCATGGTCCATGTCTTGGCGGGGGATGGCTTGGATCGCCGCGCTTTTCGGGCGACCGGATCGCGCTTCAAGTCGTTAGCCTTCCGGCCGATATGTACGCGTACGGTTAGCGGCAAGAAGAATTCGGAGGCCCGCATGGGAATTGGGAAGGGGATATCGATGGGAATGGACATGACGACGCGGGTGCAGGCCGAACTGGCCGCCATGCAGGCCGATGCGGCGGCGCTCGGCCGTGTGCTCGATGCCGCGCCGGCCGCGTCGACGGCCGACGCCGGTTCGCCCGCCACAGGCTTTGCCGAGAGCTTCAAGAACGCCTTCCATCACGTCAATGCGCAGGACCGCGCCGCGGGCGCCAAGATGGCCGACGTGGACGCCGGGCGCAGCGACGACCTGGTGGGCGCGATGCTGGCGAGCCAGCAGGCAAGCCTGTCGTTCTCGATGCTCCTGCAGGTGCGCAACAAGGTGGTGGGTGCGGTCGAAGACCTCATCAAGCTACCGCTCTGACGGCGCCGCCACCCCGTGATCGCCACACTCAAATCAGGCTGGGCGCGGTTGTTCCCGCAGGCTGGGGCCGGCATGCCCGCGCTGCCGCCTGCGCTGCTGAAGAACCTCGTGCCGCTGGTGCTGCTGGCCGTGGTGGTCACGGCGCTGGTGCTCACGGTGGCCTGGCGTGACCAGGCGAGCTACAAGCCCGTCTTCGGAGCGCGCGAGAAGGTGGTCGCCAGCGACATGATGGCGGTGCTGGATGCCGAGCGCATTCCCTACCGCGTGCACCCCGACAGCGGCCAGGTGCTGGTGCCCGAATCGTCGCTCGGGCGCGTGCGCATGCTGCTCGCCGCCAAGGGCGTGACCGCCAAGCTGCCCGCCGGGCTCGAGCTGATGGACCGCAACGACCCGCTGGGCGTGAGCCAGTTCGTGCAGGACGTGCGCTTCCGCCGCGGCCTCGAAGGCGAGCTCGCGCAGAGCATCCTGACCCTCGACGCGGTCGCCTCTGCGCGCGTGCACCTGTCGATCGCGAAGTCGACGTCCTTCGTGATGAGCGACGGCGACAAGAGCTCGGCGTCGGTGGTGGTCGCGCTCAAGCCCGGGCGCACGCTCACGCCCGAGCAGATCGCCTCCACCATCAACCTCGTGGCCGGCAGCGTTGCGAGCCTGGAGCCGCAGCGCGTGAGCCTGGTCGACCAGGCCGGCAACCTGCTGTCGTCGCGCGTCGACCTGGCCGAGGGCTTCGACACCCACGGCGGCAACGAGGCGGCCCGCCGCTACCAGGAAGAGGCGCGGCGCAACGTGCATGACCTGCTCGCGCCGGTGCTGGGCGAGGAGAATTTCAAGGTGAGCGTGACCGCTGCCGTCGACAACGACCGCATCGAGGAGACGCACGAGAAGTACGGCGAGGCGCCCAAGATCACCAACGAGGCCATGCGCGAGGAACAGGACGGCACGCGCCTCGCGCTGGGCGTGCCGGGCTCGCTCAGCAACCGGCCGGTGGCGGTGGCGGCCTCCGCGGCCGCCGGCGCCAACAACGCGCATCGCAACGCCACCACGCGGCAGTACGCCTACGACCGCAGCATCACGCAGATCAAGCGCAGCCGCGGCCGGCTCGACAAGCTGAGCGTGGCGGTGGTGCTCAACAACGCCGCCGCGCCCGTGCCGGCCGAAGGCTGGACGCCGGCCCAGATCGCGAAGATCGAACAGATCCTGCGCAACGGCCTGGGCATCGACAACACGCGCGGCGACGACCTCATCGTCTCGTCGCTCGCCTTCCCGAGCAAGCCGCTGCCGCAGGCCTGGTGGGAGCAGCGCGACAACATCGTCGAGATCGGCACCTGGGCCGCGTATGCGCTGGCCGCGCTGCTCGGCTTCCTGCTCGTCGTGCGGCCCGTGCTGCGGCTCGCGCAGCAGGCGCTCGCCCCGAAGTGGCCGCTGCCTGCACTCGCGGGCGCCGGCGCGCCGGCGGGGGCCGACGTGACGCCGCTCACGCCGGTGGCCGTGCCGCTCGCCCCGGGGGCCGAGCCGGAGGGCGGCGCCCAGCCGGCGCTGCCGCGTCCGATGGCGGTGGTGCCCCTGCTCGAGAACTACGACCTGCCGCCGCCGGGGTCGCCGGTCGACGTGATGGTCGACCACCTCAAGGTGCTGGCCGGCAAGGAGCCGGAGCGCGTCGCCGAAGTCGTCAAGCAATGGGTGCAGAAGCATGGCCGAAGCGAATAGCAACCTGGCGGAGCTGTCCGCCCCGAGCAACGGCGTGATGGGCCCGCTGGAGCAGGCCGCCATCGTGCTGCTCAGCATGGGCGAGGAGCCGGCCGCGGCCGTGCTGCGCTGCCTGTCGCGCGAGGAGCTGCTCGAGGTGACGCAGGTGATGTCGCGCATGAGCGGCATCAAGGTCGACGCGGTGAAGACCGCGATGCAGAAGTTCTTCGACGACTACCGCGAGCAGAGCGGCGTGCACGGCGCATCGCGCTCGTACCTGAAGCGCTCGCTCGACCTCGCGCTCGGCAGCGACATCGCCGGCAGCGTGCTCAACAGCATCTACGGCGACGCCATCCGCCCCAAGATGGCCCGCCTGCAGTGGGCTTCGCCCAAGTGGCTGGCCGACCACATCGTGGGCGAGCACGTGCGCATGCAGGCGGTGTTCCTCGCCTTCCTTCCGCCCGCGCTCGCGGGCAGCGTGGTCGAGGCGCTGCCGGCCGCCAGCCGCGACCTGGTGCTGCTCAACGTCGCGCGCCTGTCGGAGATCGACCACGAGCTGCTGGTCGAACTCGACGATCTGGTGGGCCGCTGCCTGGCCAACCTCGGGAGCCAGAGCGCGAGCGTCGAAGGCGTGCGCCAGGCGGCCGAGATCATCAACCGCGTGCAGGGCGACCGCGCCCAGCTCGTCGAGCAGCTGCGCGCGCACGATCCGGCCGTGGTGAGCGAGATCGAGCTCAGCATGTACGACTTCTACATCCTGTCGCGCCAGTCCGAGGCGGTCATCCTGCGCATCATCGAGGCGGTGCCGCTCGACCAGTGGGCGGTCGCGCTCAAGGGTGCCGAGCCGGTGGTGCGCCAGGCGATCCTGCAGGCCATGCCGCGCCGCCAGGCGCAGAGCTTCGAGGACATGATGCGCCGCTCCGGCCCGGTGCCGCTCAGCCGCATCGAACAGACGCGCCGCGACATCATGGCCGAGGTCAAGGCCCTCGCCGACGCCGGCGAGATCGACATCCGGCTCTATGCCGAGGCGGTGGTCGAATGACGGCGTACCGCCCTCATCGTTTCCCGCCGCTGCAGGCTGCCGTGCCGGCGCTGCGGGCCGACACCGCCGATGCGGCCTCGGCCGCGCACTGGCAGCGCTCGGTCGCCGAAGGCTTCCAGCAGGGCATGGAGCGCGGCTACCGCGAAGGCCATGCGAGCGGCCTTGCCGACGGCCGCGCCGAGGGCGTGGCGCAGGGCCTGGCGGAAGGGCGGGCACAGGCCGCCGAAGAGGCGCGTGCCGCGCTCGCCGAGCAGCTGCGCACGCTCGCGCGCCCGGTCGACGCGATGCTGCGGGCGCTGGAGCACCTGAAGGCCGACTACCAGGCCGCGCAGCGCAAGGAGATGGTCGAGCTCGTCGAGCGCGTCGCCCGCCAGGTGATCCGCTGCGAGCTCACGCTGCAGCCGGTGCAGCTGCTCGCGCTCGTCGACGAGACGCTGGCGCAGCTCCCCCCGGCGCCTGATGGCGGGGTGGAGGTGCACCTGAACCCGGGCGACCTCGAACGCATCCGCCAGATCGACCCCAAGCGATTCAAGCGCTGGAAGCTGGTGCCCGATGCACGCCTCGACGCCGGCGAGTGCCGCGTGCGTGCCGGCGACCACGAGGTCGACGCCGGCTGCAACCAGCGCCTGGCCGCGTGCATGTCGCAGGTCAGCGCGCAGCTGCTCGACATGGGCGAGCCGGCGCCGGCCGCCGCCGAAGAGGTGGGCGCATGATCGGCGCGGCCCTGCGCAAGCTCGAGCTCGGCGAGGTGCCGGTGGCCAAGCCGACCGGGCGGCTGGTGGGCGCCTCCGGCCTGCTGCTCGAGAGCGCGGGATGCCCGCTCTACACCGGCCAGCGCTGCCAGGTCGAAACGGCCGACGGCGCCTGGCTGGAAGCACAGGTCGTGGGCTTTCGCGACAAGGTGTCGTTCCTGATGCCGTTCAAGAAGCCCGTGGGCCTCATGACCGGGGCGCGCGTGCTGCCGAGCAGCGAGCGGGCGAACCTGATGATCGGACCGTCGTGGCTGGGCCGCATGGTCAACGGCCTGGGCGAGCCGATCGACGGCCTCGGGCGGCTCGGCGGCGACCACGTGCTGGAGGCGCAGCCCCCGCGCGTCAACCCGCTCAGGAAGAAGCCCGTGCGCGAGACGCTCGACGTGGGTGTGCGCGCGATCAACGGCCTGCTCACGCTCGGCAAGGGCCAGCGCGTGGGCCTGATGGCGGGCAGCGGCGTGGGCAAGAGCGTGCTGCTCGGGCTGATCACGCGCCAGACCGTGGCCGACGTGGTGGTGGTCGGGCTCATCGGCGAGCGCGGCCGCGAGGTGCGCGAGTTCGTCGAGCTGTCGCTCGGCGAGGCGGGCCTGAAAAAGGCCATCGTCGTGATCGCCCCGGCCGACGAGTCGCCGCTCATGCGCCTCATGGCCACCGAGCTGTGCCACTCGATCGCGGCGCATTTCCGCGACCAGGGCCAGGACGTGCTGCTGCTCGTGGATTCGCTCACCCGCTATGCGATGGCGCGCCGCGAAGTCGCGCTCGCGCTCGGCGAGCCGCCCGCCACGCGGGGCTACCCGCCGTCGGTCTTCTCGCTGCTGCCGCAGCTCGTGGAAAGCGCGGGCAACGGCGAGCACGAGCACGGCAGCATGAGCGCCATCTACACGGTGCTCGCCGAAGGCGACGACCAGCAAGACCCGGTGGTCGACACCGCGCGCGCCATCCTCGACGGCCACATCGTGCTCACCCGCGAGCTCGCCGAGCGCGGCCACTACCCGGCCATCGACATCGCGCAATCGATCAGCCGCTGCATGGCCGGCATCGTGGACGAGGGCCAGCTCCAGGCGGCACGTGCGCTCAAGGAGATGGCCTCGCGCTACGCGCAGGTGCGCAACCTCATTCCGCTGGGCGCCTACGTGCCGGGGGCCGACGCGGCCACCGACCGCGCGGTGGAGCGCCATCCGCACATCGAGCGCTACCTGCGCCAGGGCACCGCCGAGGCCGCGCCCATGGCCGACTGCGTGCAGCGCCTCGCCGAGACGATGGCATGACGAACGACCGCCGCGCCCTGCTGCACAGCCTGAACACGCTCGTCGACCTGCGCGAGCGTGAGGTCGACCGCCTTTCGGCCGAGATGGCCCGCAAGGAAGAAGTGCGCCAGCGCTTCCACCGCAACCTCGCACGCATGCACGGCCTGGCCGCCGGCGCGAGCGCGCAGGGCACGGTGCCGGCGGCGCTGTCGGCCAACCGCGCCGACTACAAGCAGGCGCTGCTGCGCATGGTCGAGCAGCACCGCCAGGACTTGAGCCTGCACGAGGCCGACATGGCCGCGATGCAGCGCGCACTCGCCGCCGCCTCGCGCAAGCAGGAGGTGCTGGAGCAGGTGCGCAGCGGCGAGGCGCGCGAGCTGCAGGCCAGCCAGGCGCGACAGGAACAGAAGCAGCAGGACGAACTCGCCTCGCAGGTGTGGTGGAGGACACGCCCGTGACGACGCACCGCACCCGCTGCACGGCGGCATTTCACGGATCGGCCGCGGCGGTCGCCTTCTCCAAGGCAACCCCGACTTCCGCGCCGAAGGAGTGACCCATGTCGACCTATGACCCCGTGACCACCGCCAGCACGCTGGCCACCGCCTACACCCAGGCCGCCCAGAGCCGGCTGACCGCCCAGACCGGCGCGGTGAGCACGACCTCGTCGGCGCTCGGCAAGCTGCAGACCGCGCTGACGAGCTTCGACAGCGCGCTCGGCGCCCTCTCGTCGAAGAAGGGCGTGCTGAGCAACTCGGCCACGCTCGGCAACACCGCGTTCGGCTCTGCCACCGCCACGGGCGCCGCCGCGGCGGGCAGCTACGCGCTCTACGTCGACCAGCTCGCGAGCGCCCACCAGGTGATGTTCACCGAGCTGCCGGCGATCCCCGTGCCGGTGACGGGCAAGCTGTCGATCACGGTCTCGGGCGCCAACTTCGACGTCGATTTCTCCACCGCCGACTTCGACGGCAACGGCACGCTCTCGCAAAGCGAGATCGCGCGCGCGATCAACCAGGCGAACGGCAACCAGGGCAAGCTCTCGGCCTCGCTGGTCACCACCGGCAGCGGCTCGCAGCTCGTGCTGACGGCGGCCGAGACGGGCGCGGCCAGCCAGATCGCGCTCGATGCGAGCGACCTCGCCGGCAACGCCGGCAACGCGGCGGCCGTCGACGCCTTCAAGTCCGCGGTCGCAGGCGGCGGCACGCAGCTCGTCGCCGCGCAGGACGCCATCGTCTACGTGGGCACCCGCAGCGATGCCACGCGCGTCACCCAGGCCTCCAACACCTACGCCGGCATCGCCGGCGTGAGCGTGAGCTTCACCAAGGCGATGGCCCCGACCGACGAGCCGATCACGCTCAGCGTCGCGCGCGACAGCAGCGCCACGGCCGCCAACGTGAAGAGCTTCGTGGATGCCTACAACTCGCTCAAGGGCGTGCTGGACGAGCTCACCCGCTCGGGCAATGGCAGCACCGGCGCGAGCGCCGGCGCCTTCGCCACCGACGGCGGCATCCGATCGCTGCGCAACCGGCTCGACAGCCTGCTGCGCGAGGCGCACGACGGTTTCCGCCTCGCCGACTTCGGCGTCACCGCCGACCGCAACGGCGCGCTCACGCTGGACACCGCCAAGCTGGACAGGAAGCTCGCGGTCAGCCCCGACGGCCTGGACCGTCTCTTCGGCAACAGCAGCCTCACGAACAGCAGCGGGCTGCTCGGCAGCCTGGGCAAGTACGTCGACCTCTGGACCGACACCACCAGCGGCCAGATCAAGTCGCGCAGGGAGTCGGTGCAGAAGCGCCAGGACGCACTCACCCGTCAACAGGAGCGCCTGGACCTGCAGTACGAGAACGCCTACCAGCGCTACCTCGCGCAGTTCAGCGTGCTGGCCAACCTCGAGTCGCAGATGAGCTCGACGACCTCGATGTTCGCCAACCTCAATCTCTTCTCCACGCAGTCTTCATAGGCTGCTTCAACACGAGTCAACGACCTTGGACTACGACGCCTACCGCAGCTACCACGCCGTGAACCTGGACGCGCAGACGGCACGGGCGACCCCCGTGCAGCTGGTGCTCATCCTGATGGACGGCCTGCTCGAAGAGATCGCCCGCGCCCGCGCCCACATCGAGGCCGGGCGCTTCGAGCAGAAGGCCGCCTGCCTGGACAAGTGCGTCGAGATCCTGAACGGCCTGTCGAGCGCGCTCGACATGGAGTCGGGCGGCGAGGTGGTGGTCAACCTCGCGCGGCTCTACGAGTACTGCGCCTGGCGTCTCTACAACGCCGGCTTCAAGCTCGACACCGAGATCCTCGACGAGGTGGCGGGGCTGCTCTCCACCCTGCGCAGCGGCTGGCAGGGCGTGCAGGAGCGCGCGGCATGAGCCGTTGCGCACAACTGCTCGCGCTGGCCGAGCGCCTGCGCAGCGCCAGCGCCGCCGGCGACTGGCCGAACGTGGGCGACGCAGACCGCGAACTCGCCGTGCTGCTGCGCCGCATGGCGCTGCGCGACGTGATGGCGCCAGGCGAGCGCGCCGCGGTGGCGACCGTGCGCCTGGCGCATGCCGAAGCCGCCGCCCGCTGCAGCGCCGAAGCGGCCCGCGTGCAGGGCCGCCTCGACGGCATGACCCACAACCGCGACGGCTGGATGGCCTATGCCGCCGACACCTGGGAGGGCAAGCTCGCATGAGCCAGATCAGCGTCAACCTCGCGCTGCCCGCAGCCGGCGCCGACCCGGCGCCCGCGGCCGGTGCGGTGCCTTCCGATCCGGCCGACACACCCTATGTGGGCGACCTTGCGGTCGCGCTCTTCGCCGACGTGATGCGCGCCGTGGCCAACCTGCTGCCCGCGAGCGGGGAGCCCGTGTCGGTGACGGTCGATCCGGCCGGCGAACACGCGGCAACGACCGAGCCCGCACCAGGCGAGGCGGCGAGCGCGCTCGCCATGCCGGCGGGGCTGGCGGTGCCGGCCATGGCGCTCGACGCCGCCGCGTCGGCCGCGCGCCTGCAGACGGCGCGCGCGGCGGGCGACGCCGCGGCTGCCCACGCCCTGACGGCGCCGGTGCCCACGGCGCCCGGCATGCCGCAGAGCCTCGCGACGCTGCAGGCAGCGTCCGCGGCGCAGGCGGCCGTCGCACCGGCCTTGGCCGATCGCCAACCGCCCGCCGACGATCGCGCAGCTGCGGTCGCGACGCCCGCGCACGGTGCCCTCCCGGCGAGCGGCCTCGTCGCCGCGCCGGACCGTGGCGGCGACGCGCTGCACCTTTCCGCCAAGGCGCCTGCGCAGTGGCGCCAGCCGCTGCAGGAGGCACTCGGCGACCGGTTGCAGCTCCAGCTCAAGCGCGGCAGCGAGCAGGCGGTGATCCGCCTCGACCCGCCGTCGCTCGGCACGATCGAGATCGTGGTGCGCCAGGAGGCCGGTGGCCTGCAGGTGCACCTGCGCGCCACCCACGGCGAGGTGCTGCGCCAGCTCCAGCACGTGGGCGACAGCCTGCGCCACGACCTCGCACAGCGTCAGCAGGGCGACGTGACGGTGACGGTGAGCGACGGTGCCGCGCGCGATGCGCACGCCGGTGGTCGCCAGCGCTCGCGCGACGGCGAGGCGCCGCACGAGCAGGCGCCCGGCCAGGCGCTGCACGAGGCCGACGACGAGCGCCCGGCGCGGCGCTTCGCGCTCGACGCGCAAGGGGAACATGCATGAGGAAGAGCCTGTGGATCGTGGTCCTGGGCGCCGCCATCCTGGCCAGTGCCGCAGGTGGTGGTGCGGCCGCGTGGTACGCGCTGCGCCTTCCGTCCGGCGCCGCCGGGGCCGAGCCGGCGCCGGCCCTGCCGGCCCGGTACGTGAGCCTCGAGAAGGTGATCGTCATGCTGCGGCGCGAAGGGCCGGGCAGCGGCTCGCAGTACATGGCGCTCGATCTCGTCTTCAAGACGGGCGAGAAGACCGAGCGCGTGACGCGCGAGCACCTGCCCATGCTGCGCAGCGTGGCGGTGCGCGCGCTGTCGCGCCTGACGCCGCGCGAGGCCGCGGCGCTGAGCATCGACGAGCTGGCCGCCGACGTGAAGCGCGCCTACGCCGAGAGCTACGGGGCCGAGCGCCGCGACATGCCGTTCACCGACGTCATGATCGGCAAGCTCATCATCGAATGACGGCGTGATGGACATGCTGGCCGGATACGCCGAGGTCGAGGAAGTTGCCGCCGCGCGCACGAGCGTCGCGGACGAGCAGCGCCTGCTGCTCGCCCATGCGCCGCTGGTCAAGCGCATCGTGCGCCAGCTCAACTCGCAGGTGTCCGGCGCCATCGACCGCGACGACATGGAGCAGATCGGCCTCATGGGGCTGCTGGAGGCGCTGCGCCGCTACGGCGAGCCCGACGCGCAGTTTCCGGGCTTCGCGAGCCTGCGCATCCGCGGCGCCATCCTCGACGAGCTGCGCCGCCAGGATTGGCGCCCCCGCAGCGTGCGCCAGGACAGCCACCGACTGCGCGACGCCGCGCGTGAGCTCACCCGCAAGCTCGGCCGCCAGCCGACCGAGGCCGAGACGCGAAAGGCGCTGGGGCTCACGGCCGAGGCCTACCAGGATTTCCTGCAGGCGGAGAACGCCGAAGTCATCGCGAGCTTCGACGAGCTGCTGGCGCAGATGCACGAGCTGCCGTCGGCCTCGCAGTCGCCCGAGGAGCTGCTGATGACGCGGCGCAGCCTGGAGCAGGCGCTGTCGGCGCTCGACGAGCGCGAGCAGCGCGTGGTGCAGATGTATTACGAGTTCGAGCTCAGCTACAAGGAAATCGCGGCGGTGCTGGACCTGACCGACGCGCGCGTGTGCCAGATCAACAAGGGCGCGCTCAAGAAGTTGAAGGCGTTCCTGCAGGGCGGCTGAGCGCTGCCGTGCACAACCACTGAACCGAGAGACCAAGCATGCAGTACCTGGGTGGAATCGTCATCGTCCTGATATGCGTCTTCGGGGGCTTCGGCTTCATGGGCGGCACCATGTCGGTCATCTGGCAACCCGTGGAGCTGGTGATCATCGCCGGCGCGGGGCTGGGCGCGATCGTGCTCGGCAACCCGCGCCACGTGCTCAACGAGATGGTGAGCCAGATCCGCCAGATCCCGAAGGTGCGCCGCCGCGGCTCGGAGTTCCAGCGCCAGCTGCTGCTGCTGATGTACGAGCTGCTGCAGACGGCGGCCGGCGGCCTGAAGGCGCTGGACGCGCACGTCGAGGCGCCGCGCGAGAGCGCGCTCTTCCAGCGCTACCCAATGGTGCTCGAGAACCCCAAGCTGCTCGCCTTCATCGTCGACAACTTCCGCCTGATGGCCATGGGCAAGATCAGCGCGCACGAGCTCGAAGGCGTGCTCGAGCAGGAGCTCGAGGCCATCCACGAGGAGCTGACGCAGCCGTCGAAGTCGCTGCACAAGATCGCCGAGGCGATGCCGGGCTTCGGCATCCTCGCCGCGGTGCTGGGCGTGGTGATCGCGATGAACTCGGTGGGACAGGGGGCCGATGCCGCCTCGATCTCCGAGCAGGTGGCCGCCGCGATGGTCGGCACCTTCATCGGCATCTTCTTCTGCTACGGCGTGCTCGACCCCATCAGCAACCTGATGAAGCAGGTGGTGAAGGAGGAGCTCTCCACCCTCGAATGCGTGAAGGTCGTGGTCGTGACCCACGCCTCGGGCAAGCCCGCGCTGCTGTCGATCGACGCGGGACGCCGCCTCGTGCAGCTCAACTCGAAGCCGAGCTTCGCGCGCCTGGAAGGCTGGATCAACGCGCTCGAGCGCGGCGAGTCGCCGACCGAGCCGCAGGCACCGCAGACCCCGCAGCGTCGGGCAGGAGACAGGCGTGTCAACCAAGCCGCTTAAGCACGGCGAGACCGGCGACACCGTCGTCCGGCGCTCCTCCCGCAAGCACGACGACGAGGGCCACAGCGGGGCGTGGAAGGTCGCGTTCGCCGACTTCTGCCTGGCGCTGCTGTGCCTCTTCCTCGTGCTGTGGGTGATGGCCGCGCGCGAGCAGGAGCGCATCCGCGAGGTGCTGCGCGCGCCCGGCGGCCACGTGATGGACGAAGGGCAGGGGATCATGCCCGAGACCCTCGGCGGCCCGCGCGGCAGCCTGCTCGCGCGCGAGCCCGTGCCGCGCCGCGACCGTGGCGGCGTGGACGGTCCGGCGAAGTCCGGCGGCGAGCCGGCCGAGCCGTTCTCGGCGCCGCGCGTGCGCTACGAGTCGCAGAGCGAGCTCGCGGCGCTGGCGCTCGCGCTCTCGCGCCTGAGCGCGGAAGCCGGCCTCGAGAGCAACGTGCAGACGGTCGTCACGCCGCAGGGCTTGCGCGTGATGCTGCACGACACCGACAAGCAGGGCATGTTCCAGCTCGGCAGCGCCGTGCCCAGCGAACGTTTCGGGCGCCTGCTGCGCAGGATGGGGCCGCTCTTCGCGCAGATGGAGAACCAGGTGCTGCTCGTGGGCCACACCGACGCGCTGCAGTACGCCGACCGCAGCCACGCGGCCTACTCCAACTGGACGCTGTCCAGCCAGCGCGCCATGGCCGCGCGCGTGGAGCTGCTCGCCGGCGGCATGCCGGCCGACAGCATCCTGCAGGTGGTGGGCATGGCCGACCGCGCGCCGCTCGATGCAGGCGACGCGCGTGCCGGCGTCAACCGCCGCATCGAGCTGCTCGTCCTCACCTCGCAGCAGGCGCGCATCGTCTCGGCCATGTTCGGCCTGCCCGGCGAGACGCAGCCGCTGATCGACGGGGCCGACTCGTCGCTGCCCGACACCGAGGCCCTGAAGGCGCTGCGCGAGCGCCTGCTGGCCCAGAAAGGAGGCGATGGCTCTGCGCCCTGAGCCCGGTTGCGACCGAGCCCGGCGCGTGTGGTCCGTCGACACGACATGCAAACGAAACCCAGAGGTCCGCGTATGAGAATCCAAGGCATCCCCGGCTTGCCCGACAGCACCCGCGTGGCGCCCGCGAGCGAGACGCAGGCCGCGAGCCCCAAGGCCGCGGCCGTGAGCGCGGCCGCTTCCACCGCCACGCAGGAGATGCAGTCGGCGGTGATGCAGCCCGCGCTCGACGCGATGCGCGAGATGCCCGACATCGACCACGAGAAGGTCGCCGCGCTGCGCGATGCGCTCGCGCGGGGCGAACTGCCGTTCGATGCCGGCAAGCTGGCGGGCCTGATCCAGCGCTTCCACGGGGGGCGCTCGTGAGCATCGCCCGCCAGAAGCTCATCGACCGCCTGATGGTCGGCGTGGGCGAGGACGTGCGCGACTACCGTACGCTCATCGCGGCGCTGGAGGAGCAGTTCACCGTCGCCGTGCGGCACGACGGTGCGGCGATGGACGGGCTCACGCGGCGCATCGAGACGCTGGTCGACCGCCTCGAGGCGCGGCGCAGCGAGCGCGTGCGGCTGGTGGAGCAGCTGCACGGCAAGGGCGCGCGCATGACGACGGCGATCGAGGCCTTGCCGGACCCGCGCCGCAAGATGCTCGCGGCCGGCTGGAGCGGGCTCGAGCAACTCGTGCTGCGCTGCAAGCAGCTCAATGAGCGCAACTGCGCGCTCATGACCGACCAGCACGACGTGATGCAGCGCGTGATGCATGGCGAGGGCCACACCTATGCTCCGGCCTGAACCGACGCTGCGCCCGACCGCACCGACCGAGCAGCTGCTGCGGCCCCTGCCGGCCGCGGGTTCGACGGCGCGTGGCGGTGCCTTCCCGGCGGCCTTCCGCGCGCTGCAGGACGAGGTGCACGAGTTCATCGCCCACGGCGCGCGGTCGACGCCGGCCGCCGCGCTGCCCGCCCTGAGCGCCGAAGGCCAGCTCGTGCGACAGGCCGCCGCTCCGGCGGTGGGCACCGGCCCGGCCATGCAGGCCTTCCTCGACGCCATCGCACCCGCGGCGGACGAAGCCGCGCAGCGCCTCGGCGTGGCGCCCGAGCTCGTGGCCGCCCACGCGGCGCTGGAGTCGGGCTGGGGCCAGCGCCCGGTCGCGCATGCCGACGGCCGCAGCTCGCACAACCTCTTCGGGCTCAAGGCCGGCGCGGGCTGGCAGGGCGAGGTGGCGCACGCGCTCACCACCGAGGTGGTGGACGGCACGCCGGTGAGGAAGGTCGAGCCCTTCCGCAGCTACCCCGATGCGACGAGCGCCTTCCGCGACTACGCGCGGCTGCTGCTCGACAACCCGCGCTACCGCGGCGCGCTCAACACCGGCCACGACGCGCAGGCGTTCGCGCAGGGCCTGGCGCGCGGCGGCTATGCCACCGATCCGGCGTACGCCGACAAGCTGGCGCGTGTGGCCGCGCGCCTTCAGTCGCGGGAATGAGGCATGGGCGCACCGGCTTGCACCGTCTGCACCTCTCCGGCCGCGGTCACCCGCGCCCGCAGCACCTTGCCGCTGCCGAGGTTGCGCACGCGGATGAGCGCGCCTGCGCGCCCTTCGTCGAGCGCCTCGCCCGACATGCTGACCGACACCTGCTCGCGCACGGCGACGATGCGCACCGTGTCGCCGCGGCGCACGAGCACCGGCGCCTGCAGCAGGTTGCCGCGCACGACGTCGCCGCTTCGCAGCGCGCGTCGCGGCGCCTGCCCGATCGCCGCCTCGGCGTCGCCGAGCGCGTCGTCGACGGTGAGCGTGCGCTGCGCGAGCGTGACGTCGCCGTCGCCGAGCAGCTCACCGGCGCGCAGCGCACGCGTGGTCACGAGCACCTGCGCCGACACGGTGGTGCGCACGAGCACGTCGCGCTGCCAGAGCGGCGCGGCGCCTTCGGCCGGCCGGCACAGCGCGCGCAGGCGGATGCGGTTCAGCGTGCGCGCGTCCAGCGTCTGCACCTCGACCGGGCCGCTGCAGGCCTCGATCGGGCGGCTGCCGCGCACGAGCGTGACCTCGACCCGGGCGTTCGCCCAGCCTTCGCGGTCGGCGCGCGCCAGCACTTCCTCTTGCGCGGCCACTTCGAGACGCGCCGCGATGTCGGCCGCCGTGGTGGCCGCCGCACCGTGCCCCGCCCACAGCAGCGCGGCCAGGCCCACGGGCACGCCGCATTTCATTCTTTCGACGACCCTCAACAGGAGCTGACACATGAGCATGGACTTCGACAAGGCACTGGGCCTGCACGCCGATGCGCTGCGGCTTCGGGCCGAACGCACCAAGGTGCTGGCGGCCAACATCGCCAACGAGAGCACGCCGGGGTACCAGGCGAGGGACATCGACTTTAGCGCGAGCCTGCGCGAAGCCATCGAACAGGACGAGGCCTCGGGCGGCCTACCGCTCGACACCGACGCGGCCGCGCTCAAGTACCGCGTGCCGCACCACGCCACGCTCGACGGCAACACCGTGGAGCTCGGCGCCGAGCAGGCCGCGTTCTCGCAGAACACCTCGGACTTCCAGGTGAGCCTCACCTTCATCAACATGAAGCTGCGCGGGCTGGCCAAGGCCATCGCCGGCCAGTGACCGGGAGACCTCCATGTCCTTTCGCGACATCGCCCAGATCGCCGGCTCGGCCATGACGGCCCAGACCACGCGTCTCAACACCATCGCCAGCAACCTGGCCAACGCCAACGCCGCCTCGGGCGTGGAAGACGAGACCTACCGCGCCCGCAAGCCGGTGTTCGCCGCGCTGCTCAACGGCAGCGCGTCGAGCGACCCGGGCCTGGGCGTGCAGGTGCTCGACGTGGTGCAGAGCACGGAGCCGCTGCGCAAGGTGCACGAGCCGGGGCACCCGCTCGCCAACGAGGAGGGCGTGGTGTTCTACCCCAATGTGAACCCCGTGGCCGAGATGACCGACATGATGTCGGCGTCGCGCGCCTTCGAAACCAACGTGGAGGTGCTGGGCCGGGTCAAGGCCATGCAGCAGTCCCTCCTGCGACTGGGAGAGAGCTGACATGATCGACACCACCCTCATCAACGGCGGCTCACAGGCGGCAGGCACGAGCCCCGCCGCCGTCACCTCGGCCCTCACCGGCGGCGGCGAAGCCTCCGAGCTCTTCACCCGGCTGCTGGTCGCGCAGATCCAGTACCAGGACCCGCTCGAGCCGACCGATGCGAGCCAGTTCGTCAACCAGCTCACGCAGCTGAGCCAGATGGAGTCGCTGCAGGCGCTCGCGCAGCAGACGGCGGCGAGCACTTCGATGATCGAGAGCCTGCAGGTCGTCTCGCTGGGGGCGCAGGTGGGCTCGCAGATCACCGCCCGCACGGAGAGCGTGACGCTCGGCGACACGCCGGTGCACGGCAGCTTCACGCTCGGCGATGCGAGCGAGATCACCACGCTCGTGCTCACCGCGGCCGACGGCACCGAGCGCACGGTCGAGCTCGGCTCGCGCGCGGCGGGCGAGGTCGCCTTCACGCTCGACCCGGCGGCGCACGGCCTGCCCGCCGGCCATTACACGCTCGGCCTCAAGGGCGCCGGCGCCACGCCGACATTCGAGGTGACCGGCACGCTGCAGAGCGTGCGCCTCTCGCCCGGCGGCGGCGTCGTGCTCAACGTGAGCGGCCTCGGCGAGGTCGCGCCCACCGCCGTCACCCAGTTCAACGGCCGCGCCTGAGCGCGCACCGCACCCCTACACCGACAAGGAATCCCATGAGCTTCGACATCGCACTCTCCGGCATCAACGCCGTCAGCTCGCAACTCGATGCGATCAGCAACAACATCGCCAACTCCGGCACCATCGGCTACAAGTCCTCGCGCGTGAACTTCACCGCCATGTACGCCGGCGCGCAGTCGATGGGCGCCGAGGTCGGCTCGACCACGCAGCGCATCGACCTGGGCGGCTCGGTCACGACCACCGGCCGCGGGCTGGACGCCTCCATCCAGGGCCGCGGCTTCTTCGTCACGCGCGACGTCTCGGGTTCGACCAACTACACCCGCGTGGGCATCTTCTCGGTCAACAGCGACGGCTACCTCGTCGACTCGGCCGGCAGCCGCGTGCAGGGCTTCGCGCCCGTGCCCGGCAGCACCACGGCGGTGGGCGCCATGGGCGACGTCTTCGTCTCCAGCGGCCAGATCCCCGCGATGGCCAGCGACAGCATGCGCTACGTGGGCAACCTCTCGGCCGACTGGACGGTGCCGGTGGTCACGCCCTTCGACGCGGCGGACTCGATGAGCTTCAACTCGTCGATGGTCACCGTGGTCCACGACTCGCTGGGCGCGCAGCACACGCTCACGCAGTACTTCGTGAAGACCAACACCAACGAGGTGACGGTGCACTACGCGCTCGACGGCACGCCCACCGGCGGCGCGCCGACCGTCATCAACTTCGGCGCCGACGGGCAGATCGTGACGCCGGTGGGCAGCGTGGCGCTCACGCTGGGCACGCCGGCCGGCGCCGAGCCGCTCGCCGTCAACCTCGACTACACCGGCACCACCCAGTTCGCCGGCGAGGCCACCACCTCGGCCAACGCCGCCAACGGCTACGCCTCGGGCACGCTCACCGGCGTGCAGATCGACGACACCGGCGCCGTGATGGCCGCCTACTCCAACGGCCACAAGCAGCGCGTGGCGACCATCGCGCTCGCGACCTTCCCCGACGAGGGCTCGCTCGAAGCGGTCAGCGGCACGAGCTGGCGCGCCTCGAACGCCTCGGGCACGCCGCTGTACTTCGCGGCCGGCACCGGCATGGCCGGCACCATCAGCTCGGGCTCGCTGGAACAGTCCAACGTCAACATCACCGCCGAGCTGGTGAGCCTGATGTCGGCGCAGCGCAACTACCAGGCCAACTCGAAGGTCATCTCGACCGAGAGCCAGATGATCCAGTCGCTGATGCAGGCAATCTGATGGATCCGCTGATCTACACCGCGATGAGCGCCGCCGAGCGTGCGCTGCACGCGCAGCAGGTGCGCGCCAACAACCTCGCCAACCTCGACACCGGCGGCTTTCGCGCCAACCTCGAGCTGACCACCACGAGCGCCGTGCCCGGCCACGGCTACGACGCGCGCCACGTGGGCCAGCTCGCATCGCAGGCCGTCTCCGGGCGCGAGGGCGTGGTCAAGCAGACGGGCCGCGAGCTCGACGTGGCGGTGGGCGGCCGCGGCTACCTCGCCGTGCAGTACGGCGACGGCGAGGCCTACACGCGCGCCGGCGCCCTGGTGGTCGATGCCGACGGGCAGTTGAGCGTCAACGGCCACCCGGTGCTCGGCGAGGGCGGCCCGCTGGTGCTGCCGCCCTACACCGCGCTCGACATCGCGCACGACGGCACGGTCTCGGTGCGGCCGGCCGGCGAGCAGGTGCTGCAGGCGGTCGGCCGGCTCAAGCTCGTCAACCCCGAGCCGGGCGAGCTCACCAAGAACGAAGCCGGCCTCATCGTCACCCGCACCGGCGAGCCGCTGCCGGCCGATGGCACGGTGACGGTGCGCAGCGGCCACCTCGAAGGCAGCAACGTCTCGGCCATCGAGGAGATGGTCGCGACCATGGCGCTCACGCGCGACTTCGAGGTCTCGATGAAGCTCTACAAGGCGGCCGACGCCATGGCCGAGGCGGGCAACCGCCTGATCCGCGAGTAAGCCGCGCCCCGCGCACCCACCCGACACAGGAGCACACATGAACCCCGCAATGTGGATCAGCAAGACCGGCGTGCAGGCGCAGGACGCCAAGCTGCAGGCCATCGCCAACAACCTCGCCAACGTCAACACCGTTGGCTTCAAGCGCGACCGCGTGGTCTTCGAGGACCTCTTCTACCAGGTCGACCGCCAGCCGGGCGCCCAGGCCGAGGACGGCACCGTCTCGCCCACCGGCGTGCAGCTCGGCAACGGCACGCGCGTGGTCGGCACGCAGAAGGTCTTCACCACCGGCAGCATCACCACCACCAGCCAGGCGCTCGACGTCGCGATCACCGGCGCCGGCTTCCTGCAGGTGCAGCGACCCGACGGCGAGACCGCGTACACCCGCGCCGGCCAGCTGCAGGTGAATGCGCAGGGTCGCGTGGTCAACGCGCAGGGCCTGCCGCTGCTGCCCGAGATCACGGTGCCGGCCAACGCCACCTCCATCACGATCAGCGAGACCGGCCTCGTGACGGCGACCGTCTCGGGCGCCACCGCGCCGACCGAGATCGGCCAGATCGGCCTGGCCGGCTTCATCAACCCGGCCGGCCTGCTCGCGCTCGGCGACAACCTCTACCAGGAGACCGCCGCCAGCGGGACGCCCACCGAGGGCAACCCCGGCGACAACGGCCTGGGCAAGCTCAAGCAGGGCGCGCTCGAAGGCTCCAACGTGCAGGTGGTCGAGGAGATGGTCGACATGATCGCGGCGCAGCGCACCTACGAGATGAACACCAAGGTGCTCTCGGCGGCCGACAACATGCTGCAGTACCTGTCGCAGGCGGTGCGCTGATGCGACGCGCCGCCTACGCGCTCGCCGCGGCACTGCTGGTGTCGGGCTGCACCACGTTCGAGCCGCCGCGCGCGCGTCCGCCGGCGAGCGACGAGCCGCCGATGGCGCCCGTCGTCTCGCGCCAGGGCGCGGGCGGCGGCGTGTTCCGCGCCGACTCGGCATGGTCGATCACCTCCGACAGCCGCGCCTTCCGCGCCGGCGACGTGGTGACGGTGGTGCTGCAGGAGACCACGCAGGCCAGCAAGAAGGCCGACACCCGCTTCGGCAAGCGCAGCGGCGTGGCGGTGGCGCCTTCGGTCTTCGGCTCCAAGGTGTTCAACACGCGCGTGGGGGTGGACGCCGAGCGCGACTTCGACGGCACCGCCTCCAGCAGCCAGCAAGGCACGCTGCAGGGCGCGATCACCGTGGTCGTGCAGGAGGTGCTGCCCAACGGGCTCTTGCGCGTGGCCGGCGAGAAGTCGCTCTACCTGAACCAGGGCGAGGAGTTCGTGCGCCTGCGCGGCTACGTGCGCGCGAGCGACATCGACAACGACAACCGCGTCTCCTCGCAGCGCGTGGCCAACGCCCGCATCGCCTACTCGGGCGATGGGGCGCTCGCCGATTCCAACAACGCCGGCTGGCTGACGCGCATGTTCGCGAGCCCGTGGATGCCGTTCTGACCGCATGAAGGGGCCCGCCATGACCATCCGATTCCTGCGTGCCTGCCTGCTCGGGCTGGTGGTGGGCGCCGCCGCGCTGCCGGCCTCGGCCGCCCAGGTGCTGCGCAACCTCGTCGACGTCGAAGGCGTGCGCGAGAACCAGCTCATCGGCTACGGCCTGGTGGTGGGCCTGAACGGCAGCGGCGACAGCAACCAGGTGAAGTCGTCCAGCCAGTCGGTGCTCAACATGCTCAAGCAGTTCGGCGTGAAGCTGCCCGAGGGCGTGGACGCCAAGAGCCGCAACGTCGCCGCGGTGATGTTGAGCGCGGCCTTCCCGCCGGGCTACCGCAAGGGCCAGACCATCGACATCACGGTGTCGTCGCTGGGCGACGCCAAGAGCCTGCGCGGCGGCGTGCTGCTGCTCACGCAGCTGCGCGCGGCCGATGGCGAGGTGTATGCGCTCGCCCAGGGGAGCGTGGTGGTGGGCGGCCTCTCGGCGCAAGGCCGCAGCGGCTCGAGCGTCACGGTCAACACGCCGACCGCCGGGCGCATCCCCAACGGCGCGACCATCGAGCGCGAGATCCCGACCGACTTCGACACCAGCCCGACGGTGCGGCTGAGCCTGCGCCGCCCGCACTTCCAGACCGCCACCAACATCGTGAACGCGGTGAACCGCCACTTCGGCGGCGAGATCGCCACCACGCGCGACGGCACCAGCGTCGAGGTGGAAGCCCCGGCCAACCCGACGCAGCGCGTCGCCTTCGTGGCGCGGCTGGGGGCGCTGCCCGTCGACGTGGGCACGCAGGTGCCGCGCGTCGTCTTCAACTCGCGCACCGGCACGGTGGTGATCGCCGAGGGCGTCACGGTGCGTCCGGCGGCGGTGTCGCACGGCGCGCTCAAGGTGGTGATCTCCGAGCGCAGCGAGGTGAGCCAGCCGGCACCTTTCGGCCAGGGGCAGACGGTGGTCACGCCGCAGTCGAACGTGCAGGTGCAGGAGGGGCGTGGCCAGATGTTCGCCTGGCCGGCGGGCGCCAAGCTTCAGCTCATCATCGACGTGGTCAACAGCATCGGCGCCTCGCCCGACGACATCATGGCCATCCTGCAGGCGCTCGACCAGGCCGGCGCGATCGACGGCGAGCTGGTCGTCATCTGAAGGGCACGGCATGAAGATCCTCGACGCCTCCGCCTTCTCGTTGCCGGCCGCCGCTGCGGCGCTGCCCGTGGCCGCGGCAAACGACGACGCCGCCTACCGCGCCCGGGCGCAGCGAGCGGCCGAGCAGTTCGAGAGCTACTTCATCGCGCAGATGATGAAGGAGATGCGACGCAGCACGCGCGAGCTGGCCGGCGACGACGCCGTCTTCAAGGACCGCGTCAACGACGACATGCTGGCGCTCGCCGACGGCCTGGTGGCCGATGCGCTCTCGGGCCAGCGCGCCTTCGGCGTGGCCGACGCCATCCTGCGCCAGCTCCTGCCGCCGGCCGGGCCCCCGGCCACGCCGGCGCTTAACGAACCGGCCCGCGCGGTCGCCCAAGACTCACTGGAAGACGACGCCGAGCCCCCCCGCCAGCCATGACCATCATCAACAACGCACTCTCGGGCGCCCAGGCTGCCCAGGCCGCCCTGAGCGTGGCCAGCCAGAACATCGCGAACGTGATGACCGAGGGCTACACGCGCCAGGGCGTGCTGATGAGCTCGGTGGTGGCGCGCGGCGCCGGCATGGGGGGCGACGGGGTGGAGGTGCCCTCGCTGATCCGCTTCAGCGACAGCTACAAGAGCCAGCAGCTCTGGCAGGCCGCCGCCAGCCAGGCGCGCTACGCGACCGTGCAGCCCTACATGACGCAGCTCGAACAGGTCATGGGCGACGACGGCTCCAGCATCAACAACGGCCTCGACGGCTACTTCGCCGCACTCAATGCCGCGAGCGTCGAGCCCAACTCCAACCCGCTGCGCCAGCAGGTCATCACCGCCGCGGAAGCGCTGGCCCAGCGCTTCAACAACATGACGCAGGTGCTGACGAACCAGCGGGCCTCGGTCGCACAGCAGCGCACCACGGTCGCGGCGCAGATCAACACCACCACGGCCGGCATCGCCGAGCTGAACCGCAAGATCGCGCTCGCGCAGGGCGCTGGGCTGAGCAGCTCCGAGCTCATCGACGCCCGCGACCTGCAGATCGACAAGCTCTCGGCGATGGTGGCGCTGAACGTGGTCGACCAGCCCGACGGCACGCGCAGCCTGATGCTCAAGGGCGGCCAGCCGCTCGTGATCGGCAGCACGGCCTCGACGCTCGTGATGCAGGGCAACCCCGACGGCTCGCAGTCGATCCATCTCGACTTCGCCAGCCAGCGCTTCGAGGTGCGCGAGCGCAACCTCGGCGGCCAGCTCGGCGGGCTCGACCACTTCGAGAACGAGGTGCTGCTGCCGCTGCGCCAGTCGATCGGCGACATGGCGAGCGCCGTGGCCGACGAGTTCAACGCCGTCTTCGCGGCCGGCTACGCGCCCGACGGCAGCCCGGGCGTGCCGCTCTTCCGCTTCGATGCAAGCAGCGGCGTGGGCACCCTCGCCGTGCACGACGTGACGGCCTCGCAGCTTGCCTTCTCGGCCAGCCCGACCGAGCCCGGCAACAACGCCAACCTGCTCGCCCTGATCGGCCTGAAGGACCTGGAGATCACCGTCGCCTCGCTCGGCCTCGTGCGCCTGGGCGACGCCAACACACAGCTCGTGGGCAAGCTCGGCATGGACAGCCAGCAGAACGAGGCTTCGCTCAGCACGGCCCGCACGGTGCGCAACCAGGCGACCGAGAGCTGGAAGTCGACCAGCGGCGTCAACACCGACGAGGAGGCCGTCAACCTGATGCAGTACCAGCAGATGTACCAGGCCAACCTCAAGGTCATGGCCGTGGCCAACGAGCTCTTCGACAGCATGCTCGCTTCCTTCTGAGGACCCCGCGATGCGCGTTTCCAGCACCCAGTACCACGCCACCATGGGCGCCGCCCTGCAGTCGGCCAACACGCGGCTCGAGTTCGTGATGCAGCAGATGGCCAGCGGCCTGCGCATCCAGCTGCCGTCGAACGACCCGATCAACAGCGTGCGCATCTCGCGGCTCACCCGCGAGGAGGCCGCGCTCGACCAGTACCGCGAGAACATCGGCGCGCTGCGCAGCCGCCTGCAGCAGAACGAGACCTCGCTCGACGCGATGACGCAGGACATCCTCAACGCGCGCGACCTGATGGTCTGGGCCGCCGACGGCAGCAACAGCCCCGAGGACGCGAAGGCGCTCGCGCAATCGCTGGACGCCTTGCGCGACAGCCTCTTCTACAGCGGCAACGCGCGCGACCAGGAGGGGCGTTACCTCTTCTCCGGCACCGCCACGGCCACGCCCTCGCTCACCCGCGACGACGCGGCCTTGCCCGGCGCGCGCTACAGCTACACCGGCAACACCGAGCTGCAGCACGTGGTGGTCGGCAACGGCGTGACCCAGATCGCCAACACGACCCTGCCTGAGATGGCCGAGCTGCTCAACCGCCTGGAGCGCGCGAGCCACGAGCTGCAGCAGCCCGGCATGAGCCTGAGCGACCCGGCGGTGCGCGCGGCCGTGGTGGCCGCCATCGATGGCATCGACGACGCCATCGACGCCGTGGGCACCAAGATCGCCGCCATCGGCGGGCGCCAGAACATCCTCGACACGCTCGAGAACAACCACGGCAACGTGAGCGTGTCCAACCAGCAGGCGATGACCACGCTCGGCCAGCTCGACTACGCCGATGCGGCGGTCAGGCTCAACGGCTACACGCAGGCGGTGCAGGCCACGCAGAAGGCCTATGCCAAGGTGAGCGCGTTGTCGCTCTTCGACGTGATCTGAGGCCGCCCGCCGCATGCAGAGCCTGACCCCCGTGCTGCCGGGCACGCTCGCGCCCGGCGCCACGCGCACCAGCGAGGGCGTGCGCGCGCTGCCCGGCGTGCGCACGGACGCGCCCGCGGCGGCGCGTGCGCCGGTCGTCGCCACGCCCGCGAGCGTGCTGCGCGGCGGCCTGCGCGACTGGAACCCGCAGCTCAACCAGCACGTCGCGGGCGCCCAGCGGACCATCGGCTACCTCGACGAGGTGAGCGGCCAGCTGCGGCAGCTCAGGCACGACGTAAGCGCGCGCCTGGCCGGGCGCGAACCGCAAGCCGGCGCCGCGGCCGAGACGCTGCAGCAGTTCGCCCGCACCTGGCGCGAGCGACCGGCCGCGACGGCGGGGCGCCTGAGCCCGCGCCTCGCGTACGGCGAGGGCGAGGCGCCGCAGCGTTTCACCGTGCGCGGCCTCACGCTCCAGGCCTTGCGGACCGGCGAGAAGGAGACGCTCGCCTTCGCGCTGGGCGGTGCCGCACGCAGCCAGCCGACCGTGCTGGTGGAGCCCGGCCTGGACGACGAGGCCCTGGTACAGCGCTTCGACCAGGCGCTGGCCGCGAGCCGCATCCGCGTGCGCCGCGACGACTCGGGCAGCCTCGTCTTCAGCACGCCCGAGTCGGCGTGGCCCCAGGTACGTGACACGCTGGCGGTGCGTGGCGGCGGCATCCGCTTCCCCACCGGGCAGTTCAACCGCGTGCGCGTCGATGCCGAACCCGATGCGCTGCAGCCCCAGCACTGGCGGCTCGACGACCCGGCCGCGATGCGCGACACGCTGGCCCAGGTGGTGCAGGCGCTCGACGCGGTGCGCCAGGCGCGCAGCGACGTCGAGCACGCGCTCGATGCCGCCGGCGCGGCGCTGGAGGCGGCGCAGCCGGGCGAGACGGCCGATGCCGCGGCGGCCTTCGTGCGTCGCTTCGAGGCGCTGGCCCGCGAGCGCGGCTACGCCTCCCACCAGTCGGTGGCCGCGTCGCTGCTCGGCGTGCACCGCGAGCGCGTGCAGGCGCTGCTGACCCTGCGCGACTGACCTCATCGGCCGCCGCCTGCCTTCACGCGGGCGGCATGCCCAGCGTGAAGAAGAAGCAGGCACCCGCGCCCACGGCCGACTGCGCCCAGATCTGTCCGCCGTGGCGCAGCACGATGCGCTGGCAGGTGGCCAGCCCCACGCCGTTCCCCGCGAACTCGCTGGCCGCGTGCAGCCGCTGGAAGGGCTGGAACAGCCGGTCCATCTGGGCCGGGTCGAAGCCCGCGCCGTTGTCGCGCACGAACACCACCGGCGACCCGTCGGCCGAGATGGCGCTGCCCAGCTCGATGGTGGCGTGCGGCTCGCGGGCCGAGTACTTCCAGGCGTTGCCCAGCAGGTTGGCGAGCAGCGAGCGCATCAGGCCGGCGTCGGCCTGCACCGTCAGCGCGTCGGGCAGCACGAGCGCCACGTCGCGCTGCGGATCCTGCCGCGCGAGGTCGGCGAGCACGGTGCGCGCGATCGCTGCCAGGTCGACAGGCACCAGCTCGAGCGCATGCGTCGTGACCTGCGACAGCGCAAGCAGGTCGCCGACCAGCCGCGACATCGCGCGCACCGCCTCCTCGATGTGGCGCGTCATGCGCTGCCCGTCTTCGCCGAGCACCTGGTCGTACTTGAGCTGCAGGAGCTGCACGAAGCCGCCGATCGCGTTGAGCGGCGCACGCAGGTCGTGCGCGGCGGTGCGGGCGAAGGCGTCGAGCTCGCGGTTGAGGGCCTGCAACTCCGAGGTGCGCTCCTTCACCCGCGCCTCCAGGGTGTCGTGGGCCTCGCGCAGCGTGCGCTCGGCGTTGCGGCGCTCGGTGATGTCCTCGATGCAGCCACCGATCATGCGCGTCTCGCCGTCGGCGTCGAGGATGTGCTGCTTGCGGTCGCTGACCCAGCGCAGCTCGCCGTCGGGGCGGCGGATGCGGTACTCGCAGTGCGAGACGCCGTGCTCGGCGAGCGTGGCGTACGACGCCTGGGCGACCGGCCAATCCTCCTCGGCGATGGCATCCATCCACACCGACACGTCGTCCGTCACCGACGACACCGGCCGGCCGTAGACGCGTTCGAACGCCGGGCTCACGTAGAGGTGGGTGCCGTCGGCATCGGCCAGCCACAGCACCTGCTGCAGGCTTTCGTGGAGCTGGCGGTAGCGGGCCTCCTGGCGCTCCGCCGTGTGCCAGCCCAGCACCTGCGCGGTCACGTCGTCGACCACCACGAGCACGGCGTCGCGCCCTTCGTACTGGATGGGGTGCAGGGTGGAGTGCACGTGGATCAGGTCGCCCGACTTGCGGCGGTGGCGGAGGATGCCGGCGTCGCGCTGCGCCTGCAGCGGCTCGGCCAGCAGCGACATCAGCGACGGCACGTCCTCGTCGGGCCGGATGTCCTTGAGCGTCATGCGCCGGAACTCGTCGGCGGTGTAGCCGTAGTGCTGCTCGGCGGCGGCGTTGACGGTCAGGAAGGCGAGGGTGCGGGCGTCGAAGACCCACATCGGCTGCGTGTGGCTGGCGAAGAACTCGCGCACCGTGGTCTCGCCCCGCGTGGCCCGCTCGGTGGCGCGCCGCAGCCGCCGCAGCAGGCGCGCGCCCAGCAGGCCCACCGCCAGCAGCGCGGCCAGGGCCACGAGCGCCGCGAGCGCGGCCAGCGCCTGCGCATGCTGTCCCGGTGTGGTGTCGGCGAAGGCGCGGGAGAGCAGCACCGCGCTGCCGGCGCCGAACGCGAAGGTGACCGCATGGGAGGCGACGCGCCCGGCAGGGGCGTGCGCGAGCGGCCAACGCGGCAGGTGGCGGGGTGTGCGGGCGCGGTCAGGGCGGTTGGCGGGAAAGTGCAGCATCGGGAGCCCCGGGTGACGGGCAGGTCGGCGGTGACGGAGGGAAGGGCGACCGCTGCCGCGTGCGCATGAAGCGCCGCACTGCAGGCAATGCGCATTCCGTCACGCCTCAAGGCCCTTTTTCGTGCAACCCTGACGCGACTTGCGTGCCTCCCCGACACTGGTTGCGCACATCGCGCTCCCCAGACGCTGCCCGCCATGCCCCAGACCCGTCGACGCTCGCCAGAAAGCCAGGACCAGTTCCGCCGCCAGTTGCTCGACTACGCGCGCAAGCTGTACCGGGAGCAGGGCTACGAAGCGCTGTCGATACGCGCGATCACCGAGGCCTTCGACATGTCGCCGATGTCGTTCTACGGCTACTTCCCGAGCAAGCTCGACCTGGTGCGCGAGATCTGGATCGACTTCTTCCGCGAACTCCTCGAGCGCCTGCTCGCGGCCGGGAAGGGCATGCGCTCGCCGCAGCGGGTGGTGGAAGCGCACGTGGAGGCCTACTTCTCGTACTGGGAGGAGCATGCGGACCGGTACCGCATGGTCTACCTGTCCGACCTGGGCGCGCCGGGGGGGGTCACGATCAAGTTCGACGACGAGCCGGTGACGATGCAGATCCGCACGCTCACGCGCGAGCGCGTGCTCGCGTGCGCACACGGCCGGCCCGTCACCGAGAAGAAGCTGCGCTTCGCGATGGATCTCTTCTACGTCAAGATGATCGGCTACCTGCACGCGACGCTTGCGGTCGAGCGTTACAAGATCGACGACGTGCCGCGCGTGCGGCGCCTCGTGGTGCGCGACATCGTCGACACCCTGTGCAAGCTCACCGGCGAAGCCGCCGCGCGCTGAGCGCGGCGAGGTGAAGCGCGGCTCGGAGCGGTCTGCCCGGGCCGCTCCGGTTTAGGCGTATCCGTACGGCTGCCGACGCCACTGGATGCGCGTGCGAATCCGTGGCGCATGCGCATGCGCCTGCGCGCCACGCGGATCGCGTCTTGCCACCTGCAGAAAACATCACGGAAAACACGTTGCAGCGTGCCGCGGAATCGGCGGAACAGCCTCAAGAACGTGGCGCATCTTCCGAAACCAACCGGGTGCGGTGGCCTTTACCGTACACATACGCTTGTCCACGCACCTGACATGACGCAACCCACCTCATCACGGCCGGGCCGGCCTCCATCGCGTCGCGAGCACGACGTGCTGGACCCCTGCACGCTCGGGCGCCCGATTCACCTGCTGCATGCATTCACCGCGCAGTGGAAGGAGGACATGGCCGAGTTCTTCGTGCGCGACATGAACCGGCGCTACCGCGCGTCGTTCGACGTCGGCGCCGTCACGCTCTACCGCGCGGGCCCGATCGACGTGGCCGCGACACGCTGGCAGGTCCATGCCGACAGCCTGGGCCGCATCGGCTGCGCCATCGAGCGCCGGCTGCTGCTGTGCATCCTCGCGTACCGCTACGGCGATCCGGCCCTGCACACCGCAGGCGAGCACGTGCCCGAGACGGCCACCGAGGAGCGCCTGGCCGCCACGCTCGCCGCGCGCCTGGTCGGGCTCCTGGCCCAACGCATCGATGCGCTGGACCCGGCGGGCGAGGCGGGCGCCGCCGAGCCGCGCCACTTCGCCCCGGTGCCCACGCCGCGCAGCGCGGCCGGCACCTGGATGCTGCGCGTGGAACTGCGCGAAACCGCACTTGCGCTCGACGGCGTCGTGTGGTTCACCCTCGACGAGGCGTGGATGGGCCTGCTGCTGCGCCACATCGCGCCGCAGCGTGAAAGCAGGCCGCGCGAGGCCGCGCCGGCGCTTGCGCCGCTGCCCGCGCGGCTGCAGCTCGCGCTGGTGGCACGGCTGCTCGAGAAGCAGCTCACGCTGGGCGAGCTGCTCGACCTCGAGGTCGGCGACGTCATCCCGATCCGCCTGGGCGCGGCCGACGTGCTCATCGACGACTCGCGGATCTACACCGCCGCGGTGGCCGAACACGGCGGCAAGCTGTGCCTGACCTCGTTTGAATCCGTGGACTGACTGAGTTGAACGCATGAACGACGACAAGCTCGACATCGAGAACCTGCTGACCGACCTGCCCGCCGACGACGCCGAGGTCGAAGCCGCCGCGCCCGCCGCCCCGGCCCGCGCGCGGCGCGACATCGCGCCCATGCTGCGCAAGATCCCGGTCACGCTCACCCTGGAGGTCGGCTCGGCGCGCCTGTCGCTGCAGGACCTGATGGACATCGGCCCCGAGAGCGTGGTCGAACTCGACACGCTGGCGGGCGAGGCCCTGGTGATCAAGGTCAACGGCAGCCCCATCGGTCGCGCCGAGGTGGTGGTCGCGGGCGAGAACTACGGGCTCAAGGTCGTCGACCTCGACGGCCTGGACCTCGACAGCCTGGCCCCATGACCGATCTCCCGCGCCTGCCGGCCGCACGCCGCGGGGTGCTGCTGCTGGGCCTGGGCCTGCTCGCGCTGTCGCTCGCCATGCTGAGCGACACGGCGCAGGCCAACACCATCGAACTGCTGGGCCAGACGACCAACGGCGCCAAGACCGAGTTCACGGTCAAGACGCAGGTGCTGGTCATCATGACGCTGCTCGGGCTGCTGCCCGTGATGGCGATGATGATGACGAGCTTCACGCGCTTCGTGATCGTGCTGTCCCTGCTGCGCCAGGCGCTCGGCCTGCAGCAGGGCCTGCCCAACCGCATCATCACCGGCATCGCGCTCATCCTCACCCTGCTCGTGATGAAGCCGGTGGGCGACCAGGTCTGGACGAAAGCCTTCCAGCCCTACGACCAGGAGCAGATCGGCCTGCAGGAGGCGCTGCTGCGTGCCGAGGACCCGGTCTCGACCTTCATGCTCGCGCAGACCAGCAAGGCCGCGCTTGGGCAGATCTCGCGCCTGGCCGGCGAGAAGGACGTTGCCGACCCCAAGGACCATGCCTTCACCGTCAAGCTCGCCGCCTTCGTGCTGAGCGAGGTGAAGACGGCGTTCCAGATCGGCTGCATGCTCTTCATTCCCTTCCTCGTCATCGACCTGGTGGTGGCCTCGGTGCTGATGGCCATGGGGATGATGATGCTCTCCCCACTGGTCATCTCGCTGCCGCTCAAGCTGCTGCTCTTCGTGCTGGTGGACGGCTGGACGCTCACCGTCAACACCCTCGTCACCAGCATCCAGGCCTACTGACGATGACGCCCGACATCGCGGTCGACCTGGTGAGCGAGAGCCTGCAGGTGGTGATGCTGCTCACCGCGTTGGTGGTCGTGCCCAGCCTCATCACCGGCTTGCTGGTGGCGCTCTTCCAGGCGGCCACGCAGATCAACGAGCAGACGCTGAGCTTCCTGCCGCGCCTGCTCGTCACGCTGCTTGTCATCGGCGCCATGGGGCGCTGGATGGTGGGTTACCTGATGGACTTCTGCGTCTCGATCTTCGAGCGGGCCGCCACGCTGGTCGGGTGACGCGCGCCGATGGAGATCGTGTTCGCGCAACTGGTCGAGCAGCTGCAGGCGCTCTGGTGGCCCTTCTGCCGGGTGCTCGCGATGTTCAGTGCGGCGCCGGCGCTCGGCGAGCACACGGTGCCGGTGCGCGTGCGGGTGCTGGTCTCGGTGGTGCTGGCGGTGGTGCTGCTGCCGATGTCGCAGCCGCTGGTGGCCATCGACCCGTTCTCCATGCGCGGCGTCCTCGCGACGGTGGAGCAGGTGGCCATCGGCTTCGTCATCGGGCTCGCCTTCCACCTCACGGTGGCGGTGATGCTGGTGCTCGGCTACGTGGTGTCGTCGCAGATGGCGCTGTCGATGGCGGTGATGAACGACCCCATGAACGGCAACTCCTCCGACGTGGTCTCCAGCCTGCTGTCCATCCTGTGCATCCTCGTCTTCTTCGGCATCGACGGCCACCTGGTGCTCACCGGTGTGGTGGGCGCGAGCCTCAAGGTCTGGCCGGTCGGCACGGGCCTCGCCTCCATCAGCCTGGAGACGCTCGCGCTGAACGTGGCGTGGGTGTTCGCCGCCGCCATGCTGCTCGCGCTGCCGATCGTCTTCTCGATGTTCGTCGTGCAGATCGGCTTCGGCTTCCTCAACCGCGTCGCGCCCGCCCTCAACCTCTTCTCGCTCGGGTTCTCGGTGATCACGCTCTTCGGGCTCCTCATGCTGAGCTACGTGGTGCGCTTCGTGCCCGACCACTACGTGCGCATGACGGGGCGCGTGCTCGATGCGCTGCATCAGCAGATGGCACAGGGGCGCTGAACCATGTCGGCCAGTGACGCCAGCGGCGACAAGACCGAGAAGCCCTCGGCGCAGAAGCTCAAGAAGGCGCGTGACCGGGGCCAGGTGGCGCGCTCGCGCGACCTCGGCACGGCGATCGGCATCGTGGTCTCGCTCAAGCTCATCGTGCTGCTGATGCCTGGCTACCTGGACGATCTGCGCAGCCTCTTCCACCTCGGCTTCGCCACGCTCGACGGCGAGGGCAGCATCGGCAACGCCTGGTCGGTGGTCTTCATGGTCACCATGGGGCTCATCTTCAAGATGGTGCTCCCGCTGTGCGTGGTGCCGCTGGCCATCCTCATCGCCGGCGTGGTGCCGGGCGGGCTGGTGGCCTCGGTCCAGAACCTCAGCCCCAAGCTCGAGCGGCTGAGCCCGGCCAAGAACCTGGGCAAGCTCGCCACGCGCAAGCACTGGTTCGACTTCGCCCTGTCGGTGGGCAAGGCCCTCGCGCTCGGAGGTGTGCTCTGGTACGTGGCGCGCACGGGCATTTCGCAGTTCCTCGGGCTGCAGGGCATGTCGTTCGACCAGGCGCTGCTGCAGGGCGCCGACCTGATGCTCGACGGGCTGCTCGCCATGGCGCTCGTCTTCATTGCCTTCGCGCTCGTGGACGTGCCGGCTCAGGCTTTCTTCTTCACCCAGGGTCAGCGCATGAGCAAGCAGGAGGTGAAGGACGAGCACAAGTCCAGCGAGGGCCGGCCCGAGGTGCGCCAGCGCATTCGCCAGCTCCAGCGGCAGATGGCGCAGCGCACGGTGCGCAAGGCCGTGCCCACGGCCGACGTGGTGATCGTCAACCCCGAGCACTACGCCGTCGCGCTCAAGTACGACGAGCAGCGCGCCGAGGCGCCGTTCGTCGTCGCCAAGGGCGTGGACGAGATGGCGCTCTACATCCGGCAAGTGGCCGCCGAGCACGGCGTCGAGACGGTGCCCATGCCGCCGCTTGCGCGCGCCATCTACAACACGAGCCAGGTCCAGCAGCAGATTCCCGCCGCGCTCTACGCGGCCGTCGCGCAGGTCCTGAACTACGTGCTGCAGATCCAGGCCTTCCGCAGCGGGCGCCGCAGGGCGCAGCCCTCGCTGCCGGACGACCTGCCCGTTCCCGCGCATCTGAGTGAGGTTGCGACCGCATGAGTTTCCTGAAGACCCTCGCCGCCGAAGCGCGGCGCCACAAGTTCGCGACGCCGCTGTTCCTCATGGTCATGCTGGCCATGATCATCCTGCCGCTGTCGCCGATGGTGCTGGACGTGCTCTTCACGTTCAACATCGTGCTCGCGCTCATCGTCATCCTGGTGAGCGTGACGGCCAAGCGGCCGCTCGACTTCTCGGTCTTCCCGACCGTGATCCTCGTGACGACGATGCTGCGGCTGTCGCTCAACGTCGCCTCCACGCGCGTCGTGCTGCTGCACGGCCACGAGGGCACGCACGCGGCCGGGCAGGTGATCGAAGCCTTCGGCAACGTGGTGATCGGCGGCAACTTCGTCGTCGGCCTGGTGGTGTTCGTCATCCTGATGATCATCAACTTCATCGTGGTGACCAAGGGCGCCGAGCGCATTTCCGAGGTGTCGGCACGCTTCACGCTCGATGCGCTGCCCGGCAAGCAGATGGCGATCGACGCCGACCTCAACGCCGGCCTCATCAACCAGGAGAAGGCGCAGGCCCGCCGGCGCGACGTGGCCGCCGAGGCCGACTTCTACGGCGCGATGGACGGCGCGTCGAAGTTCGTGCGCGGCGATGCCATCGCGAGCATCCTCATCCTCATCATCAACATCGTGGGCGGCGTGGCCATCGGCGCGCTGATGCACGACCTCTCGTTCGGCGACTCGTTCCGCCAGTACGCGCTGCTGACCATCGGCGACGGCCTGGTGGCGCAGGTGCCGGCGCTGCTGCTGTCGGCGGCGGCCGCCATCCTCGTCACGCGGATCAGCGACGCGGGCGACTTCGAGCAGCAGGTGGGCGGGCAGCTCCTCGCCTCGCCGGGCGTGATGTTCAGTGCGGCCGGCATGATGCTCGTGCTGGCGCTGATCCCGGGCATGCCGTGGATGATGTTCGGCCTCTTCGCGCTGGTGCTCGCCTACGTCGGCTGGCGCATCCGCAAGAACGGCGTGAAGTCGGCCGAGCCCGACTACGCGGCCGTCGAAGCCGCGCTGCTGAGCGAGAAGCCGCCCGAACTCGAGTGGCGCAGCCTGCCGGTGGTCGAACCCATCTCGGTGTCGCTCGGCTACAAGCTCGTGAGCCTGATCGACGTGGGCCGGGGCGCGCCGCTCACGCAGCGCGTGAAGGGCGTACGCCAGAGCCTGAGCGAGGCCATGGGGCTGCTGCTGCCGCCCATCGGCCTGCGCGACGACCTGGGCCTGCAGCCCTCGCAGTACGCGGTGTTGCTGAGCGGCGTGCCCATCGCGCAGGCGGAGGTCTTCGCCGACAAGCTGATGGCGATCCCGTCGCCGCGCACCTACGGTGAACTCGACGGCATCCCCGGCGTGGAGCCGGCCTATGGCCTGCCGGTGACGTGGATCGACCCGGAGCACAAGGCCCACGCGCTGGGCCTGGGCTACCAGGTGGTGGACCCGGCGAGCGTGGTGACCACGCACCTGTCCAAGCTGATGCGCGAGCACATGGCCGAGCTGTTGCGCCACGAGGACGTGTCGGCGCTGCTCGAGCGGCTGGCCGCGCTCGCACCCAAGCTGTCGGCGGCGCTGGAGAAGGCGCTCACGCACACGCAGCTCCTCAAGGTGCTGCGCACGCTGCTCGTGGAGGGCGTGTCGCTCAAGGACATCGTGCCCATCGCCACCACGCTGCTCGACGCCTCCGAGACGACCAAGGACCCGATCCTGCTCGCGGCCGAGGTGCGCTGCGCCCTGCGGCGCCAGATCGTCGCCTCGCTCATCGGCAACCGGCCCGAGATGAAGGCCTTCAACCTCGGCGGCGAGCTCGAGAACATGCTGCTCGCGTCGCTCAACCAGGCGCGCCAGGCGGGCAAGGTGGCGCTCGACAACTATCCGATCGATCCCAACCTGCTGTCGCAGCTCCAGACCAACATGCCGATGGCGCGCGAGCAGATGAAGCAGCAGTCCACGCCGCCGCTGCTGCTGGTGATGCCGCAGATCCGGCCGCTGCTCGCACGCTACGCGCGGCTCTTCGCGCCGGGGCTGCACGTGCTGTCGTACAACGAAGTGCCCGAGCAGCGCGAGGTGAGCGTGATCGGGACGCTCGGCTGATGGTGCGGCGCGCTCTCTCAGGCGCCGGCCAACCCGCCGCCGGCCACCGGGTGGAAGCCTTCGGGCGGCACCCAGGCCGACAGCGCCACGGCCACTTCGGCGGCGGCGCGAAAGAGCGGCGGGGGCAGGAGCTGCGCGGCGGCGAGCCCGCGGCCGGCCGCCTCGTCGACGGGGCGGCCCCCCGGCAGGCCGCGCACCACGCCGCAGCGCACCAGGCGGAGATCGGCCGCGAGCAGCGTCTGGCTCAGCGACGGCAGCGCCTGGCGCACCGGCTGCAACGCAGCCTCGTGCTCGACGAAGAACACGAGCTGAACGCCGGGCGCCACCAGGCGCACCTGCACGGCCACGCGGCCGAGGCCCGGCACGTCGACCTCGAGGTTGACGGCGAGCGGGCCGCGGCGTCTGCGCGGGGGGCGGGGCGGCGGTCCGTCGTCGGGCTCGACGAGCCGCAGCATCAGGTGCAGGCCGCCCCACGCATAGGCGGGGAAGAGCCAGCGGTCGAGCGGCGCATGGGTCAAGGCGGCGGCAGGCGGCGGTGCCGCGGCCAGCGTGCCCGCTTCGCGCAGCACCGGGAGCGCTTCGGCCGCGCGCGCTGCGGCCGGCAGGTCGCGGGCGACGGTCGACGTGGTCTGCGCCCGTGCGTGCGCGAGCGCGGGTGCGTAGGCCGACAGCACCATCGAGCGCCACGAGTGGGCGAGGGCGGCCGCCTCGGGCGGGCGCCAGCTCAACTGGCGCTGCGCGAGCTGGTCGGGCTGCATGGCCTGCGACGCGAGTGCGGGCGTGCCGGCGCTCGCCGCGCCGCGCAGCGGCGTGTCGACGAGCGCGAGTTCCAGCCTCGGCCCGTTGGCCAGCACGCGCATCAGCAGCACATCGCCGGCGCTCAGGTGTCGGGCATGCGGCCCGAGGCCTGCCAGGCGCAGCGTCTGCCCGTCGGGCAGCGTCGCCAGCACGTCGTCGAGCAGCGTCGCGTCGACGGTCAGGCGCACGGTGTCGCCGCCTTGCGGTGCGGGGCGCTGCGCGGTGTGCCGCGCCACGGGCGCGGGCAGGGCGACTGCCGTGATTCGTTCTATCGCCATGGGGGAGCGGGTCGGGGGCTGCGCCGGAGGGCTCTCCCGGCTCTGCCCAAGAGAGGCGACCTGGCGCGGCGTCGGGTTAAGCGGGGTGTCGATCGGCCCGCCGCGCTCGTGCGAACCATGCGGAGGGCCTGCTCACGAACATGACGACGACCGCCTTTGCCGCCACCCCCTTCTCCACACACGACACGACCGGCCAGCCGCCGGCGCATTCCACCATGCACATGCCTCCCGTCCATCTCGCCATCATCCAGCCCCCGGGCTACATGCACTCGCTCGGGTTCGTGGACCACGCGCGCTATTTCCGCCACCAGTTCCGGCGCCTGGGCGCGCAAGTGACGGTGGGCAAGAACCGGCTGCGCGAGGACGCCGTCAACTTCGTCTTCGGCGCGCACCTGGGTTTTCCGCCCGAATGGGCGCGGCGCTCGCCGTGCGTCTTCGTCAACCTCGAGCAGCTCGGCGAGGGCGGCGCGCAGATCGATCCGGCCTACCTGCAGCTCCTGCGCAGCGGCGCCGTGGTCGACTACGACGTGGCCAACGTCGCGGCCTACGCGACCGACCCGCTGGACGTGCCGCTCGTGCCCTTCCTCCACGCGCCCTATCTGCACGACCCGCATGCGCTGCCGCTGGAAGAGCGCCCCATCGACCTGCTGTTCTTCGGCAGCCTGAACGAGCGGCGCAAGGCCTTCATCGACCGCGTGGAGGCCTGCGGCGTGCAGGTGGCGAGCTTCGACTTTCCGCTCTACGGGGCGGAGCGCGACCACTTCCTCGGCCAGGCCAAGGCGGTGCTCAACTGCCACTACTACGAGAGCGCCCGCTTCGAGCAGGCGCGCGCCTTCCACTGCCTGTCGATGGGTACGCCGGTCATCTCGGAGCGCACCGCGCGCACCTTGCCGCCGGCGGGCTTCGAGTCGTCGGTGTTCTGGCTCGACGACGCCGCCGCGGTCGAGCGCTTCTTCCGCCATGAGTTCAAGACGGCGGCCTACTATGCGCAGGCGCGCGACCAGCTCGACCGCTTCGCGCGGCAGGACTGCCTGGAGGCCTATGCCGACCTGCTCGCCTTCGCGGTGGGCTACGCGCAGATGACCAAGCGGCGCCAGCCGGCCGGGCCGTGGCGGCCGACGCGCATGAACCTCGGTTCGGGCAAGGACTACAAGCCGGGCTGGCTCAACGTCGACATCCTCGAACGCGCCGAGCCCGACGTGGTGGTGGACCTCGGCCGCCCGGTTGCCTTTCCGCTGGCGCTCGCGGGCTGCCGTGGCGGCGAGGTGCGGCTGGAGGCCGGCACGTTCGACAGTGTCTATGCGAACAACGTGCTCGAGCACGTGCCCGACCTGCCGCAGCTCATGACCAACGTGCTCGCCTTGCTCAAGCTGGGTGGCGAGTTCGAGATCGAGGTGCCGTACGAGCACGCCGCCACCGCGTGGCAGGACCCGACGCACCTGCGTGCGCTCAACGAGCAGTCGTGGCTCTACTACACCGACTGGTTCTGGTACCTCGGATGGTTCGAGCACCGCTTCGACCTCACGGCCTTCCAGTGGCTGGACCTGCAGCTCCAGCCGTGCGAGCAGGCGCAGGCCGCGTTCATGAAGCTCACGCTCACCAAGGTGGTGACCACCTGGCGCGAGCGCACCATCGCCCGCACCATGCAGGCCGACTTCGGCGGGCTGCCCGACGACGGCGACGTGCCGACCGAGGCGCCGGCGCAACCGCAGGTGGCGCCGCTGTCCACCGACGACGCGTTCGCGGCGCTGCTGAACCCCTGAGGCGCGCCCGCGCGCGCAAGCGACGAGGGGCTCCGCGGAGCCCCCTGTCGGTTCGCCGCGTCCGGGCCGATCAGGCCACGGCCGTCGCCTGCGCAGCGGCGCGCGTGAAGTCTCCGCACAGGGTGGAGACCTGCGTGCACCGCGGGTGCTTGTCGAACAGGCGGGCCACGCTCTGGTGGAAGGCCGCCGGCAGCACCGCGTCGTTGGTCGAGTTGTGGAAGAGCGGGATGCGCAGCACCTGCGCGATCTGGCGGCCGGTGAGCGCTTCGGCCTGCAGGCACAGGTCGGTGGCCCAGAGGTGCCAGCCGAGCGCCGGGTCGATCGCCAGGCGCGACTTCTCGTGCAGCACGATGGCCAGTTCGTCCAGGCTCGCGGCCTGCTGCGAGGCGGGGTGGTCGAACATGCGGCAGCGGTCCAGCACGAGGCCGGCCATCGCCTGGTGGCCCGGGCGCGACTCCAGCCCGGCGAAGCCGATGGGCGCGCCGCTGCGGCCCGAGGCGTCGAGCCGCGCCAGCTCGGCGGCGAGCGCGTGGCCGCTGCCGCGGGGGAAATACACGTCCTGGTGCGCCATCACGCGCCACGGATGGCGGGCCTGTGCCGCGCCCTGCGCGTAGGCCTCGGCGGCGCTGCCGGCACCGACCACCGGGATGACCTGCGCACCGACTTCGGCGAGGCCCGGCGAGCGTGCGATGTTGAGCTCGAACTGCCACGGCCGGTTCACGGGCACGATGACCGAGAAGGGCGCACCGGCCGTCGCCGGCGCCGGCGTCCATTTGCGGCAGCGCAGGACCATCTGGTAGAGCCCGAAGTTCTGACCGGCCGTCGCCGGCGGCACGCCCAGCGCCTGCGCGGCCTGGAGGATGTGGCCGTAGAACTCGGTCCGGGGCGGCTCGGCGCGGTACTGGTCGTGCAGGTCGGGCAGCCAGCCGGCGTCGAGGAAGAGCTTGCCGGCCGACGCCTGCGTGAAGAAGCGCGTGTGCGTCTCGTCGAGCAGCCCCGCGCTGTCGTAGCTGATGTCGCCGGCCACCAGGCGCTCCAGCACCGACAGGTGGCCCATGTTGGGCACGCAGCAGACGATGGTCGCGTCGGGGCGGCTGATGGCGTGCAGCGTCTGCAGCAGGCGGCCGGGCTGGCGCAGGTGCTCCAGCAGGTCGCCGATGACGATGGCGTCGTAGCCTTGGCCGAGCGCGGGCAGGTCGGGCTCGTCCAGGTTCATCTGCGTCACGCGATCCAGGTGCGGCGTGGCCGCGGCCACCGCCTCGGCGGACAGGTCCACGCCGTGCCAGCGGGCGCGCGGGTGCAGTTCCTTGTAGCGCCGGCCCAGGCGGCCGTTGGCGCAGCCGAGTTCGAGGACGTGGCGCGCATCCTCGGGAATGGCGGCCAGCAGCTTCAGGTTGAGGCCGTCGTAGTAGGTGCGGTCGGCAGGGCTCATGCGGCTGCGGGCAGGTGGTCCGGCGCCAGCCCCTGTTGCGCGCGGTCGAACATGCGCTGCAGCAGTGCCTCGAAGTCGCGCGTGTAGCGCGTGCTGTCGAAGAGCGGCAGGGTGCGGCGGTGCTGCGCGAGGTGCTGCTGCGCGGCGCGCAGCGCGGCCGTGTCGGTGGCCAGGGCGATGGCGCGCTCGGCGTAGGCCTCGGGATCGGCGCACACCATACCCGGCAGGCCGCACGCCGTCACGAGGCTGGCCGCCACGCGCGAGGCGTACGTCTCGCCCGGCGTGGTGAGCACCGGCACGCCGGCCCACAGCGCATCGCTGGCGGTGGTGTGGGCGTTGCAGGGCCAGGTGTCGAGCATCAGGTCGGCGCACTGCAGGCGCGCGAGGTTCTCGTGCGCCGAGGCGTGGGGCGAGAAGTAGAGCCGCTCCGGCGTCACGCCGCGCGCGCCGAGCTCGCGCACGAGGTTGGCGGCGGCCTGTTCGTTCCACACCACCTGCCAGAGCACGGCGCGCGGTGCGTCGCGCAGGATGCGCGCCCACACGTCGGCCACGTCGGGCGAGATCTTGTAGATCTGGTTGAAGGAGCACAGCACGATGGCGTCCTCGGGCAGGCCCTGTTCGGCGCGCGACGGCCGGGCGGGCAGGACGCGGTGGCTGTCGTTGGGCTGGTAGCTGTGCGGCATCTGCGCGATGTGCTCGCTGTAGTGCGCCGCGTGCGACATCGGCGTGACGACAGGGTCGCCGATCACGTAGTCGAGGAAGCCGGCGCCGCTGGTGCCGGGGTAACCCAGGTAGCCCACCTGCACCGGCGCGGGCCGGTAGGCGAGGAGCTGGAAGCGGGTGTCCTTGGTGTGGCCCTTGAGGTCGATGGCGATGTCGACGCCGTCCTCGCGCATCAGCCGCGCGACGTCGGCGTCGGGCAGGTGGCGCACGTCGCGGAAGTGGTCGGCGGCGGCGCGCGCGCGCGCCTGCCAGGGTGAGCCGTCCTGCGGACTGTGGCAGTACAGGAAGATCTCGAAGCGCTCGCGGTCGTGCAGCTCCAGCAGCTCGGCCATGAGGTGCATCGTGGCGTGATTGCAGAAGTCAGCCGACAGGTAGCCCACGCGGATGCGGCCCGGTGCTCGGGCGGCCGGGGCCGGCAGCGGCTGGATGCGGCGCACCACCGACGCGTTCTGCAGCGCGGCGACGCGCAACTGCTGCTGCGCGGTGGTGGGGATCGCGAGCAGCGTGAAGGGCACGATCTGCGCGGCGACGTCCTCGTTGCTCTGGTCGAGGGCCTGCAGCAATGCGGCGGTGTGCTTGGCGAGGTCGGGCCATTCGGCGGCCTGGCGCAGCATCTGGACGAGTTGCGACAGCGCCAGCAGGCGCACGTTGCCCGTCTTGTCCGTCAGCGCGGCGGTCTCGAGGCACACCGCGGCGTCGCGCGGGCGGTTGATGGCCTGGAAGCACAGCGCGAGGTGCTGGTAGGCGAGCGAATTGCGCACGTCCTTCTGCAGCACCAGCATGTACTTCGCCACCGCCTCCTGCCAGCGCTCGGCGCGCAGCAGCGCCTCGGCCTGCGCCATCATCAGCTCGGCCGTGCGCGGCACGCTGGCGGGCAGGCGCTCGAGCATGTCGGCGGCCTGGCTGTGCTGGTTCTGCTCGGACAGCGCGCGGGCGAGCAGCGGCAGGGCGATCTCGTTGCCCGGCTCGAGGTCGAGGGCGCGCTCGGCGGCGGCCTGCGCTTGTTGCGGCGAGCCGAGCTGGAGCTGCGTGGTGGCCAGGCTCAGCCAGTAGAGCGCGTCGCGCGGCGCGAGCTGCGTGGCCCGCTGGTACTCGCGCAGGGCCGTCTGCCAGTCGCCGCGCTGGTCGGCGCGCTGGCCGGCGTGCCAATGCTTGTGGGCTTGCGGATGGGGTCGGGCTTGAAGGCTCGCGTGCATGTCTCGTCGGGCAAGGGCTGGCCAAAAATTCTAGGAACGCGATCGGCTGCGCTGCGGCAGAACTGGCCGGCTTCCGCGGTGCTTATCCGGTCATCGACATGCGCCGGCTGTAACGAAAGCAGCCAGGCTCGCGGCCTGGCGGGTACGCCTGTGCGGCGAGGGGTTCGGGCCGGCGGCCCCGTGCGGGGCCGGCCGGCGGCGACGCCTTTACTGCATCAGCGACATGACGAGCTGCGACATGCTCGAGCTCTGCTTGAGCATCGAGGTGCCGGCCTGCAGCAGCATCTGCTGCTTGGTCATCGAGGCAGTCTCCGACGCGTAGTCCACGTCCATGATCCGGCCACGGGCGGCTTCCGTGTTCGTGTTCATGTTGGAGAGGTTGTTGTAGGTGTGGTCCAGGCGGTTGGCCACGGCGCCCAGCTGCGAACGGAAGGTGCCGAGCGCGGTGATCTTGGCGTTGATGGTGCCGATCAGCGCGTTGGCGGCGGAAGCCGAACCCACCGACACGGCGGTCGAGGCACCCATCGAGAAGCCCGTCGGGATGGTCACGCTGGCCAGCGTCATCGTCTCGCCGGTGCCCGCGCCGATCTGGAACTGCGTCGTGGTGGCCAGCTTGGCCGCGCCGGTGAACAGCGTGCGGCCGCCGAAGGCGGTGTTCTTGAAGATGTTGTCCAGCTCGTCGTTCAGCGCCTTCATTTCGTTGGCGATGGCGACGCGGTCGTCGGTGCTCGCGGTGTCGGACGCCGACTCGGTGGCCAGGTCCTTCATGCGCAGCAGGATGTTGGTGGTTTCGCTGAGCGCGCCTTCGGCGGTCTGCAGCATCGAGATGCCGTTCTGCGTGTTGCGCATGGCGACCGACTGGCCGCGGGTCTGGGCCGCCAGGCGGGTGGCGATCTGCAGGCCGGCGGCGTCGTCCATGGCGGAGTTGACGCGGTAGCCGGTCGACAGGCGCGTCATCGAGGTCGACAGCGACTTCTGGGTGAAGCCGACCGAGCTTTGCGCCGAGAGGGCGGCGGCGTTGGTGTGAAGGCTCAACATCTGAACACTCCTTGAGGTGAGGTGGTACGGGTGGAGCATCCGGTTCGATGCCCTCCCCGATACAGGACGACACCCCATGCGCGGGCATTAAATGCCGCAGGAGTTTTTTTCCGGCCGCGCGGGCCGGGCACTCAGAGCAGGGCGGCGGCCACGCGGCCGTGGTCGATGTGCGCGCGCATCAGTCGCTGTACGCGCGTCGCATCGCGCGCCTTGAGCGCGGCGAGGATCTGCCGGTGCTCGTCGAGCGAAGCCTCCAGCCGGCCCTGCTTGAACAGCGAGTGGTGGCGGTTGAGCTTCATCACCTTGCGCAGGTCGTTGACCATCAACTGCGTCCAGCGGTTGCCGGCGATCTCGAGCAGGCGCATGTGGAAGCGCTCGTTGGCGCTGAAGAAGGCGTCGCGGTCGCCGACGTTGGCTTCCAGCGCCTGGTGCAGCGCATCGAGTTCGGCGAGTTCGGCATCGCTTGCCCGCGTGGCGACGGTGGTCGCCGCGTCGCTCTCGAGCAGTGCGAGCAGGTGGAAGACCTCGGTCAGGTCGCGCTCCGACACCTCGGTGACGTAGGCGCCGCGCCGCAGCTTCATCGTCACCAGCCCTTCGGCGGCCAGCACCTTGAGCGCCTCGCGCAGGGGCGTGCGGCTGATGCCGAACTCGGCGGCCAGCGCCTGCTCGTCGATCCAGGTGCCTGGGGGCAGCGTGTGCGCCAGGATGCGCGCGCGCAGCCGCTCGGCCACCTGCTCATAGAGGGCGCTTTCGCGCAGGCGCGACGACGCCGGGGTGGGCTCGGGGCGGGTCGTGGTGCTGGACATGCGTGGGTGAATCTCGGGTGAGCGCGGGGCGTGGGCGATGCGCCGCAGAGAAGTCCTGACGAAGTGATGCCGCGCATTGTAGAAATAATTCAATTTTGAATTACAGTGGCAGCCGGATATTTTTTGACCGAGTGGCGAGGCTGCGATCCAGACCCGGGCGGCCTGCGCCCGGCGTCGGGCGCACAGCCGGCGCCGCACACGCATCCTGCACACGCACCACGCACACGCCACCCTCACACCATGGCTGACCACCCCCTCACCCCCGAGGCGCTCGCCGCCTGGCAGAAGGCTGCCGCCAAGTCCGCCCCGGGCGGCAACGTCGACGCCCTCAACTGGGTGACGCCCGAAGGCATCGTCGTGAAGCCGCTCTACACCGCGGCCGACGTACAGGGCCTG
Organism: Rubrivivax sp.; assembly: GCA_044507405.1. Classification (GTDB taxonomy): domain Bacteria; phylum Pseudomonadota; class Gammaproteobacteria; order Burkholderiales; family Burkholderiaceae_C; genus Rhizobacter. The sequence goes on along the minus strand of JBIQJS010000004.1, from coordinate 1,743 downwards.
CCGCACACCGACACGCTGCCCGGCTTCGCGCCTTTCGTGCGCGGCCCGCAGGCGACCATGTACGCCGGCCGGCCGTGGACCATCCGCCAGTACGCCGGCTTCTCCACCGCCGAAGAGAGCAACGCCTTCTACCGCCAGGCGCTCGCCGCGGGCGGGCAGGGCGTGAGCGTGGCGTTCGACCTCGCGACCCACCGCGGCTACGACAGCGACCATCCCCGCGTGACCGGCGACGTCGGCAAGGCTGGCGTGGCCATCGATTCGGTGGAGGACATGAAGATCCTCTTCGACGGCATTCCGCTCGACCGGGTGAGCGTGTCCATGACCATGAACGGCGCCGTGCTGCCGGTGCTCGCGGGCTACGTGGTCGCGGCCGAGGAGCAGGGCGTGTCGCAGGACAAGTTGTCCGGGACCATCCAGAACGACATCCTCAAGGAGTTCATGGTCCGCAACACCTACATCTACCCGCCCGAGCCGAGCATGCGGGTGGTGGGCGACATCATCGAGTACACGGCGCATCACATGCCGAAGTTCAACTCGATCAGCATCTCCGGCTACCACATGCAGGAAGCCGGCGCCAACCAGGCGCTGGAACTTGCCTTCACGCTGGCCGACGGCCGCGAGTACGTGAAGACGGCGCTCGCCAAGGGCCTGGACGTGGATGCCTTCGCCGGGCGGCTGAGCTTCTTCTGGGCCATCGGCATGAACTTCTATCTCGAAGTGGCCAAGATGCGCGCCGCGCGCCTGCTGTGGTGGCGCATCATGAAAGAGTTCAGCCCGAAGAACGACAAGAGCCTGATGCTGCGCACCCACTGCCAGACCTCGGGCTGGAGCCTCACCGAGCAGGACCCGTACAACAACGTGGTGCGCACCACCATCGAGGCCATGGCGGCGGTGTTCGGCGGCACGCAGTCGCTGCACACCAATTCGTTCGACGAGGCCATCGCGCTGCCCACCGACTTCTCGGCCCGCATCGCGCGCAACACGCAACTCATCATCCAGGAAGAGACGCACATCACGAACGTGGTCGACCCCTGGGCCGGCAGCTACATGATGGAGAAGCTCACCCAGGACATGGCCGACACCGCCTGGGCCATCATCGAAGAGGTCGAGGCCATGGGCGGCATGACCAAGGCCGTGCAGAGCGGCTGGGCCAAGCTCAAGATCGAGGCGAGCGCCGCCGAGAAGCAGGCTCGCATCGACTCGGGCCAGGACGTGATCGTGGGCGTCAACAAGTACCGCCTGCAGAACGAGGACCCGATCGAGGCGCGCGACATCGACAACCATGCGGTGCGCGACGCGCAGATCGCGCGCCTGCAGAAGATCCGCGCCACGCGCGACGCGAAGGCGGTGCAAGCCGCGCTTGACGCGCTGACGCGATGCGCGGAGAGTGGCTCGGGCAACCTGCTCGACCTGTCCATCCAGGCAATCCGCCTGCGCGCGACGGTGGGCGAGGTGAGCGACGCGCTCGAGAAGGTCTGGGGGCGCCATCGCGCCGACACGCAGAAGGTGACCGGGGTGTACGCAGCCGCATACGACAGTGCCGAAGGCTGGAGCCAGCTCCAGCAGGAGATCGCCGCCTTCGCCGAAGCGCAGGGCCGGCGACCGCGCGTGATGATCGCCAAGCTGGGGCAAGACGGACACGACCGCGGCGCCAAGGTCGTGGCCACCGCGTTTGCCGACCTCGGCTACGACGTCGACATGGGCCCGCTCTTCCAGACGGCCGAGGAATGCGCCCGCCAGGCG
>JBIQJS010000093.1:0-15299 GCA_044507405.1 Rubrivivax sp. | reverse complement strand
GCGCGGGCCCTTCGATACCTCGGGGCGAACGGAGGGTGGGGTGATTCGATCAGGTGGAGTCCGATCACCGTTCGGGCTGAGGTATCGAAGCCCAGCACCGAGCCACCTACCGTTCGGGCTGAGCTTGTCGAAGCCCATGCGCGCATCTCAGCGCAGGCCCTTCGACACGCTCAGGGCGAACGGAGGGCCGAGTCCGTTTCAGGCCGCACCCAACCACCGTTCGCGCTGAGGTATCGAAGCCCCTCAGCCCTTGCCCAGTTTCCCCAGCTCGCCCGCCACCACCCGCGCCCCCACGCTCATGAACGCGCCCCGGCGCGTCACCAGCGCCACCGGCACGCTCACCTTCAGGTCACCCACCTCGATGCGTGCCAACTCCCCGCGCCGCAGCTCTTCCTCCACCGCACTCGCCTGCAGCAGCGCGAGCCCGAAGGCGGCCTGCACCAGGCGCTTCTGCGCGCTCAGGCTGTCGATCGCCACCCAGTCGAGGCGGTCCACGCCGCGCGTGGTGAACTGCGCGAACACGCTCGTCGCGAACGCCTCGTTGCGCCGCTCCAGCACCGGAAACGCGAGCCAGCGCTCGTGCGCGAGCTTGAGCAGCGTGGCGATGCGCCTTCCGGCGAGCGGGTGCGAAGGTGGGCACACCACCATCAGCTGCTCGCGCTGCACGATCACGCTCTCCAGATCGGGCGCCGGGTCGTCGAAGTAGCGCAGCCCGATCGAGGCCGCGCCCGAGCGCACCTGCGCGCTCACCTCGGCGCTGGTGGCGGTCTGCAGGCGCAGGTCCAGCCCCGGCTGGCGCTTGCGGGCGCGTTGCAGTGCCGCGGCGAGCCGCGCATCCGCGAGCGTGCCCACGGTCACGAGGTTCACCGCGCCGCCGTTGCCCGCCTGCGCCGCTTCGGCCGCCGCGCGCGCATCGCCGATCGCCGCCACCACGCGCTCGGCGTAAGGCAGCAGCGCCGCGCCCACTTCGCTCAGCACCAGGCCGCGGCCGATGCGCTCGAAGAGCGGTGCGCCCACCTCGCGCTCCAGCAGCGCGAGCCGCCGGCTGATCGCCGATTGCGTGCGCGAGAGCGCCTGCGCGGCGGCCGAGACGCCGCCGCGGCGGTGCACGGCAAGAAAGGTGTCGAGCGCTTCTGAGTCCACCGGATCCACCCATGCAAGGAATCGAACGAAATCAGGAGAATTATGCGTTGGACGCACACGTCGCGCACCCGCAGGATGTCGACATCCACACGCAAACAGGAGCCCCTCCATGACGGCCTCTCCCACGCTCGCCCGCCAGTTCCTCGCCCTGCATCGCGCCGGGCGCGGCTTCGTGATGCCCAACGCCTGGGATGCCGGCACGGCCATCCTGCTCGCCGAGGCCGGCTTCGAGGCCATCGGCACCACCAGCGCCGGCATCGCCTTCTCGCTCGGCAAGCCCGACTTCAACGTGCGCGACAGCCGCCTGGCCGTCGGCCGCGAGGAGACGCTGGACGCCGTGCAGCGCATCGCCTCGGCGGTGGCCATTCCCGTCAACGCCGACCTGGAGGCCGGCTACGGCGACACGCCCGAAGAGGTGGCCGCCAGCGTGCGCCTTGCCATCGCGAGTGGCGCGGCCGGCTGCAACATCGAAGACACCGACAGCCGCACCGGCCAGCTCTATGACGAGGCCGAAGCCGTGGAGCGCATCGCGGCGGCCGCATACGCCGTGCGCGCCTCGGGGCAGGACTTCGTCATCAACGCGCGCACCGATGCCTGCCAGCACGCCGGCCCCGACGCCCTGGGCGAGGCGGTGCGGCGCTGCAACCGCTACATCGAGGCCGGCGCCCATTGCGTCTTCACGCCCGGTGTGGCCGACGCCGAGCGTGCGCGCCTGCTGGTGCGCGAGATCGCCGGCCCGCTCAACCTCGTCATCGGCCTGAACGAAGCCGCGTCGAGTGCGCAGGCGCTCATCGACGTGGGCGTCAAGCGCATCAGCGTGGGCGGCTCCATCGCGCGCGCCGCGCTCGGCCTGGTGCGCCGCGCGGCGCTGGAGCTGCGCGAGAGCGGCACCGTGAACTACGCGCGCGAGCAGATCCCCCAGGGCGAGCTCAACGCGCTCTTCGCGAAGGCACGCGGCGGCCTAGACTCGCTCGCATGAGACAGGAAATCGACCTCGCCCACGCCTGCCGTCTGCTCAACCACGGCCCCACCGTGCTCGTCGGCAGCGCGCACGGCGGGCGGCGCAACCTGATGGCCGCGGCCTGGTCCATGCCGGTGGAGTTCGTGCCCCCGCGTGTGGCCGTGGTGATCGACAAGAAGACCTACACCAAGGAGCTGGTCACCGCGAGCGGTGGCTTCACGCTCACGCTGCCCGGCCGTGCGCTGCTCGACGCGACCTATGCGGTCGGCAGCAGCTCGGGCCGTGACCTGCTGGGCGGACCCGACAAGTTCGAGCGCCACGGCCTCGAGGTTTTCGAAGGCCCGGTGCTCGGCCTGCCGTTCGCGGCGGCCGGTGTCGCGTGGATGGAGTGCCGCCTCATCCCCGAGCGCCACACCGAAGACGCCTACGACACCTGCTTCGCCGAGGTGGTGTGGGCGGCGGCCGATGCGCGTGTGTTCGATCGCGGTCGCTGGTCGTTCCGCGACGACAACACCGAGCTGCACACGCTGCACCACCTGGGCGGCGGCCGCTTCGCCACGCCGCTCGGCACAGAGCAGGCCGCGCCCCTATAGTCGCCCGCATGGCGCTGACCCTGCACTACCACCCGCTCTCGTCGTATTGCCACAAGGTGCTGATCGCACTTGACGAGCTGGGGCTCGAAGCCGAGCTGCGCATGGTCAACCTCGGCGACCCGGCGGCGCGCGCGGCCTACGCCGAGCTGTGGCCCACGGCCAAGATCCCGCTGCTGGTGGACGCGGGCCGCGTGGTGCCCGAGACCAGCATCCAGATCGAGCACCTGCAGCTGCACCATGCGCGTGACGGCCGCCGGCTCATCCCGGACGATCGCGAGGCCGCGCTCGACGTGCGCCTGTGGGATCGCCTGTTCGACCTGCACGTGATGACGCCGATGAACGTGCACACCAGCAACCTGCTGTGCCCCGCCGAGCGGCGCGACCCGGTGGCGGTGGAAGAGGCCACGGGCAAGCTGCAGATGGCCTATGCGCTCATCGACCGCCAGCTCGAAGGCCGCACCTGGATCACGGGCGAGGTGTTCACGCTGGCCGATTGCGCCGCGGCGCCCTCGCTCTTCTATGCGATCGCCTACGTGCCGCCGGCGGCCGGGCTCCAGCGCCTCACCGGCTACTTCGACCGCCTGATGGCGCGCCCCTCCGTCGCGCGCGCGGTGGACCAGGCCCGCCCGTGGTTCCAGTACTTCCCCGGCCGCGCGGGCCTGCAGCGGCGCTTCTACGACCCGGCTTCGGCATGAGGGGCATCGATCGTCGCGAGTCCCTGGTCTGGCTGGGCGCCGCCACGCTGCCCGGCCTCGCGCACGCGCAGCCGCGCTTCCCCGACAAGCCCATCACCCTCATCGTCCCCTTCGCCCCGGGCGGCATCGCCGACATCACCGCGCGTGCCGTGGCCGAGGTGATGGCGCAGCGCCTGGGCCAGGCGGTGGTGGTGGACAACCGGCCGAGCGCGGGCAGCATCGTGGCGAGCCAGGCGGTCGCCTCGGCGCGGCCCGATGGGCACACGCTGCTGCTCATGAGCAACGGCAACGCGGTGAGCGCAGGCCTCTTCAAGAAGCTGCCCTACGACCCGCGTCGGGCGTTCGCGCCCATCAGCACGCTCGGCTACTTCGACCTCGGGCTCTTCGTGCCGGCGAACTCGCGCTACGCCACGCTCAAGGCGCTGGTCGCGCAGGCGAAGGCGCGGCCGGGCGAGCTCAACATCGGCACCATCACCGCCGGCAGCACGCAGCACCTTGCGGCCAAGCTCTTCGAGACGGTGGCGGGCGTGCAGGCCGTGGTCGTGCCCTACAAGGGCAGCCCGGCGGTGCTGGCGGCGCTGCGCACCGGCGAGATCGACCTCGCCTTCGAGATCCTCGGGCCCATGCTGCCGCAGGTGCAATCGGGCGTGGCGCGGGCGCTGGCCGTCTCGTCGGGCCGCCGCAACCCCGCGCTGCCCGACGTGCCCACGGTCATCGAGGCCGGTGTCGCGGGCTACGACGTGGCCTCGTGGAATGCGCTGGCCGCCCCGGCGGGCACGCCGCCCGCGGTCATCGAGGTGCTCAATCGCGCGGCGCACGAGGCCGTGGCCACGCCAGCGGTGCGCGACAAGCTCGCCTCGCTCGGCATGCGCGTGTCGGCCAGCACGCCGGCGGCGCTGGAGCAGTTGCTCGCGAGCGAGATCGAGCGCTGGCGACAGGTGATCCGCGCCGCGAAGATCGAGCCGGAATAGCCGCCTCTTCACGATCCGTGAAGAGCCCTTGCGGTTTGCGCCCCTAGCGCGATCGGGGGCCGCGGCCTAGAGTGCGCCGCCATGGACAACCCGGTGGACGTGCTCGTGATCGGCGGCGGCAATGCCGCCCTGTGCGCCGCGCTCATGGCGGCCGAAGCCGGCGCCTCGGTGCTCATGCTCGAAGCGGCGCCGCGCGAGTGGCGCGGCGGCAACTCGCCCCATGTGCGCAACCTGCGCTGCATGCACGACGCCCCGCAGGACGTGCTGGTCGAGGCCTACCCCGAAGAGGAGTTCTGGCAGGACCTGCTCAAGGTGACCGGCGGCAAGACGAGCGAGCCGCTCGCGCGCCTGGTGATCCGCGCCTCGGCCACCTGCCGCGACTGGATGCGCCGCCACGGCGTGCACTTCCAGCCGTCGCTCTCGGGCGCGCTGCACACCGCGCGCACCAATGCCTTCTTCATGGGCGGCGGCAAGGCGCTCGTCAACGCCTACTACCGCAGCGCCGAGCGCCTGGGCGTGCAGGTGTGCTACGAGACGCCGGTCGATCGCCTGGAGCTGCGCGACGGCCGCTTCGTCGCGGCGTACGCGGGCCACCGGCGCTTCACGGCGAACGCCTGCGTGCTCGCCGCCGGCGGCTTCGAATCCAACCGCGAGTGGCTGCGCGAGGCCTGGGGGCAGAACGCGCGCGGCGAATGGCCGGCCGACAACTTCCTCATCCGCGGCTCGCGCTACAACCGCGGCACGCTGCTCAAGTTCATGCTCGACGCGGGGGCCGATGCCATCGGCGACCCCACGCAGGCGCACATGGTCGCCATCGACGCGCGCGCGCCGCTCTACGACGGCGGCATCTGCACCCGCATCGACTGCGTTTCGCTGGGCGTGGTGGTCAACCGCGAGGCGCGCCGCTTCTACGACGAGGGCGAAGACTTCTGGCCCAAGCGGTATGCGATCTGGGGCCGGCTCGTCGCGCAGCAGCCTGGGCAGATCGCCTGGTCGATCATCGACGCCAAGGCGGTGGGGCGCTTCATGCCGCCGGTCTTTCCCGGCACGCGGGCCGATTCGCTGCCGGAGCTCGCGCGCAAGCTCGGGCTCGACGAGGCCACGTTCATGCAGACGATGGCGGCCTACAACGCCGCCTGCCGCGAGGGCCGCTTCGACCACACCGTGCTCGACGACTGCCGCACCGAAGGGCTCACGCCGCCCAAGACGCACTGGGCACGCCCGCTGGAGACGCCCCCCTTCTACGGCTACGCGCTGCGGCCGGGCGTGACCTTCACCTACCTGGGCCTGAAGACCAACGCGCAGGCCGCGGTGCATTTCGGCGGCGTGCCCAGCGACAACCTCTTCGTGGCCGGCGAGATGATGGCCGGCAACGTGCTGGGCCAGGGCTACACCGCCGGGGTGGGCATGAGCATCGGCACGGCCTTCGGCCGCATCGCCGGCACGCAGGCGGCGAAGGCGGCGCTGAAGGTGGCGGCATGAGGGCTGCAGGCATGAACACCGTCATCCAGATCCTCCCCGCCCAGGCCGAAGCCGAGCGCGTGCTCACGATCTGCAACGCCTGCCGCTACTGCGAAGGTTTCTGCGCCGTCTTCCCCGCGATGACGCGCCGGCTGGAGTTCGCCGCGGCCGACGTGGATTACCTCGCCAACCTCTGCCACAACTGCGGCGCCTGCCTGCATGCCTGCCAGTACGCGCCGCCGCATGAGTTCGCGGTCAACGTGCCGCAGGCGATGGCGCGCGTGCGCGTGGACACCTATGCCCACCACGCCTGGCCGGCCGCGCTCGGCACGCTCTACCGGCGCAATGGCCTCGCGCTCTCGCTCGCGCTCGCAGCCGGCCTCGCGCTCTTTCTCGTGCTCGCGGCGCTGGGCCAGGGCAGCCTGTGGCGCCCCGTCGAGGGCGGCAACTTCTACGCCATCTTTCCGCACGGGCTGATGGTGGCGCTCTTCGGGCCGGTGTTCGCCTTCGTCGTCTTCGCGCTCGGCATGGCGGTGCGGCGCTTCTGGCGTGGCATCTCGCCGGGCCAGGCCAGTGCGCCGGCCGTGGCCGAGGCGGCGCACGATGCGCTGCGCCTCACCTACCTCGACGGCGGCCACGGCGAGGGCTGCCACGAGGCCGACGACCGCAGCACGCTCGCGCGCCGGCGCTTCCACCACTGCACCTTCTACGGCTTCATGCTGTGCTTCGCGGCGACCTGTGTCGCCACGCTCTACCACTACGCCTTCGGCTGGCAGGCGCCGTATGGGCCGACCAGCCTGCCCAAGCTCCTCGGCACCGTGGGGGGTGTCTTGCTGGTGGTGGGCACGCTCGGGCTCGGCTGGCTCCACCTCCATCGCCACGCCCTGCATGGCGACGCCGCGCAGCGCCCCATGGACCGCGGCTTCATCGCGCTGCTCTTCCTCACGGCGGCCAGCGGCCTCGTCCTCATGCTCGTGCGCAGCACGGCGGCGCTGCCGCTCGCGCTGTGCGTGCACCTCGGGGCGGTGATGGCGCTCTTCCTCACGCTGCCCTACGGCAAGTTCGCGCACGGGGTGTACCGCGTGGCGGCCTTGCTCAAGTGGGCGATCGAGAAGCGCCGGCCCAACACCGTGGGCCTGAGCGAGTAGACGCCTGGCCCGGTTCAGGCGCTGCGCACGCAATTGCGCCCTTCGCGCTTGGCGCGGTAGAGGGCGCCGTCGGCGCGTGCGAGCAGCTGCTCCAGCGTCTCGCCCGGCTCGCGTGTCGCCACGCCGGCCGACACCGTCACGGCGAGCGAGGCCTCGATGCGGCGCCAGTCGTGCGCCTGCACCGTCGCACGCAGCCGGTCGGCCACGCGCACGGCGCCGGCCGCGTCGCGCTGGCGCGGCATCACGAGCAGGAACTCCTCGCCGCCATAGCGGGCGAAGCCGTCGGTGTCGCGCACGGCGGACTGCATCGCGCCCGCGAACTGCTGCAGCACCGTGTCACCGGTGGCATGGCCGAGCGTGTCGTTGACCTTCTTGAACCCGTCGATGTCGAAGAGGGCGATGCTGAACGTGCGATCGCCGTCGGCCACGCGCGCCAGCAGCGCCATCGCCGCGCGGCGGTTGAGCAGGCCCGTGAGCTCGTCGTGCGTGGCGAGCTGCTCCAGGCGCTGCAGCGCGTCGGCCAGCTCCTCGCCCTTCACCGCGAGCGCCTTGCGCAGCTCGATGCCGCGCAGGTTGAGCGCGGCGCCGCGCACCAGCACCAGCGTGAACCACACGCCGCTCAGCGCCTGCTCGGCCAGGTTGTGCCTGGGCAGCGTGAACGCCGCGCCGTGCAGGTGCATGAGCCCGACGGCGCAGAGCCCCAGCAGCACGCACAGCGTGAGCGTGTAGCGCGCGGGCAGGCTGAGCGCCGTCATCGCGATCATGGTGACCAGGGTGAGCAGCATCAGCACGCCCACCTGCGGCGAGAGGCAGGCGGTGCCCAGCATCAGCGAGGACATCGCCGCCGTGGTCGCGAGCGCGATCGGCACGCCCGAGCCGGCCAGGTGCAGGCCGCGGTGGATCGCGAGGCGGTAGCCGCCGATGAGGGTCGCGCCGGCGGCGAGGAAGCACAGCGAAGTGGAGAGGCCGAGCTCACCGGCCCAGGCGAATCCGGCCAGGATCAGCGCATCGAGCACGATGAAGACGAGGATGCTGTTGGCCGCCTGCACATGACGATGGGTGGCCGCCTGCTGCATCTCCTGCCGCAAGCGCTGGCGCGCGTCGGTGACCGCCGCGGAAGGAGGCAGGGGGGAGGAGGTCGGGGCGCCGGACATCTCGCGCAGAAGCAGCTGCAATCCGCCGATATCGGCACGGCGCGGCAGGACGTGAGCGGCGCGCGCGCCTCGGCGTGAGCGATGTCACGCGATCGGGCACCCCGCTTGCCGAGTCATCACCGATGCGCCGCCGCCCCGCCCACCGCCGCCTGCAGCCGTCCGCCGCCCAGGCCGTCACCCTGCCCGAGGTGGACGAGACCGACTGGGTGGCCGACCTGCCGGCCTCGCATGGCATCGCGTCGGCCGCGGTCGAGCGCGTGCTGGCCGCCGGCACGCGCGTGAGCGGGCTGCGCGCCCTCGTCATCGTGCGCGACGGCGTGCTGGTCGGCGAGCGCTACTACCGCGGCGCCTTGCCCTCGCACCTGTTGCCGATCAACTCCGTCACCAAGAGCGTGACCTCGCTGCTCGTCGGCCTCGCGCTGCAGCGCGGCGATCTACCCGGGCTCGACGTGCCGCTGCGCGAGCTGCTGAGCGAGGCCGGCAGCGTGCCCGATGCGCCGCTTGCAGGCGTGACGCTGCGGCAGATCCTGCAAGGCCGCACCGGCCTGTCGTTCGACATCGGCCGCTCGCGCGAGCTGCTCAACGCGCCCGACCCGGTGCAGTACGCGCTCGCGCTGCCGCGCACGCCCCGGCCGCGCACCGGCTGGTCGTACAACGACGCGGCCATCGGCCTGCTCGCGCCGGTGCTGGAGCGCGTGGCCGGTGCAGACCTCTCGTCGCTCGCGGCGCGCGATCTCTTCGCGCCGCTCGGCATCCGCCGCTACGCATGGCAACGCGATCGCCGCGGCCATGCGCTCGCCTATGCCGGCGTCGCGTTGCGCACGCGCGACCTCGCCAAGCTCGCGTGGATGACGATGCAGCAGGGCCGCTGGCGCGACACCCAGGTCGTGCCGGCGCAGTGGCTCGCCGACAGCACGCGCGCGCACGGCCCGGCCGCGTGGAAGGTGCCGCCGCTGCACGGCATCGGCTACGGCCATCTCTGGTTCACCGGCGCCTTGCGCGAGCGGCCGCTCGTGTGGGGCCTGGGCTACGGCGGGCAGTTCGCGCTCATGTCGCCCACGCAGCGGCTCGTCGTCGCCACGGCGGCCGGCTCACCGCCGCGCGAACAGGCGATGGCGCAGATGCGGGCCATCGGCCTGCTGATCGCGCGTGTGGTCGACGCGGCGGGCTGAGCGCTCAATCGGGGTTCTGCCGGCGCAGCGGCGAGAAACGCTCCTCGCGCCCGGTGAGGAAGGGCAGGGTGCGGCTCGCCGTGAGCCACGAGACGCCGAAGGCCACCAGCCCGAGCGCCTCGCCGAAGAAGACGAAGCGCGCCCAGTACTTCGACACGCCGCCCTGCGTGAAGGTCTCGACTGCGAGCGAGCCGATCGACACCAGCATGCCGATGCAGCAGGCGATGTAGATCCACGAGCGCACGGTGGCGCGCCGCGTGTGCTTGGCATGCGCGCGCCGGTAGAAGCCGAAGCACAGGTAGGCGAGGATCAGGAAGAGCACGATCGCCGCGCCCCCGTGCAGGCCTTCGACGATCTCCTTGCGGTTGACGCAGCGGCACGGAAACATCGCCACGATCACGCCGCAGGCGGCGGCCACCTTGCACAGCACCATCTCCACGCGGGTGTAGCCGTTGTAGGCCGCCATGAGCGCCGAGATGGCGAAGAGGAAGCCCACGAAGATCACCTGCGACCAGCCGCCTTCGTAGTAGGCCGCGCTGATGGAGGTGAGCGTGGTGGTGGAGAACTGGCTCGTGAGCCAGGCGAGCGTGATCGCGATGATGCCGATCATCAGCTTGATGGTGCGGTGGTCGATCTCGTGGTGCTGGGGTCGGCGTTCGGTCATGCGGACGGCTCTGCGGGGAAGGTGCGCGGCGGTGCGAGCAGGTGGCGGGCCAGGAACTCGGCTTGCTCGCGCGCCACCCGTTGCGCAAGCTCGCCGTGGTAGAGGTCGAAGTGCCCGCCCGGATAGAGGCGCGTCTCGCCGAGCGGCGCACGCGCGGCCCTGGCCTGCACGTACGCATTGGACAACTCCACCTCCTGCTCGGCAAGGCACACGAGCAGCGGCGCGGCGATGCGCTCCATGGTGCCCTCGCGGTAGCGGGGCAGCTCGAAGAGGAAGCGCGCTGCGATCCGGTTGCGCCACGTCGGGCTGCCGCGGCCGACGGCGGCGAAGCGTTCGGCCAGGGCGGGGTCGGTGAAGAGCGCACGGCCGGGCGGGCCGTACACCTGCAGGTAGCGCGGCGCCAGGCCGAGCCGGCCACGCACGGCGTCGCTCACGGCCGCTGCGGCGAGCCGCAGCGTCGCGAGGATGGCCGCGCCGCGCGACACGCCGGCCGCCTGCCGCTTCTTGCCGAGCGTAGCGCCGCGCACCGCATCGAGTGCCGGCAGGGTGGCGACGACGGCGCGGATCGCGCGGTCCTGCGCGGCCAGGGCGATCACGTGCGAACCGCCGAGCGAGGTGCCCCACAGGGCGATGCGGCCGGCGTCGATGTCGGGCTGGGCGCGCGCCCACGCCACGGCGGCGCGCAGATCGGCGCGCTGCCGCTCGAGCTCGACGAGCTGGCGCGGCTCGCCCGCGCTGCGGCCGAGATGACGGTAGTCGAAGGTGAGCACCGCCAGGCCCGCGGCGGCGAAGCAGGCGGCGTAGGCCGGCAGGATCCAGTCCATCGTGCCGCTGACGCCGTTGGCCATGACGACGCAGGGCAGCGGCCCGAGCCGCCCCTCGGGCCGGTAGAGCGCGCCGGCGCATTGCTGGCCGTCGGAGTCGAACGAGATGGCGGTGGTCAAGGCGGTGTCAGGGCTGCGCGGCGGGTGGCATCATCGCGCGCACCGCCACATGCCCGTTCCGGGTTTGCCAGCATGAAGACGCTCATGTTCTATGAACTCGCCGCCGACGGCCTGTCGAAGGTGCCTGCCCACTATGCCGACCATGTGGCGCGGCTGAAGGCGTTCCACGAGAAGGGCGTGCTCCTGATGGCCGGGCCTTACGGCAGCCCGCCCGCCGGGGCGCTGAGCGTCTTCACGTCGCGCGAGGCGGCCGAGGAGTTCGCCTCGGGCGACCCGTTCGTCGTGCACGGCATCGTCGGCCGGCGCACCGTGCAGGACTGGGACGAAGCGCTCGTCCCCTGACCGCGGTCGCGCCGCCGCCGTTCAGCGCAGCGGCGCCTGGTGCAGCACCGCAATCCCCACCGCATCGCCCTCCACCCGCGGATAGCGCGCCAGCACCTCCGGGTCGTGCCCCGGCACCAGGCGGTCCAGGGTGCCTGCGATGCGCTTGAGGCGGCGGTGGCCTTCCAGCATGTCGGCCACGTTGTAGACGATGGGAAACGCCCGCTCGTCGTCGATGTTCTCGTAGTAGTGGCTGGCATCCGACGCCAGCACCACCCAGCCGCGCGTGGTGTGCACGCGCACGGCCTGCAGGCCTTGCGTGTGGCCGCCCACGAGCAGCAGCTCCACGCCGGGCGCGAGCGTTGCATCGCCGTCGTGGAAGACCACGCGGTCGGCGTACACCTTGCGCACGAGCTCCACCACGTCGTCCACCGCGTAGGCGTGGCGCAGCGTGGCGTGGCACATGCAGCGGCCCGTGGCGTAGCCTATCTCGCCGTCCTGCACGTGGAAGCGCGCCTGCGGCAGCAGCGGCAGGTTGCCGGCGTGGTCGTAGTGCAGGTGGGTGAGGATCACGTCCTGCACCGCCGCCGGGTCCACGCCCAGCGTCTTCAGCGCCTCGATCGGGCAGCGGTCGAACTGGCGGTTGCGGCGCTTCGCGGTCTCGGCGCTGAAGCCGGTGTCCACGAGGATCGTGCGCGTGGGCGACTTGAGCAGCCACACGAAGAAATCCATGGGCATGGGCCCGTCGTGCGGATCGGCGGGCACGAAGTTGTCGCGCCGCGTGCGCGGCATGCTCGCGTACTTGATCGCGTAGAGCTCGTAGGGGTCATCCATGGCTGCAACGATGGGCTGCGGCTACACGCCGAGGTACGCAGTCTGCACCATGGGGTCGGCCAGCAGCTCGGCGCCGCCGCCGCTCCTGATGACACGGCCCTGCTCCAGCACGTGGCCCTGGTGCGCGAGGCGCAGCGCCATGCGCGCGTTCTGCTCCACGAGGATCACCGCGAGCTTCGCGTCCTGGTTGATGCGCTCGATGGCCGCGGCGATCTCGGCCACGATCTTGGGCGCGAGGCCGAGCGAGGGCTCGTCGAGCATCAGCACCTGCGGCTCGGCCATCATGGCGCGGCCGATGGCGACCATCTGCTGCTCGCCGCCCGAGAGCGAGCCCGCGAGCTGGTGACGCCGCTCGGCCACCCGCGGAAAGAGCGCCTGCACGCGGTCGAGGTTGCGCCGCACCGCCTCGCGCGAGCGCACCGTGTGCGCACCGACCAGCAGGTTGTCGAGCACCGTCATGCGCGGAAAGAGCCGCCGCCCCTCGGGCGAGAGCGCGAGCCCGCGCGCCACACGGGCATCCGAGCTCAGCTTGTCGATCGCCTCGCCCTGCCAGCGCAGCTGCCCGCGCGCGAGCGGCAGCATGCCCATGATGGCCTTGAGCGTGGTGCTCTTGCCGGCGCCGTTGGCGCCGACGAGCGCCACCACCTGCCCCGGCGCCACGGTGAACGAGACCTCGTGCACCGCCTCCAGCGCCCCGTAGCGCACCGCGATGCCCTGCACCTCAAGCATGGAATTCCTCCGGCGCGCCGAGATAGGCCTCGATCACCTGCGGGTTCTCGCGCACCTGCTGCGGCGTGCCCTCGGCGATCTTGCGGCCCTGCACCAGCACCACGATGCGCTGGCACAGGCCCATCACGAGCGCCATGTGGTGCTCCACCAGCAGCAGCGTGAGGCCGCGCGTGTCGCGCAGGGTGCGCAGCAGCTCGCCGAAGGCGGCCGACTCCTCATGGTTGAGGCCGGCGGCCGGCTCGTCGAGCAGCAGCATCTCGGGTTTCGTCGCGAGGCCGATGGCCACGCCCAGGCGCTTCTGGTAGCCGTAGGAGAGGCCGCCGGCCAGCGTGTCGCGCTGTGCGGCCAGGCCCATGGCCTCCAGCACCTCGTCCACCTCCTGCTGCAGCCGCGCCGTGGCCGCGCGCGTGGCGGTGCCGCCGAGCAGCTGGTTGAAGAGCGACGTGGGCAGGCGCGCGAGCGCGCCGCGCATCACGTTCTCGGCCACCGTCGCGCGCGGGTAGATGGCGGTGTTCTGGAAGGTGCGCGCGAGGCCCAGGCCCACCACGCGGCTCGGCGGGCCGCCCGTGATGTCGTGCCCCTTGAAGCGGATGCGCCCGTTCGTGGGCGGTACCGTGCCGCTGATGAGGTGGAAGGCGGTGGTCTTGCCCGCGCCGTTGGGGCCGATCAGCCCCACGATCTCGCCCTGCGCGACCGAGAAGCTCAGGTCGGCGAGGGCGGTGAGCCCACCGTAGCGCTTGCCGATGCCCTGCACCTCAAGCATGGCGCGCGCTCCGTCGTTGCAGCAGCGAGGCCAGCCCCCCCGGCATGAAATGCAGGATCAGGATGAGCGCTGCGCCATAGAAGATGTGCTGCGTCTGCACCGCGCCGCGCAGCAGCTCGGGCAGGGGGGTGAGGATGAGCGCGCCGATGAGCGGCCCCCACACGCTCTGCCGCCCGCCGATCACCAGCATCACGATCACGTTGATCGACAGCGACGTGTTGAACGACTCCGGCGAGACGAAGCCCACGTAGTGCGCCAGCAGCACGCCGCCCAGCCCCGCGATGGCGCAGCCGATCACGAAGGCCTGCAGCTGCACGCGGTGCACGTTGAGGCCGCTCGCCTCCGCCAGCGCCGCGTTTTCCGAGACGGCGTCCTGCGCCTGCCCGGTGGGCGTGGCGGCCAGCCGCCTGAGGAACAGCACGCTCGCCACCGCGAAGACCAGCGCCAGCGCGAGGAAGCGCGCCTTGGTGTCGAACTCGAAGCCGAAGAGCGTGGCCGGCGGGATGCCTGCGATCCCGTTGGCCCCACCGGTGAGCCCCGACCAGTCGAGCAGGGCGAGCCGCACCAGCTCCGCGAATGCGAAGGTGACGAGCACGAAGTACACGCCGCGCAGCCTGAGGATCACCCAGCCGAGCGCCAGCGCTACCAGCGCCGCGAGCGCGATGCCGGCGAGCGACGAGGCCCAGAACGGCCAGCCGCCCTTCATGTGCGTGAGCACCGCGCCATAGGCCGCGATGCCGACGAAGGCACCGTGCCCGAGCGAGAGCTGGCCGGTGCGCGCGATGACGGCGAGGCCGCTCACGATCACGACGTTGAGGCAGACCAGGACCGCGAGGTGGATGTGGAAGTCACTCATGCGTGGGCGCTCCTCAATCCGGCCGGCCGAGCAGGCCGCTCGGTCGCAGCACCAGCATGCCGATCACCAGCGCGAAGATCAGGATGTCGGCCGTGCTGGTGGACAGGAACGTGCCCGCCACGCTCTCGGTGATGCCCAGCAGCAGGCTCGCGAGCGCCGCACCCGGAATGCTGCCCAGGCCCCCGAGGATGACCACGATGAAGGCCTTGAGCATGGGCCCCGCGCCGATGAAGGGCGAGACCGAGAAGAGCGGCGCCATGAGACCGCCCGCCACCGCCGCGAGCCCCACGCCCAGGCCGAAGCCCAGCGGGTAGATGAGCCTGGCCTTGATGCCCTGGATCTGCGCGATCTCGATGTCCTGCACCACGGCACGCAGCGCGCGGCCGGTGCGCGCGTAGCGCAGGAAGAGCCACATCGCGAGCAGCACCGCCGCCGAGCACAGCACCACGTAGATGCGCGAATTGGGCACCAGCAGGTCACCCATGCGCAGCACGCCGGTGGCCACCGAGGGCATGCTCTGCGGATCGGGCCCGAAGGCCATGAGCGCGCCGTTCTGCAGGATCATGGCCAGGCCGATGGTGGCGATCATCCCGTTGAGCTCGTCCTGGCGGAAGGGCTTGAGCACCAGCCATTCGATCAGCCAGCCCAGCACCACGGCGATGGCGAAGGTGAGCGCCACGCTCGGCAGGAAGGGCAGCTCGAAGCGCGTCACGCAGATGAAGGTGACGAAGGCGCCCAGCATGTAGAACTCGGCGTGCGCGAAGTTGACGATGCGCATCACGCCGAAGACCAGCGTGAAGCCCACCGCCATCAGCAGGTAGAGCAGGCCGACGACCAGGCCGTTGACGACGGCCTGGCCGATGAGGAGGGAGAGGTCCATGGGTCAGGCT
>JBIQJS010000092.1:0-15299 GCA_044507405.1 Rubrivivax sp. | reverse complement strand
GCGACAAGCACGGCATCCTGCTGATCTTCGACGAGGTCATCACCGGCTTCGGCCGCCTGGGCGCGCCCTTCGCCGCCACGCGCTTCGGCGTGACGCCCGACCTCATGACCGTCGCCAAGGGCCTGACCAATGGCTGCGTGCCCATGGGGGCGGTGTTCGTGAACGACAGGATCCACGACACCTTCATGAGCGGCCCGGAGCACCTGATCGAATTCGCCCACGGCTACACCTACTCGGGTCACCCCCTGGCCTGCGCTGCCGCACTCGGCACGCTCGACACCTATGCCGACGACGACCTGCTCACCCGCGGCTCGCGCATGGAGCACGTGCTCGAGGACGCAGTGCACGGCCTGCGGGGCCTGCCCCACGTGATCGACGTGCGCAACATCGGGCTCGTCGCCGGCATCGAGCTCGAGCCGATCGCGGGCGAGTCGGGCAAGCGCGCCTTCTCGGTCTTTCTCGACTGCTGGGAAAAGGGCGTGCTCATCCGCACGACGGGCGACACCATCGCGCTTTCGCCACCGCTCATCGTCGAGCCCGGGCACATCGAGCGCATGGTCGGCACCATCGCCGAGGCGATCAAGCGCAACGCGTGATGCGTTGCCGCGCGCGGCGGCGAAGTCCATGACGGGGCCGTGGAGCGGTTGACTTCACGGACCGGGCAGGCAAACTCCTTGCATACATCTCCCCGGTCTACAGCAAGCCCAGTGCATGCCGGCCAACAACCGGTGTGCAGCAAGCCCAATGAACGCCCTTACCGAGCCTTTGCCAGCCCGCAAGCCCGCGGTCCTGGTTCCCGCCTGCAACCGCCTCGTGGGCCTGCATCCCTTCCACATCGCAGGCAAGAAATACATCGACGCGATCCGCTATGCCGGCTGTCTGCCGCTGATCGTGCCCTTCGTGCAGTCCGACGAGCTCGATGAACTGCTCGACCACGCCGATGGCGTGCTGCTCACCGGATCGCCGTCCAACGTGCACCCGAGCCATTTCGGCGAAGCCGTGCACGACCCGACGCTCCCGCTCGACCAGGAGCGCGACGCGTGGACGCTGCCGCTCATCCCGCGGGCGCTGGCGCGCGGCATCCCGCTCTTCGCCATCTGCCGTGGTTTCCAGGAGGCCAATGTCGCGCTCGGCGGCAGCCTCTACCAGGCCGTGCAGGAGCTGCCCGGCCACCGCGACCACCGCGGCGTGACCGACAAGACCCCCGACGACCAGTACGACCTTGCGCACGAGGTGCGCGTCGAGGCGGGCGGTGCGCTGCACCGCATCGTCCAGGTGGAGGAGTTCAAGGTGAACACCGCCCACGGCCAGGGTGTGAAGGAACTCGCGCCCGGCCTGCAGGTGGAGGCGCGCGCGCCCGATGGTCTGGTCGAGGCCTTCTCCATGGCGGGGGCGGCCGGCTTCAACCTGTGCGTGCAGTGGCACCCCGAGTGGAAGGTCGCCACCAACCCGATCTCGATGAAGCTCTTCCAGGCGTTCGGCGACGCCTGCCGCACCTACCGCGACCGCCACCGCTGCACGCAGCAGCCCGAGCCCGTCCGATAGAGGCGCCACGCCGGCGTCTCCGCCAGATCCGCCCGCTTCCGATCTGGCAGCCCCACGGACAGGTGATCTCATGGTGGACAAGCACAGCTTCACGTTCAGCGATCTCGAGCAATGGCTCAACGACCGGCGCGTCACCGAGATCGAATGCCTGGTGCCCGATCTCACCGGTGTGGCGCGCGGCAAGATCCTGCCGCGCGAGAAGTTCACCGAAGACCGCGGCATGCGCCTGCCCGAGGCCATCGTCGCCATCGGCGTGACGGGTGAGTTCCCCGAGCAGGGCCCCTACTACGACGTCATCCACGCGACCGACCGCGACATGCACCTGCGCCCCGACCCGAGCACGGTGCGCATCGTGCCCTGGGCCGTGGACCCGACCGCGCAGGTGATCCACGACTGCTTCGACCGCGATGGTCGCCTGATCCCCTATGCCCCGCGCTCGGTGCTGCGCCGCATCTGCGAGCTCTACGCCGCGGAGGGTTGGGACCCGGTGGTCGCGCCCGAGCTCGAGTTCTATCTCGTCGAGCGCAACTCCGACCCGAACACGCCGCTGCGCCCGCCGCGTGGCCGCAGCGGCCGCGCCGAGACCTCGCGCCAGGCGTATTCGATCGACGCGGTGAACGAGTTCGACCCGCTCTTCGAGGACATCTACGCCTACTGCGAGCAGATGGAGCTCAACGTCGACACGCTGATCCACGAGGTGGGCGCGGGGCAGATGGAGATCAACTTCTTCCATGCGCACCCGCTCGGCCTGGCCGACGAGGTCTTCTTCTTCAAGCGCACGATCCGCGAGACGGCGCTGCGCCACGAGATGTATGCCACCTTCATGGCCAAGCCCATGGCGCACGAGCCCGGCAGCGCCATGCACGTGCACCAGAGCATCCTGAAGCGCGAGACCGGTCGCAACCTCTTCAGCAACGAAGACGGCTCCCCGAGCCGCGAGTTCTACTGGTACATCGGCGGCCTGCAGAAGTACACGCCTGCGGCGATGGCGCTCTTCGCGCCCTACGTCAATTCGTACCGGCGGCTCTCGCGCGCCATGGCCGCGCCCATCAACATCCAGTGGGGCACCGACAACCGCACGGTGGGCATCCGCTCGCCGGTGGCCACGCCCGCCGCGCGCCGCATCGAGAACCGCGTGATCGGCGCCGACGCCAACCCCTACGTCGCGCTCGCCGCCACGCTCGCCTGCGGCTACCTCGGCCTCAAGAACCAGATCGAGCCGTCGCCGGAATGCAAGGGCGACGCCTACCTCTCCGAGTACCAGCTGCCGCGCTCGCTCTCCGAGGCGCTCGGCTGGCTGGCCGACGAGCACGACCTGCACGACGTGCTGGGCCGCGAGTTCATCACCGTCTACTCCGAGATCAAGGAGATCGAGCACGACGAGTTCATGAAGGTGATCTCGCCGTGGGAGCGCGAGCATCTCCTGCTCCATGTCTAGAAATGAGCCCTCCCCCGAAGCACCTGCGGCGCGCCCCGTCGAGGGGGCGCCACCAGCGGCTCGGCAAAGCCGGTTCCGCGTCGGCCACTTGATCAGGAGACCTTGAATGACCCAACACCGCAGCACCCGCGACTGGCAGGCCGCCGACGCCTCGCACTTCCTGCACCCCTTCACCGACTTCAAGTCGCTCGCGGCCAAGGGCACGCGCGTCATCACCCGCGGCGACGGCATCTACCTCTGGGACAGCGAGGGCCAGAAGATCCTCGACGCCATGAGCGGCCTGTGGTGCGTGAACGTGGGCTACGGCCGGCGCGAGCTGATCGACGCGGCGACCCGGCAACTCGAAACCCTGCCCTTCTACAACTCCTTCTTCCAGACGGCCACGCCGCCGGCCATCGAACTCGCCGAGCTGCTGGCCGAGGTGACGCCGCCGCAGTTCCGGCACGTCTTCTTCGGCGGCTCGGGCTCCGAGGGCAACGACACCATCGTGCGCATGGTGCGCCGCTACTGGGACCTGATGGGCCAGCCGCAGCGACAGGTCATCATCAGCCGGCGCAACGCCTACCACGGCTCGACCATGGCCGGCGCCTCGCTCGGCGGCATGGGCGACATGCACGCCCAGGGCGGCCTGCCCATCCCCGGCATCGCGCACATCGAGCAGCCGTTCTGGTTCGAGCTCGGCCGCGGCGAGAGCCGCGACGACTTCGGCCTGCGCGCCGCGCGCTGGCTGGAAGCGAAGATCGAGGAGATCGGCGCCGACCGGGTGGCCGCCTTCATCGGCGAGCCGGTGCAGGGCGCGGGCGGCGTGATCGTGCCGCCCGCGACCTACTGGCCCGAGATCCAGCGCATCTGCGACAAGTACGGCATCCTGCTCGTCTCCGACGAGGTCATCTGCGGCTTCGGCCGCACCGGCCGCTGGTTCGGCTGCGAGACCATGGGCTACCAGCCCGACCTCATGACCTTCGCCAAGGGCGTGACCTCGGGCTACATCCCGCTCGGCGGCGTGATGGTGGGCGAGCGTGTCGCCCAGGTCCTGATCGACCAGGGCGGCGAGTTCCAGCACGGCTACACCTACTCCGGCCACCCGGTGGCCTGCGCGGTGGCGGTGGCCAACATCCGCCTGCTGCAGCGCGAGCGCATCGTCGAGCGCGTGCGCGACGACATCGGCCCCTACCTCGCACAGGCCTTCGCGTCGCTCGCCGAGCATCCACTCGTCGGCGAAGCTCAGACCTGCGGAATGATGGGCGCGCTGCAGCTCGTGCAGGACAAGGCCACGGGCACGGCCTTCGACGCCAGCCTCGAAGTCGGCATGGTGTGCCGCGCGCACTGCTTCGCCAACGGCCTCATCATGCGCGCCGTCGGCGACCGCATGATCGTCGCCCCGCCGCTCGTGATGACACATGCGCAGCTCGACGAGATGACGGCGCTGATCCGCCGTTGCCTCGATCTCACGCAGCAGGAGCTTGCACGACGCGGCGGGTGAACCTGAACCGACCCTGTAGCCTTGAGCCGATGAGCACCTCACCCCCTGCCTGGCATGCGCGCGCCGCCGCTGCCACCTTCGACGGCCGCGCCGTCATCGACGGCCGGCGTGTGCCGGCCGCCAGTGGCGAGACCTTCGACTGCAGGAGCCCCATCGACGGCCGCACGCTCACGCAGGTGGCGCGTGGCGCCGCCGCTGACGTCGATGCAGCCGTCGCCGCCGCCCGGCG
This sequence comes from Rubrivivax sp., assembly GCA_044507405.1. Lineage (GTDB taxonomy): Bacteria > Pseudomonadota > Gammaproteobacteria > Burkholderiales > Burkholderiaceae_C > Rhizobacter. Next base: position 10,604 of record JBIQJS010000092.1, on the reverse strand, counting down.
CGCCTTCCATGACGGCCGCTGGGCGCGCCAGTCGCCCGCCGCGCGCAAACAGGTGCTGCTGCGCTTTGCCGAGAAGATCCACGCCGCGCAGGAGGAGCTCGCCCTGCTGGAGACGCTCGACATGGGCAAGCCCATCCGCGCGAGCCTCGAGACCGACGTGCCGCTCGTCGTGCGCTGCATCGCCTGGTATGGCGAGGCGATCGACAAGGTCTACGGCGAGGTGGCGCCCACGCCGCGCGATGCACTTGCGCTCGTGACGCGCGAGCCCATGGGCGTGATCGGCGCCATCGTCCCCTGGAACTACCCGATGCTGATGGCGGCCTGGAAGCTCGGGCCGGCGCTCGCGGCCGGCAATTCGATCGTGCTCAAGCCCAGCGAGAAATCGCCCCTCACCGCGCTGCGCCTGGCCGAACTGGCGCTCGAAGCCGGCCTGCCCGAAGGCGTGTTCAACGTGGTGCCGGGCTACGGCCATGAAGCGGGCGAAGCGCTCGCGTTGCACATGGAGGTGGACGCGATCGGCTTCACCGGCTCCACGCGCACCGGCCGCAAGATGCTGGAGTACGCCGCGCGCAGCAACCTCAAGCGCGTCTACAACGAGCTCGGTGGCAAGTCGGCGTTTCTCGTCTTCCCCGATGTCGACGACCTCGCGCGCGCCGCCAAGACGGCCGCCGGCAGCATGTTCTACAACCAGGGCGAGTCGTGCAATGCGCCTTCGCGCGTGCTGGTGCACGAAAGCATCGCCGACGAGTTCGTGGCGATCGCCGCCAGCGTCACGGCCGACTACGCCCCGGCGGACCCGCTCGATCCCGCCACCGACATGGGCGCGATCGTCGACGACACGCAGCTCCAGACCGTGCTCGGCTACATCGACGCCGGCCGAGACGAGGGCGCAAGGCTCGTCGCAGGCGGGCGCCGTTCGCGCGAGGAAAGCGGCGGCTGCTACGTGGAGCCCACCGTCTTCGACCACGTCGGCCACGGCATGAAGATCGCACGTGAAGAGATCTTCGGCCCGGTGCTCTCGGTGCTCCGCTTCAAGACCGAAGACGAGGCCGTCGCCATGGCCAACGACTCACCCTATGGCCTCGCGGCCAGCGTGTGGAGCGGCCACCTGAGCCGCGCGCACCGCGTGGCGCGCGCGCTGCGGGCCGGCACCGTGCACGTGAACCAGTACGACGACGACGACATCACCGTGCCCTTCGGCGGCTACCGGCAGAGCGGCAACGGGCGCGACCGTTCGCTGCACGCCTTCGACAAATACACCGAGCTCAAGACCACCTGGGTGCGGATCGACGCATGAGCGAGCCCACGTCCCGCGCGCAGCCGGTCGACGCTGCGCTGCTGCACGCACCCGCGGCCGCCCCGTCGGCTCACGCGCATCGCCCTCCCTTCACGGCCTACCTCCTGCTCGCCAGCGCCATGGCGCTGGTGGGCAGCTACGTGGCGCTCTCCAAGACGCTGGTGCTGGTCTTTCCCGTCTTCCTGCTCGCCTGGCTGCGCTTCGGCATCGCGGCGGTGGCCATGGCCTCGTGGGTCAAGCGCCAGCCGGGCGAGGCGCCGCTCAGCCGGCGCGACCGCACGCTGCTCTTCTTCGAATCCTTCTTCGGCAACTTCCTCTTTTCCATCTTCATGCTCTTCGGCGTGGCGCTCACCTCGGCGCTCGCGGCGGGCGTCATCATGGCGGCCATCCCGGCGATGGTGGCGCTGATGTCGTGGGTCGCCCTGCGCGAGCGCATCAGCGGGCAGGTGGCGGCCGGCATCGCCTGCGCGGTGGGCGGGATCGCGCTCGTTTCCCTGGCGCGGCACGACACGCCCTCCGGGGGCGGCACCTCGCTGCTCGGCAACGTACTGCTCTTCCTCGCCGTGGCCTGCGAGGCGAGCTACGTGGTGATCGGCAAGAAGCTCACGGCGCAGGTCTCGGCCAAGCGCATCAGCGCGCTCGTGAACCTCTGGGGGCTTGCACTCGTCACGCCGTTCGGGCTGTGGCAGGCGGCGCGCTTCGACTTCGCCACCGTGACGACGCCGATCTGGGTGCTGCTGCTCTTCTATTCGCTGGCGGCCAGCATGATCACCGTGTGGCTGTGGATGACGGGCCTCAAGCACGTGCAGGCCTCGTCGGCCGGCGTCTTCACCGTCTTCCTGCCGGTCAGCACGGCGCTCGTGGGCGTGGTCTTCCTCGGCGAGCGCTTCGACCTGCTGCAGGCTGGCGCCTTCGCGCTCGCGCTGGTGGGCGTGGTGCTCGCGACCTGGCCGGGCTCAGGCCGGCGCGGCAACGACCCGGCGGTGGGCGAGGTCTGACACGCGCTGCGGCGGCTCGCCCTTGAGTCGGTGGTCGGACCACACCTGGCGCCACTTGCGCGCGCCGGGCGTGCCGTTCCACAGGCCCAGCATGTGGCGCGAGGCATGCGACCACGGCACCCCGGCGGCCTGCAGGCGCGCGAGGTAGTCCACCATGCGCGCCTCGACCTGCACGCGGTCCAGCGGCTGCGGCGCCTCGCCGAAATAGCGCGCATCCCACTCGGCCATCACCCAGGGGTTGTGATAGGCCTCGCGCCCGAGCATGACGCCGTCGACGTGGGCCAACTGCTCGTCGATCTGCGCGAGCGTGGCCACACCCCCGTTGAGCACGAAGGTGAGTGCCGGGAAGTCGCGCTTGAGCCGGTGCACGAACTCGTAGCGCAGCGGCGGGATCTCGCGGTTCTCCTTGGGCGAGAGCCCCTTGAGCCACGCGTTGCGCGCATGCACGATGAACACCTCGCAGCCGGCCTCGGCGATGGTGCCGACGAAGTCACGCACGAAGTCGTAGGTCTCGGTCTTGTCGATGCCGATGCGGTGCTTGACCGTCACCGGCAGCGTGACCACATCGCGCATCGCCTTCACGCAATCGGCCACGAGCCGCGGCTCGGCCATCAGGCACGCACCGAAGGCCCCGCGCTGCACACGCTCGCTCGGGCAGCCGCAGTTGAGGTTGACCTCGTCGTAGCCCCACTGCTGCGCGAGCTTCGCGCAGGCCGCCAGATCCTCGGGCTCGCTGCCACCGAGTTGCAGCGCGACCGGGTGCTCCTCGGCGTTGAAGTCGAGATGGCGCGGCACGTCGCCGTGCAGCAATGCGCCGGTCGTCACCATCTCGGTGTAGAGCCGGGTGTGGCGGGTGATGAGGCGATGGAAGTATCGGCAATGCCGATCGGTCCAATCCATCATGGGCGCAACCGACAGGCGCCAGGGGGAATGAGGTGGTGATGCCATGAGCGCGTGCGCGCCATGGACGGCGCACACGCGCGATTTTCGCAGGTCGCGGCGAGCCTGTGCTCAGCGCGGCCGCTCGCTGCCGCCTTGCGGCTTCATCGCCTGCTGCGTGCGCTCGGCGTTGGTGGTGCTGCGGCTGCCCTTCAGGTGCTCCTCCACGTCGGAGGCGCGGCTGCCCACGGCCTGCACGGCCTCCTTGATCTGCGCCTCGGAGGCATCGAGCTTGCGTGCCCATTGCTGGAGGTCGGCCTCGCGCTGCACGTCGATGCGTTGGTCTGCGGATTCGCTGGGTTTGTTCATGGCGGTACTCCTTTGATGCGAGAACCTGACCCGGCAAATGCCATTCCGCTCAGGACGAGCCGGTGAGCTTCTCCGGATTCAGGAGCTCCGCCAGCCGCTCGCGGCCGAGGTCGGTCTGCTCGTCGGCCACGTCGAGGATCGGTCGCCCTTCCCTGTAGGCCTGCTTGGCGATGGCCGCGGCGCGCTCGTAGCCGATGAGGGGGTTGAGCGCCGTCACGAGGATGGGGTTGCGTGCAAGCGCCTCCTGCAGCCGCTGCTCGTTGACGGTGAAGGTGGCGATGGCCTTGTCGGCGAGCAGGCGGCTCACGTTGGCGAGGAGCTGCGTGCTGTCGAGCAGGTCATGGGCGACCAGCGGCAGCATCACGTTGAGCTCGAAGTTGCCCGACTGCCCCGCGACCGTGATGGCCGCGTCGTGGCCGATCACCTGTGCGGCCACCATCGCGGCCGCCTCGGGGATCACCGGGTTCACCTTGCCGGGCATGATGGACGAGCCCGGCTGCAGCGCCTGCAGCTCGATCTCGGCGAGGCCGGCGAGCGGGCCGGAATTCATCCAGCGCAGGTCGTTGGCGATCTTCATCACCGACACCGCCACCCGCTTGAGCGCGCCCGAGACGGCGACCGCCGTGTCCTGCGAGCCCATCGCGGCGAAGTAGTCGTCGGCGGGGCGGAAGGCCAGGCCCGTGATGGCCGTGAGCTCGGCCGCGAAGGCCTGCCCGAACTGCGGATGCGCGTTCACCCCGGTGCCCACGGCCGTGCCGCCCTGTGCAATCTGCTGCAAGGCCGGCATGAGGCCGCGCAGCTGCTCGGCGCCCGCTTCCACCTGGTGCGCCCAGCCGAGGAGCACCTGGCTCATGCGCACCGGCATCGCGTCCATCAGGTGCGTGCGGCCGGTCTTGACGTGGCGGTGCACGCTCGCCGCCTTCTGACGCGTGACCTGCGCCAGGTGGTCGAGCGCCGGCAGCAGCTCGCGGTGCAGCGCGAGCGCGGCGCTCAGGTGCAGCGCGGTCGGGATGGCGTCGTTGCTGCTCTGGCCGGCGTTCACATGGTCGTTGGGATGCACCGGCTCGCGCTGCGCGCGGCTCGCGAGCGTGGCGATCACCTCGTTGGCGTTCATGTTGCTGCTGGTGCCCGATCCGGTCTGGTAGACGTCGATCGGGAAATGCCGGCGCAGCGTGGCGTCGTCCATGGCCAGCACGTCGGCGCAGGCGGCGTCGATCGCCGCTGCCACGGGCGCCCGCACCTGGTCGAGCTGGCGGTTGGCGCGTGCGGCCGATTGCTTGACCAGCACCAGCGCGCGGATGAAGGCCGGCGGCATGCCCTGCCCGCTCACGGGGAAGTTCTGGACGGCGCGCTGCGTCTGCGCGCCATAGAGCGCGTCGGCAGGCACGGCGAGCGTGCCCATGCTGTCGTGTTCGGTGCGGGTGGCGTCTGGGCTCACGGCTGGCTCCTCGTCGGGACGATGAGCCTGCACCGTATCAGCCCGGCGCTCAGGCGGGGCGCGGGATAACGCCGCGCCGCGCGGGGTCTTGGCTCAGCGCAGGTCGCGCAGCGGGTGCGCATGCGCCGGCCAGGGGCTCTCGAAGAACGGCGCCACCTGGACGGCGTCGACGTCTTCGATCGCGGCCGGCTGCCAGCGCGGCTGGTGGTCCTTGTCGACCGCGAGGGCGCGGATGCCCTCGACCGTCTCGCTGGCGGCGCCGGGGCGCAGGTGGAAGCAGTGCCGCACCATGTCGCGCTCCATGCGCAGCTCGTCGGCGAGCGACATGCTGCGTGCACGGCGCACCTGCTCGAGCGTCACGGCCATCATGAGCGGCGAGCGCTGGCGCAGGGCGTGGAGCGTCTCGTCGGCCCAGGGGGCGGGCTGTGAGGCGAGCGAGGCGGCGATGGCCGCCACGGTGTCGAGGGCGAAGTGGCGGTCGATCTCGGCGCGGTGCGTGTCGAGCGACCCGGCCGCCGGCGCCTGCGCACGCGCACGGGCGGCGGCGACGAACGCCTCGCCCGGCCCGGCCACGCCAGCCAGGGCGTCCACCAGCCCGTCGAGCTCACCCGACGGCAGGTACACGTCCGCAAGACCGGCTGCCATGGCATCGGCCGCGCCCAGCACCTGTCCGGTCAGCGCCAGGTATTCGCCCAGCCGGCCCGGGCAGCGCGCGAGGAACCAGCCGCCGCCCACGTCGGGAAAGAGGCCGATGTGGGTCTCGGGCATGGCCACCTTGCTGTGCTCGGTGACGATGCGCAGCGTGCAGCCCTGCGCGAGGCCCATGCCGCCGCCCATGGTCACGCCATCCATCAGCACGAGCGTCGGCTTGCCGTAGCTGTGGATCAGATGGTTGAGGCGGTACTCCTCGGTGAAGAAGTCCTCGAGGCGCGGATCGCCCGCGAGCGCCGCCCGGTGGAAGAAGCGGATGTCGCCGCCGGCGCAGAACGCGGGCGCCTTGCCTTCGCGGCCGGCGCCGCGCAGGAGCACGGCCTGCACGGCATCGTCCGACTGCCAGGCCATCAGCGCCGCGGTGATGTCGCGCACCATCGCGAGGGACAGCGCATTGAGCGCCTGTGGCCGGTTCAACGTGATGATGCCCAGCGCGCCGCGGCGCTCGGCCAGCACTTCGGGTGCGGTCATGTGGCTTTCTCCGTGGCGCGCAGCGCCACCAGTTCGTTGAGCACCAGCGCGCCGATCACGAGCGCGCCGCCGGTGAGCGCCGTGGTGCTGGGCGCTTCACCCGCGCCCCACCACGCCCAGAGCACGCCGAAGATCACCTCCAGCAGCCCGAGCAGCGCCAGCTCCGGCGCCGGGAGCACGCGGCTCAGACGCACGAGCATCAGGCACGGGATGGCGAGCTGCACCACGCCCAGCAGGATCAGCAACCCGGCGTCGTGCAGCGTCGCCTGCAGCGGAAAGGCCAGCGGCGCGGTCGTGAGCGACGAGATGACGGCGCCGATCAGCACGGCCGGCAGCATGTCCTGCGCGCCCTGCTGGCCGTGGTTGACGTGCTGCAGGACCGTCCAGTTGATCGCGGCGGCGAGCGGCACGACGAAGGCCACGGCGATGCCGGCCAGCGCGCCGGGCTCATCGGCGGCCGCGCCCTGCCCGAACATCCACGCGATGCCCGCCCCGGCCACGACGATCGCGAGCCAGGTGCGCGGTGCCAGCCGGTGGTGCAGGAAGAGCCGGGCGAAGAGCGCCGTCATCAGCGGCCCGAGCGCCATGGTCACGAGCACGTTGGCCACGCGCGTGAGCGTCAGCGCGACCATGAAGGCCGTGAACATGATCGACCAGCACACGCCCGACACCCACACGGGCCAGGGCGCGCGCAGCAGCCCGCGCCAGAGGCCCGAGCCGCGCATCCAGGTCAGCGCGATGGCGAGCGTGACGGCCGTGACCGCGCTGCGCCAGAAGGTGACCTCGAAGCTCGCTGCCGCATCGAGATGGCGGGTCACCACGCCGGCGATGCTCCACAGGAGCGTCACCAGCACCATCAACGCGGCGGCGCGGCCGTGCGTCATGCGGCTCACGGCCTTCAGGCCGCTTCGCGGGCAGCGCGCTTGCGCTCGTGTTCCTTCAGGTGGCGCTTGCGCAGGCGGATCGACTTGGGCGTGATCTCGACCAGCTCGTCGTCCTCGATGAACTCGACGCCGTACTCCAGCGTGAGCTCGATGGGCGGCGTGATCTTGATCGCGTCTTCCTTGCCGGAGACACGGAAGTTGGTGAGCTGCTTGGTGCGGGTGGCATTCACCACGAGGTCGTTGTCGCGGCTGTGGATGCCGACGATCATGCCCTCGTACACCGGGTCATTCGGCTTCACGAACATGCGGCCGCGGTCGTCGAGCTTGCCGAGCGCGTAGGTGAAGATCTCGCCGTCGTCCATGGAGATCAGCACGCCGTTCTTGCGGCTGGCGATCTCGCCCCGGAAGGGCTCGTAGCCGTCGAAGATGTTGCTGATGAGACCGGAGCCGCGCGTGAGGTTCAGGAACTCGTTCGAGAAGCCGATCAGGCCGCGCGCCGGGATGCGGTACTCGAGGCGCACGCGGCCGCGGCCGTCGGGTTCCATGTTGACGAGCTCGCCCTTGCGCTCACCCAGCGCCTGCATCACGCCGCCCTGGTGCTGCTCTTCCACGTCGGCGGTCACGAGCTCGATCGGCTCGCACCTCTCGCCGTCGACCTCCTTGAAGACCACGCGCGGCTTGCTCACCGCAAGCTCGTAGCCTTCGCGGCGCATGTTCTCGAGCAGGATGGTCAGGTGCAGCTCGCCACGCCCGGAGACCTCGAAGATGCCGTCTTCGTCGGTCTCCTTCACGCGCAGCGCGACGTTGCTCTGCAGCTCCTTCTGCAGGCGGTCCCAGATCTGGCGGCTGGTGACGAACTTGCCTTCCTTGCCGGCCAAGGGGCTCGTGTTCACGCAGAAGTTCATCGTGAGCGTGGGCTCGTCGATCTTCAGCATGGGCAGCGGCTGCGGGTTCTGGGGATCGGTCACCGTCACGCCGATGCCGATGTCGGCGATGCCGTTGATGAGCACGATGTCGCCCGGGCCCGCTTCGGTCACCTGCACGCGGTCCAGGCCCTGGAAGGTCAGCACCTGGTTGACGCGGCCCTTGATCGAGGCGCCGTCGGGGCCGGCCATCACGAGCACGTCCATGCCGGGCTTGACGGTGCCGGCGTTGACGCGGCCCACGCCGATGCGGCCGACGAAGGTGGAGTAGTCGATGGCCGAGATCTGCAGCTGCAGCGGCGCGGCGGGATCGCCCTCGTGCGGCGGCACGTGCTTGAGCACGGTGTTGAAGAGCGCCGACATGTCAGGGCCCCACTGCTGCCCCGGCTCGCCCGCTTCGAGCGACGACCAGCCGTTGATGCCGGAGGCGTAGACGACCGGGAAGTCCAGTTGCTCGTCGGTGGCCCCGAGCTTGTCGAATAGGTCAAAGGCGGCGTTGATCACCTTGTCGGGGTCGGCGCCCGGCTTGTCGACCTTGTTGACGACGACGATGGGCTTGAGGCCCAGCGCGAGCGCCTTCTTGGTCACGAAGCGCGTCTGCGGCATCGGGCCTTCCTGCGCGTCGATCAGCAGCACCACGCCGTCGACCATGGACAGCGCGCGCTCGACCTCGCCGCCGAAGTCCGCGTGGCCCGGGGTGTCGACGATGTTGATGTGCGTGCCCTGCCAGCTCACGGCGCAGTTCTTGGCCAGGATGGTGATGCCACGCTCGCGTTCGATGGCGTTGTTGTCCATCACGGTGTCGACGACCTTCTCGTGCTCGGCGAAGGTGCCGGACTGGCGCAGGAGCTGGTCGACCATGGTGGTCTTGCCATGGTCGACGTGGGCGATGATGGCGATGTTGCGGATCTGTCGGGTCATGTGAGGCTTTCTTGCGCAGGGAGCGTGTCGGTTAGGAGGCCCTGCACCTCCAGCGGACTCAGGAGCCGCGTTGAAATCAGTTCACCGGCGGTGATGTGGCCGCTGCCGAGGAAGGCCCGGGGCTGCGGTCCGTAGACGCGCACCTGCCGCGCATCGGCGAGCGTCGTGCGACGGCGCACCCCGCTCAGGAAGCGCCCGGCGTCTTCGTCGTTCAGGCGCACCACGGGGCAGTCGGCCAGCAGCGCATCGGCGGGTCGCAGCAGAGCGTCGCGCTCGGCTTCGCTCGCGGCCGCCAATTGTTCCAGCGTCACGGCCCCTTCGAGCGTCAAAGGGCCACTGCCGGTGCGGCGCAGCGCGGACAAATGCGCGCCGCAGCCGAGCGCGGCGCCGATGTCCTCGGCGAGCGTGCGGATATAGGTGCCCTTGCTGCAACGCACGTCGATCACCAGGCGCTCGCCCGCCCATTCGAGGATCTCGATGGCGTGGATCGTGACCGTGCGTGCCTCGCGCTCGACCTCCTGGCCGGCACGCGCGTATTCATAAAGCGCCTTGCCGTCGCGCTTGAGCGCGGAGTGCATGGGCGGCACCTGGCGGATCACGCCGGTGTGGGCGCGGCAGGCTGCTTCGATCTGCTCGCGCGTGACCTGCACTGCGCGCCGCTGCGTGATCTCGCCTTCGGCGTCGGCCGTGGTCGTGGTGGCGCCCAGCTCGAGCGTGGCGGTGTAGCGCTTGTCGGCGTCCAGGCTCGCCTGCGAGAACTTGGTCGCCGCGCCGAAGCACAGCGGCAGCAGCCCGGTGGCGAGCGGGTCCAGCGTGCCGGTGTGGCCGGCCTTCTCGGCGCGGTACAGGCGCTTGGCCTTCTGCAGCGCGTCGTTGCTGGAAAGGCCCAGCGGCTTGTCGAGCAGCAGCACGCCGTGCACGGCGCGCTTGGGCACACGGGCACGCACGATGTTCATCAGTCGTCTTTGGCGCGCGTCGCGTTGGCCTGCTGGATGAGCGCGCTCAGCTCGGCCGCACGCTCGGTGGTGCGGTCGAACTGGAAATGCAGCGTGGGCACGGTGTGGATCTGCAGGCGCTTGAAGAGACCGTTGCGCAGGAACCCGGCGGCTTCGTTGAGCGCGGCCTCGGTCTCGGCGACGTCGCCCACCAGCACGGAGAAGAACACCTTGGCATGCGCGTAGTCGGGGGAGACCTCCACGGCTTGCAGCGTGACCATGCCGATGCGGGGGTCCTTCAGCTCGCGGATCAGCTCCGACAGGTCGCGCTGGATCTGGTCCGCGATGCGGAAGCCGCGGTTGGGGATGGATCGTTTGTGTCGCATCGGGTACTCCTCAAAAACACAAACCCCGCCAATCCGATGGCGGGGTTTGCGTTGGGGCAACTCCGCTCAGAGCGTTCGTGCCACCTCTTTCAGCTCGAAGAACTCGAGCTGATCGCCTTCCTTGATGTCGCTGTAGTTCTTGAGCTTGATACCGCACTCGAACCCAGCCGCGACCTCGCGGACGTCGTCCTTGATCCGGCGCACCGACTCGACCTCGCCGGTGTAGACGACCACGTTGTCGCGCAGCAGGCGGAAGCGCGCATTGCGGCGCACCACGCCGGCCGTGACCATGGAGCCGGCCACCGTGCCGATCTTGGAGGCGACGAAGACGGCGCGAATCTCGGCCGTGCCGATGACTTCCTCGCGCTGCTCGGGCGCCAGCATGCCGGTCA
>JBIQJS010000091.1:0-15353 GCA_044507405.1 Rubrivivax sp. | reverse complement strand
GCGACTGGAAGTACGACAAGCTCGACCGGCCGCTGCGCCCCGAGCAGGCCATCCTCGGCCTGCGCAAGAACCTGGAGCTCTTTGCCAACTTCCGCCCGGCGATCTGCTACGAGGAGCTGACGCACGCTTCCACCCTCAAGCCTGAGGTCGTGGCCGGTCTCGACATCCTCATCATTCGCGAGCTCACTGGCGACATCTACTTCGGCCAGCCGCGCGGCCGTCGCGCGTCTCCCGATGGTGCCTTCCAGGGTGCCGACGAGGCGTTCGACACCATGCGCTATTCGCGCCCGGAGATCGAGCGCATCGCCCACGTCGCCTTCCAGGCCGCCCGCAAGCGCAACAAGCGCGTGCTGAGCGTGGACAAGGCCAACGTGCTGGAGACTTTCCAGTTCTGGCGCGATGTGGTGACCGAGGTGCACGCCCAGTACCCCGACGTCGAACTCGAGCACATGTACGTCGACAACGCCGCCATGCAGCTCGTGAAGGCGCCCAAGCGCCTCGACGTGATCGTCACCGGCAACATGTTCGGCGACATCCTGAGCGACGAAGCGGCGATGCTGACGGGCTCTATCGGCATGCTGCCCTCGGCCTCGCTCAACGCGAAGAACCAGGGCCTGTACGAGCCGAGTCATGGCTCCGCGCCCGACATCGCCGGCAAGGGCATCGCGAACCCGCTGGCCACCATCCTCTCGGCCGCCATGATGCTGCGCTTCAGCCTGAACCAGGAAGCGGCGGCGCAGCGTCTGGAGGCGGCGGTGAAGGCGGTGCTGGCGCAAGGCCTGCGCACTGCCGATATCTACAGCGCCGGCACGACCAAGGTCGGCACCAAGGAGATGGGCGACGCTGTGGTCGCCCACCTGAAAGCGCAGGGCTGACCGTTCCGATTTCAGCGCTTTTCAGATCAACACGACACAGACGATAGGAATCAAGATGGCTACGAGATTGGTCGGCCTGGTGGGCTGGCGCGGCATGGTGGGCTCGGTCCTGATGGACCGCATGCAGGAAGAAAACGACTTCGCCCTGATCGAACCGGTGTTCTTCAGCACCAGCAACGTCGGCGGCAAGGCGCCCGCCCAGGCGAAGAACGAAACCACGCTGCAGGACGGCTACGACATCGAGGCGCTCAAGCGCTGCGAGATCATCATCACCGCCCAGGGCGGCGACTACACCAACGAGGTGTTCCCCAAGCTGCGTGCCGCCGGCTGGACCGGCCACTGGATCGACGCCGCCTCCTCGCTGCGCATGAAGGACGACGCCGTCATCGTGCTCGACCCGGTGAACATGCCGGTCATCAAGAACGCGCTGGCCAAGGGCGGCAGGAACTGGATCGGCGGCAACTGCACCGTCAGCTGCATGCTGATGGGCGTGGGCGCGCTCTACAAGGCGGGTCTCGTCGAATGGATGAGCACGCAGACCTACCAGGCGGCATCGGGCGGCGGTGCCCAGCACATGCGCGAGCTGCTCACGCAGTACGGCACGCTCAACGCCGAGGTGAAGTCGCTGCTCGACGACCCGAAGAGCGCCATCCTCGAGATCGACCGCAAGGTCATCGCGCGGCAGCGTGCGCTGACCGAAGCCGAAACCGCCAACTTCGGCGTGCCGCTGGGCGGCAGCCTCATTCCCTGGATCGACAAGGATCTCGGCAACGGCGTCTCCAAGGAGGAGTGGAAGGGCATGGCCGAGACCAACAAGATCATGGGGCTCGGCGAGGGCTTCGGCACGCCGGCCATCCCGGTCGATGGCTTCTGCGTGCGCGTTGGCGCCATGCGTTGCCACAGCCAGGCGCTGACCTTCAAGCTCAGGAAGGACGTGCCGCTGGACGACATCGAGGACATGCTCGCCCACGACAACGCCTGGGTGAAGGTCGTGCCGAACACCCGTGAAGCCACGATCCGTGACCTGACCCCTGTCGCGGTGACCGGCACCATGACCATCCCGGTCGGCCGCCTGCGCAAGCTGGCGATGGGGCCGGAGTACCTCGGCGCCTTCACCATCGGCGACCAGCTCCTCTGGGGTGCCGCCGAGCCGCTGCGCCGCATGCTGCGGATCCTGCTGGACGCGTGACATGGTCAGGCCCTGGTGCTGCGTTGTGGAACCGCCACAAGGGCCTGCTCCTGAACCCCAAGACCAGCTGCGCCGCGAAATGTCAGGCAAAGCATGAGCTTGTCTTTGTATCTCGTTGATGCTATTGTGTTTTCCACTTCTAGGCGGACAAAACCGCCGTGACAGTGCCCTGAAAGCCCGTGGCTAGCGTCAACAACAACACCGAAAGCAGTGGGGCTCGCTCGGTTCCACCCCCTTCCTATTGGGAGACGCCTTGAAAAGAAACTCGCTGTACACAGGGCGATTTGCTCTGACCGGAGCGGCCCTGGCCGCGATGTGCCTCGTGGCCTCGAACGCGCTGGCTTTGGGGCTCGGGCGTCTGTCGGTCCAGTCGGCGCTGGGCGAAACCCTGCGTGCCGAGATCGACGTCACGAGCATCACCCCGGAAGAAGCGTCGAACCTCAACGTGCGCGTGGCGCCGCCCGAGTCGTACCGCGCGGCAGGGGTGGATTACAACTCCGTGCTGCCGAGCACGCAGGTCGTGCTCCAGCGCCGTGCCGATGGCCGATCGGTACTGGCCCTGACCAGCGACCGCGCCGTCCAGGAACCCTTCGTGGACGTGATCCTCGAGATCACCTGGTCCACCGGCCGCCTGGTCCGTGAATACACCCTGCTGTTCGATCCGCCGACCACGCGCATGGCAGCCGCGCCCGTCCCGCCGGCCACCACGACCGCACCGGTGATCACGCCCGCGCCGGCCGAGCCGCGTGCCGCCGAGCCACGCCGTCCGGCGCCGCCCCCGCGAGCTCCTGCCGCCACGAGCGAAGCCGAGCCACGTAAGCCCGCCGTTACGCGCTCGCCGGCCGCTCCGGCAGCCGACGCCGGCGTCGACGAGTACAAGGTCAGGCCGGGCGACACCCTCTACCGCATCGCCGGCCGCACGCAGCGTCAGGGTGTCTCGCTCGACCAGATGCTGGCCTCGCTGTACCAGGCCAATCCCGATGCGTTCATTGGCAACAACATGAACCGGCTCAAGTCCGGTGTCGTGTTGAGCGTGCCCACCGCGGATGCCGCAAAGTCCGTCTCGCCGGCCGAAGCACGCCAGATGATCCAGGCGCAAAGCGCCGACTTCGGGACCTATCGTCAGCGCCTTGCCGCCGCAGCGCCCACCGCGCCGAGCGCCGATGCGCCGGCCCGTCAGGCCGGTGGGCAAGTCCAGTCGTCGGTCGAAGACCGCAAGACGGCCGCTGCGCCCACGCCCGACAAGCTCACGCTCAGCAAGGGCACTGCCGGCAAGGCCTCGGGCCCTGAGGATCGACTGTCCCGCGAGCGTGAACGCCAGGAGGCTTCCGCCCGTGTGGCGGAGCTCTCCAAGAACGTCGAAGAGCTCAGGAAGCTGTCGGGCGCGTCGGCCGCCGCCGGTGGCCGCGCTCCAGGTGCCGCTGCGCCGTCCGTCCAGCCGCCTGTGACGCTGCCGGCACCGCCGGTCGCGCCCACGCCGCCTGTGGTCGCGTCGGCGCCAGCGCCGGCCCCCGCTCCGGCGCCGGCAGTCGCCGCGACGCCGGCACCCGAGCCTGTCGCGTCGGCACCGGCCGTCGTGGCCGCTGCGCCGGAAGCAAGCGCACCCGAGCAGGCCAGTGCACCGGTCGCAGCCGCCCCGTCGTCGCGTCCCGCACCGCGCCCGCCCGTGGCGGCGGCGCCGGCCGCCGAGCCGCCGAGCCTGCTCGCCTCGCTGCTGGAAGACAACCCGCTCGTGCTCGCGGCGGGAGCCGCACTGCTCGCCCTGCTTGCTGGCTTTGGCATCTACCGCTTCACCAAGCGCGCCAAGAAAGACAGCGGCGAGACCTCCTTCCTGGAGAGCCGCCTGCAACCCGATTCGTTCTTCGGCGCGAGCGGTGGCCAGCGCATCGACACGCGTGACGCTGGCGGCTCCTCGTCGTCCATGAGCTACTCGCTGAGCCAGCTCGATGCGATCGGCGACGTCGACCCGGTGGCCGAAGCCGATGTCTACCTGGCCTACGGCCGCGACCTGCAAGCCGAGGAGATCCTCAAGGAAGCCATGCGCGCGAGCCCCGAGCGTCTGGCGATCCGCACCAAGCTGCTCGAGGTCTATGCCAAGCGCCGCGACACCAAGGGCTTTGAATTGCTCGCCACGCAGCTCTACGGCCTGACCGGTGGGCAGGGCGAAGACTGGGCCAAGGCGCAGGAGATCGGCCTGCAGATCGATCCCGAGAATCCGCTCTACCAGCCGGGTGGCAAGCCAGCCGTGGGCGAAGCGGAGGGCCGTCCGGCGGCAGAGCTTCTGGGTGCGAGCACCATGCCGCAATCGGTCCTGCCGTCGCCGTCGGAGTTCGGCGCAAGCGGCAACTCGGGCAGCGGCTTCGACACCACCGGCGGTGGTGGGCTCGACCTCGATCTGGACCTCGGCCCGTCGGAGCCGGCCGCTCCCGCACCGGCGCCCACGGTCAGCCTCGATGAGCGCACGCAGCCCGTCCAGGTGCCGCCGCCCGCAGAAGAAGCTCCTGCGCCGTCCTTCGACGCCATGAACTTCAATCTGCCGCCGGTGCCCGCGCCTGCGCCCGCACCTTCGTCGCAGTCCATGGATTTCGACCTCGGCAGCATTTCGCTCGATCTCGGCGAGGAGAGCACCATCGCGCAACCCAAGGCCTCGCCGCCGCCGGCGGATGACTTCGCGTCCATCGACCTTGGCGAGCCCCTGGACGACGGCGCCGACCCCATCGCCCGCAAGCTGGAGCTGGCGGAGGAGTTCCGCCAGATCGGCGACATGGAAGGCGCCCGCGACCTCCTGCAGGAAGTCGTGGCCAAGTCGAGCGGCACCACCAAGTCGCGCGCGCAGGCCATGCTCAACGACCTGGGTTGACCGGGTCGTATCGAAGCCGGTGCGCCGCGCTCGCGCGGCGCGGGAACGCGAGATGAGGCTGGCCCTGGGTGTCGCGTACCGGGGCGAGGCCTACGCCGGCTGGCAGAGCCAGCCTGGTGGTCGCACGGTGCAGGATCACCTCGAATCGGCGCTGTCGCAGTTCGCGGCGGCGCCGGTGCGCACCCTGTGCGCGGGCCGAACCGATGCTGGCGTGCATGCCGTCAATCAAGTCGTGCATGTGGACCCCCCGGTGGCACGCGAGCCGTTTTCCTGGGTGCGCGGCACGAACCGCTACCTGCCAGGCGACATCGCCGTCCAGTGGTGCCAGAGCGTCCCGGAGGATTTCCACGCTCGCAACAGTGCCCGGGGCAGGCGCTACGCCTACATCCTGCTGGAGTCGCCGGTGCGGCCGTCGCTGGAGCAGGGCGCGTCCGGCTGGGTGTTCCGTCCGTTGCAAGGCGATCCCATGCGGGAAGCCGCCGAGGCGCTGCTTGGAGAGCACGACTTCAGCAGCTTCCGCTCGGCCGAATGCCAGGCAAGCTCGCCGGTGAAGGAGCTCCGCGGGATCGAGATCGCGCGCTGCGGCGCCTACTGGCGCTTCGACTTCGACGGATCGGCCTTCCTGCACCACATGGTGCGCAACATCATGGGCTGCCTCATCGCCGTGGGCAGCGGCCAGCGTCCGTCCGGCTGGATGCGCGAGGTGCTCGCCGCGCGGTCGCGCGATGCCGCGGCGCCCACCTTCTCCGCGGCGGGGCTGTACTTTCTCGGTCCGTACTACGATGCCGGCTTGGCCTTGCCCACCCGCACCCCGGCGATGGACTGGCTCCCTCATCCATGACGACCCGCACCCGTATCAAGATCTGCGGTCTCACCCGCGAGGCCGACCTGGAAGCCGCCGTGGAAGCCGGTGCCGATGCCGTCGGGTTCGTGCTGTATGCGAAGAGCCCGCGACACGTCAGCGTCGAGCGGGCCGCCGCGCTGGCCTCGCGACTGCCGCCCTTCGTCACGCCGGTAGCTCTGTTCGTGAACGCGACCGGCAACGAGGTCGCGAGCGCGACCCAGTCCATCCCGAACCTCATGCTGCAGTTCCATGGGGACGAAACCCCTGAGCAATGCCGCACGGCAGGGCGCCCCTTCCTGAGGGCGGCCCGGATGGCGCCAGGGTTCGATTTGCTAGACTTCGCGGCTCAGTACCCGCACGCCCAGGGTCTGCTCCTCGATGCTCACGTCGAGGGTTATGGCGGCGGTGGAAAGGTCTTCGATTGGTCACAGATTCCCGCAAACGTGCCCCATCCAGTCGTTTTGTCTGGTGGATTGCATGCCGGAAATGTGGTCCAAGGGATTCTTCAGGTACGGCCCTCGGCCGTTGACGTCAGCTCCGGCGTCGAGGCTGCGAAAGGCATCAAGGATGCCGCAGCCATCCGCCGGTTTTGCGAGGCCGTCCGCGAGGCGGATGCGCGCATCGCAGACTCAGCCACCTGAAAGCGAGATACCAGATGTTGAACTACCAGCAGCCCGACGCCCGCGGGCATTTCGGCCCCTATGGCGGCACCTTTGTCGCCGAAACGCTGATCCATGCCCTCGACGAACTGAACGCCGCCTATGAAGCGGCGCGCAGGGACCCGGCCTTCGTCGCCGAGTTCCAGCACGAACTCAAGCACTTCGTCGGTCGCCCGAGCCCGATCTACCACGCCGCTCGCCTGAGCCGCGAACTCGGCGGCGCGCAGATCCACCTCAAGCGCGAGGATCTCAACCACACCGGCGCGCACAAGGTGAACAACACCATCGGCCAGGCGCTGCTCGCCAGGCGCATGGGCAAGCCGCGTGTGATCGCCGAGACCGGCGCCGGCCAGCACGGCGTGGCGACAGCCACGGTCTGCGCGCGCTACGGCATGGAGTGCGTGGTGTACATGGGCAGCGAAGACGTGAAGCGCCAGTCGCCCAATGTCTACCGCATGAACCTGCTGGGCGCGCGCGTGGTGCCGGTGGAAAGCGGCTCCAGGACGCTCAAGGACGCGCTCAACGAGGCGATGCGCGACTGGGTCACGAACATCGAGAACACCTTCTACATCATCGGCACCGTGGCCGGCCCGCACCCATACCCGGCGATGGTGCGCGACTTCCAGCGCGTGATCGGCGACGAGTGCCTGGTGCAGATGCCAGAGCAGATCGGTCGCCAGCCCGACGCGGTCATTGCCGCGGTGGGCGGTGGCTCCAACGCCATGGGCATCTTCTACCCCTACATCCAGCAGGAGACGACACGCCTGATCGGTGTCGAGGCAGCGGGACAAGGCCTGGACTCTGGCAAGCACGCCGCGAGCATCAGCCGCGGCTCGCCGGGGGTGCTGCACGGCAACCGAACCTACCTGCTGCAGGACGACAACGGCCAGATCACCGAGACGCACTCCATCTCGGCCGGCCTCGACTACCCCGGCGTGGGCCCCGAGCACGCCTACCTGAAGGACATCGGTCGCGCCGAATACGTGGGCATCACCGACGAAGAAGCACTCGCCGCCTTCCATCGCCTGTGCCGCACCGAGGGCATCATTCCCGCGCTGGAGTCCTCGCACGCGGTCGCGCAGGCCATCAAGATGGCGCCGACCATGCGGTCCGACCAGCACCTGCTCGTCAACCTCTCCGGCCGCGGCGACAAGGACATCGGCACGGTGGCCGACCTTTCCGGCGCGGAGTACTTCGACCGCCCCTCGCAGGCCGGCCGCGCGGTGAAGGGGGCGAAATGAGCCGCATCCGGACCGTGTTCGCGCAGCTCAAGGCGCAAGGCCGCAAGGCGCTGATCCCTTACGTGACCGCAGGTGATCCGTACCCCGACGCGACGGTCGAACTGCTGCTCGCGATGGCGAAGGCCGGTGCCGACGTGCTCGAGATCGGCGTGCCGTTCTCCGACCCGATGGCCGACGGCCCCGTCATCCAGCGCGCGGCCGAACGTGCGCTTGCGCAAGGCGTGGGCATGGCACAGGTGCTCGAATACGTGCGTGGCTTCCGCGCCGTCAATGACACGACGCCGATCGTCCTCATGGGCTACGCCAACCCGATCGAGCGCTACGACCAGCGGCTGGGCGATGGCGCGTTCGTGCGCGACGCGAAGGCCGCCGGTGTCGACGGCGTGCTGGTGGTGGACTACCCGCCCGAGGAGTGCGAGGCCTTCGCCGCACAGCTCCATGCACACGACCTCGACCCCATTTTCCTGCTTGCGCCCACCTCGACAGAGCGGCGCATGCAGGACGTCGGCCGCATCGCGAGCGGCTATGTCTACTATGTCTCGCTCAAGGGCGTCACGGGGGCGGGCAGCATCGACACCACGGCCGTGGCCGAAGCGGTGCCGCGCATCCGCCGCCATGTGCAGGTGCCAGTCGGTGTCGGCTTCGGCATCAGCAACGCCGAGACTGCCAAGGCCGTGGCCGCCGTCTCCGATGCCGTCGTGATCGGATCTCGCATCGTGCAATTGCTCGAAACCCAGACGCGCGACAATGTCGCTCCCGCCGGCGCGGCGTTCATCGCCGAGATCCGCGCGGCCCTCGATTCCCTGAAAGGAGTTCCCGCATGAGTTGGCTAGAAAAACTGCTGCCTCCCAAGATCCAGCAGACCGATCCTGCCGAGCGGCGCACCGTCCCCGAAGGCTTGTGGATCAAGTGCCCGTCATGCGAGACGGTGCTCTACAAGAACGACCTGGAGCAGAACCTCAACGTCTGCCCCAAGTGCGCGCATCACCACCGTATCGGCGCCCGCGCCCGCCTCAACGGCTTCCTCGACGGCGAGGGCCGCTATGAGATCGGCCAGGAAGTGGTGCCGGTCGACGCCCTCAAGTTCAAGGACAGCAAGCGCTACCCCGAGCGCCTCAAGCAGGCGATGGAAGCC
The DNA here is from genome assembly GCA_044507405.1 of Rubrivivax sp. Lineage (GTDB taxonomy): Bacteria > Pseudomonadota > Gammaproteobacteria > Burkholderiales > Burkholderiaceae_C > Rhizobacter. The sequence continues at coordinate 6,550 of JBIQJS010000091.1, read as the reverse complement.
ACCGGCGAGACCGATGCGCTGGTGGTGATGGGCGGCGCGCTGCACACCATCCCGGTCGTCGCGGCCTGCTTCGAGTTCGACTTCATGGGCGGCTCGATGGGTTCGGTGGTCGGCGAGCGCTTCGTGCGCGGCGTCGAGATGGCCGTCGAGCAGAAGGTGCCGTTCATCAGCTTCACCGCGACAGGTGGCGCGCGCATGCAGGAAGGCCTCCTGAGCCTGATGCAGATGGCCAAGACCAACGCGGCCCTCACGCTGCTGGCCAAGAGCAAGCTGCCCTACATCAGCGTGCTGTGCGATCCGACCATGGGCGGCGTGTCGGCCAGCTTCGCCTTCATGGGCGACATGGTGATCGCCGAACCCAAGGCGCTGATCGGCTTCGCCGGCCCGCGCGTGATCGCCGACACCGTGCGCGAGAAACTGCCCGAAGGCTTCCAGCGCGCCGAGTTCCTGATGCAGACCGGGGCCATCGACGCGATCGTCGACCGCCGCGAGCTGCGCAGCGTCATCGCGAAGTCGCTCGCCATGCTGCTGCGCCAGAGCGCCGACGCGGTGGCCTGAGCGTCGTTCGCCGACAGACGATCAAAGGGCGGCTTCGGCCGCCCTTGTGCATTCCGCAAACCAGGCCCCACCATGACCCTCCCGACCACGCTCGCTGAATGGCTCGACCACTGCGAGCGCCTGCACCCGAAGAACATCGACATGGGCCTCGCGCGCAGCGAGGAAATGAAGCGGCGGCTCGCGATCGAGTTCACGGTGCCCGTCATCACCGTGGCCGGCACCAACGGCAAGGGTTCGACCTGCACCATGCTCGAATCGATCGGGCTGCGCGCGGGCTACAGGGTGGGCCTCTACATCAAGCCGCACTTCGTGCACTTCGAGGAGCGCTGCCGCGTCAACGGCGCGATGGTGTCCGAGGCCGACCTGCTGCCGCACTTCGAAGCGGTCGAGAAGGCGCGCGGCGACATGCCGCTCACCTATTTCGAGTTCACGAGCCTGGCGATCTTCCGTCTGCTCTCCATGGCCGATCTCGACATGGTGATCCTGGAGGTGGGCCTCGGCGGGCGGCTCGACACCGTCAACGTGATCGACACCGACTGCGCGGTCATCACGAGCATCGCGCTCGATCACATGGAGTACCTGGGGCCCGACCGCGAGGCCATCGGCCGCGAGAAGGCAGCCATCATGCGCCCTGGCAAGCCGGCTATCTTCAGCGACCCGGTGCCGCCGGCAAGCGTGGGCGAGTACGCGCGAAGCATCGGCGCGGATCTCTGGCAGATCGGAATCGACTTCAACTTCGCGGGCGACAAGCAACAGTGGGGCTGGGCAGCGCGGGGCCGTCGCTACAGCGGGCTCGCCTATCCCTCGCTGCGCGGCGCGAACCAGTTGCTCAATGCATCGGGCGCGCTCGCGGCCTTCGAGGCGCTGCGCGACCGGCTGCCCATCACGGCGCAGGCGGTGCGCAACGGCCTGGCCACGCTCGAACTGCCCGGCCGCTTCCAGATCGTGCCGGGCCAGCCGACGCTCGTGCTCGATGTCGCTCACAACCCGCATGCGGTGGGCGCGCTCTTCGAGAACCTCGACCAGATGGGCTTCTATCCGCGCACGCACGCCGTCTTCGGCGTCATGGCCGACAAGGACATGGCGGCCATCTTCGCGCGCATGGCGCCGCTCGTGGATCACTGGTACTTCTGCGACCTGCCCGTCCCACGTGCTGCGCCGGCGCAGCAGCTTTCCGACCTGCACCGCGCCCTCGCGCTCAAGGGGCCCGGCGAGGTCACGACGTCGATGCACCCCAGCCCGACGGAAGCGCTGCAGGCGGCGGTGGCTGCAGCAGACCCCGCTGATAGAATCGTGGCCTTTGGCTCGTTCTACACCGTGGGTGGCGTGCTCAAAGACGGCCTCCCCCGGCTGTCCGCCAAACACCTCGGCTGATCTCGACAGCGATCGGGTCACTTCAACCGGCACTGCATGGGTCTGCTGTCCTTTCTGAAGCGCAAGTCTGGTGAGTCCACGGCCAGGCCGAAGGGCGCGAGCGAGTCGGCCGATTCGGTGCAACAGGCGCGTACGCGCGCACGGCAGCGTCTGGTCGGCGCGGTCGTGCTGGTCGCCGCCGGCGTGATCGGCTTTCCGCTGCTCTTCGAAACCCAGCCGCGGCCGCTGCCCGGCGACACGCCGATCGAGATCGTCCGCCGCGAGGCGAGTCCCGCTGCTTCTGCTGCGCCTGCACGCGCCACGCCGGCGCCCCAGGTCATCACCGAAACCCCAGCCGACGCTGGCCGCGAGGTCGCCGCACGTGCGCCGGTCGAGCCCACGCCGGAGCCCAAGCCCGCCGAGCCCCGGCCCGAGCCGCCGAAACCCGAGCCGCCCAGACCCGAGCCGCCGAAGCCGGCCGCCAGGCCGCCCGAGCCCGCGCGGCCGGTGGCCGATTCAGCCCGCGCGCAAGCCTTGCTCGAAGGCAAGCCCGCGGCCGCCTCCAAGCCTGCCGCTGCGGACGGCCGCTTCATCGTGCAGGTCGGTGCTTTCGCCGAAGCCAGCGCCGCACGTGAAGCGCGCCAGAAGGTCGAGAAGCTCGGCCTCAAGACCTACACCCAGGAGGTGCAGACCTCCGGCGGCAAGCGCATCCGTGTGCGCGTGGGCCCCTTCGCCTCGCGCGACGAGGCCGAGAAGGCCTCTTCGAAGATCAAGTCCGCGGGCATGAGCTCCGCTGTCTTCACGCTCTGACGCAGGCGATGCAATGGGTGGACCTCGCCATGCTGGGCGTCCTCGCCATCTCGGTCGTGGTGGGGCTGGTGCGCGGCTTTGTCTTCGAGGTGCTGTCGCTGGTGGGCTGGTTCGTCGCCTATCTCGTGGCACGCTGGTTCGCAGCCGACGCGGCGCCTCACATCCCGGTGGGTGCGCCAGGCTCGGCGGTGAACCATGCCGTGGCCTTCGCCTGCCTCTTCATCGCGGCGCTCATCCTCTGGGCGTTGGCTTCGCGTCTGTTGCGCTTCCTCATCCACGCCACGCCGCTCAGTTTTCCGGATCGTCTGCTGGGTGCGGCTTTCGGGCTGTTGCGTGGACTGGTGCTGCTGCTGGCCGCGGCCACCGTCATCACGTACACCCCGCTGGCCACGGCGCCAGCGTGGAAAGCCTCCCGAGGCGCGCAGTGGCTGCAGTCGGCGCTCGACGGCTTGCGTCCGCTGCTTCCGTCCCAAATTTCGACTCGTCTGCCCGCCGCTTCTGGCGAGGCACGTTGAACCCCAAGGATTTCTGATCATGTGCGGCATCGTCGGCGTCATCTCCAAGAGCCCGGTCAATCAGCTCATCTACGACGCGCTGCTGCTCCTTCAGCACCGCGGCCAGGACGCAGCGGGCATCGTCACGATGCAGGGCACCAAGTGCTACATGCACAAGGCGCGCGGCATGGTGCGCGACGTCTTCCGCACTCGCAACATGCGGGCGTTGCCCGGCCCGGTCGGCCTGGGCCAGGTGCGTTACCCCACCGCCGGCAACGCCTACAGCGAAGAGGAAGCGCAGCCTTTCTACGTGAACGCGCCCTTCGGCATCGTGCTCGTGCACAACGGCAACCTCACGAACGCCGCGGCGCTCAAGGAAGAGCTCTTTGCGGTCGACCGCCGCCACATCAACACCACGAGCGACACCGAGGTGCTGCTCAACGTGCTGGCGCATGAGCTCGAGCAGGCCGCGCGCGACCTGCCGCTCTCGCACGAGGAGATCTTCAAGGCCGTGAGTGCTGTCCACAAGCGCGTGCGGGGTTCGTACGCCGTGGTCGCGCTGATCGCCGGCCATGGGCTGTTGGCCTTCCGGGATCCGTATGGCATCCGCCCGCTGTGCTTCGGCGAGGGTGAGACGCCCGAAGGCCGCGAAGTGATGGTGGCGAGCGAAACCGTCGCGATCGAAGGCACCGGCCACAAGGTGACGCGCGATGTCGCCCCGGGCGAGGCCATCTTCATCGACCTCGAAGGCCAGGTGCACGCCCGCCAGTGTGCGGAGTCCGCGTCGCTCAATCCATGCATGTTCGAGTTCGTCTACCTGGCACGGCCCGACTCGGTGATGGACGGCATCTCGGTCTACCAGGCCCGACTCAACATGGGCGAGACGCTCGCGCAGCGTGTGATCTCCACCATCCGCCCGAACGAGATCGACGTGGTGATCCCGATCCCCGAATCGAGCCGCCCTTCGGCGATGCAGCTCGCGCAGAAGCTCGGCAAGCCCTACCGCGAAGGCTTCGTGAAGAACCGCTACGTCGGCCGCACCTTCATCATGCCGGGCCAGGGCATGCGCAAGAAGTCGGTGCGCCAGAAGCTCAACACCATCGCGATGGAGTTCAAGGGCCGCAATGTCCTGCTGGTCGACGACTCCATCGTGCGCGGCACCACCTCCAAGGAGATCGTGCAGATGGCGCGCGACGCCGGCGCCCGCAAGGTCTACATGGCCTCGGCCGCGCCGCCGGTGCGCTATCCCAACGTGTACGGCATCGACATGCCGACCAAGGAAGAGCTGATCGCCCACGACCGCAGCATCGAGGAGATCCGCGAGTTCATCGGTGCTGATGCGCTCATCTACCAGGACGTGGACGCGATGAAGAAGGTGGTGGGAGCACTCGGCAAGAAGCTCGATGGCTTCGAGGCCTCGTGCTTCGATGGCTGCTACGTGACCGGCGACGTCTCGCGCGAGGACTTCGACGCCATGGCCGCGCAGCGCTCATCCCAGCCCGACGAAGAAGAGGGCGCCGACCGGTCGCGGCTTGCGCTGCAGAACACCACCGGGCGCTCCTGAGTTCCACGTTTTCACGATGACACAGAAGATCCGCACCCGAATCGCGCCGTCGCCCACCGGCTTCCTCCACCTCGGCACCGCCCGCACCGCGCTCTACTCCTGGGCCTACGCCCGCCACCACGGTGGCGAGTTCGTGCTGCGCATCGAAGACACCGACGTCGCCCGCTCGACGCAGGATTCGGTGGACCAGATCCTGGCCTCGATGCAATGGCTCGGCCTCGAATACGACGAAGGCCCCGTCTACCAGATGCAGCGCCTCGCGCGCTACCGCGAGGTGGTCGACCAGATGATCGCCAAGGGCCAGGCCTATCGTTGCTACACCACGCCCGCGGAGCTCGACGCCATGCGCGAGGCGCAGCGGGCGCGCGGGGAGAAGACCCACTACGACGGCCGCTGGCGGCCCGAGCCGGGCAAGGTGCTGGCCGAGCCGCCGGCTGGCGTGCAGCCAGTGATCCGCTTCGCCAATCCCAAGGACGGCGTGGTCACCTGGGACGACCTTTGCAAGGGCCCGATCAGCATCTCCAACCGCGAGATCGACGACCTCGTCATCATGCGTGCCGACGGTGTGCCGACCTACAACTTCGCGGTCGTGGTCGACGACTGGGACATGCGCATCAGCCACGTCTTCCGCGGTGACGAGCACGTCAACAACACGCCCTGGCAGATCAACATCTTCAACGCGCTCGGCGCGCCGCTGCCCCAGTTCGGCCACGTGCCGGTGATCCTGGGCGACGACGGGCAGAAGCTCTCCAAGCGGCGTGGCGCGGTCAGCGTGACGGCGTACGAGGAAAACGGCTACCTGCCCGAGGCAATGCTCAACTACCTCGCTCGCCTGGGCTGGAGCCACGGTGACGAAGAGCTCTTCAGCCGCGAGCAACTGGTCGAGTGGTTCGACGGCACGCATCTCTCGAAGAGCCCGTCGCAGTGGGATGCGGCCAAGCTCGCCTGGGTCAATGCCCACTACATCAAGACCATCGACGAAGCCCGCCTGGCCGGCCTCGTGGCGGGCCAACTGCAGCGGCGCGGCATCGAGGCCGCGCCGAGCGCGGTGCAGCCCACGCTGGCGCTGTTCAAGGACCGTTGCAGCACGACCGTGGAACTGGCCGACTGGGTGGCGATGTACTTTGCCGATGTCGCCCCGACCGCCGAGGACCTGGCTGCCCACGTCACCGAGGTGGTCAAGCCTGCGATTCCCACGCTGCGCGGCAAGCTGGAGGCGGTGGAATGGGGCAGGCCGGCGATCGCGGCTGCGATCAAGGAGACGCTGACGGCGCATGGGCTCAAGATGCCGCAACTGGCCCACGCGGTGCGTGTGCTGGTGTGCGGAAGACCGCAAACGCCGTCGCTGGATGCAGTACTCGAACTGTTCTCGAAAGAGACTGTTCTTTCCCGTTTGCAGCAGAGCTGAAAACCTGCCTATAATCGCGGTCTCGCTTGAACAGCGCTGTCTCGTGAAGTCGCAAGACACCGGGGGTATAGCTCAGCTGGGAGAGCGCTTGCATGGCATGCAAGAGGTCAGCGGTTCGATCCCGCTTACCTCCACCAACCAGGTGTCGTAGAAGGTAGAGGGCCGAAAGGTCTTCGTTCCTCAGGTTCTGACCCTATCGTCTAGAGGCCTAGGACATCACCCTTTCACGGTGAGTACCGGGGTTCGAATCCCCGTGGGGTCGCCAGGTTGCAGCACCTGGCTTGCGTTTCGCAAGCCCAAGCTGCCTGCCAGGAGTGGTAGTTCAGTTGGTTAGAATACCGGCCTGTCACGCCGGGGGTCGCG
>JBIQJS010000090.1:0-15415 GCA_044507405.1 Rubrivivax sp. | reverse complement strand
CATTCCGGCCTCCCAGGCCTGCGCCATCGGTTCGAGCGCGTCGGCCGGATCGAACGTCCGCTTCGCATTGACCACACGCGCGCCTTTCAGGATCAGCGCCTTGCACTCCTGCGCGATCCGCTCGAAGTGCGGCGCGCCTTCGGCCAGCGGCATCCCCGTGCGCGGCTGGAGCCAGTGCAGATGCGCGGCGGTGAGCTCGAAGGCGGCGCCCAGCTGTCGCACGGTGGTGAAGGCCCACGCGTGGTAGTGCGCGAGGCCCCGCTCGTGCAGCAGCGGCAGGTCGGCGGCGAAGCGTGAGGCGAAGCGCCGCACGGGATTGGTCTCGGGACGTCGCGCGAAGTGCTCGCGCAGCAGCTGCAGCGACCGCCGCGCGAGCAGCTGGTCGGGCAGGCGCGCCAGGCGGTCGATGCGCACCAGCTCCGCATACAGCGGCAGACCATCGGCCCGCTGGCCCTCGGGCGTGAAGAGCGCACGGAAGTCGTCGCCCTCGAGCTCGAAGTAGCCGGCATTGTGGAAGTAGCCCAGCCGCTCGTGCTCGACGTCGAGGTCGTTGAGCACGATGGTCGTCTTCACGTGCTGGCGACGGTAGTCGGTGCCGGAGGTGTCGGGCAGCCAGTAGGCGTCGGCCTCGGTGCTGATCAGCTTGCCGGCGGCGAGGTGTTCGCGTGCATGGTCGAGCAGCGGCCGCCACACGTTGAGTTCCTGCACGTCGATGCCGTAGAGCCGGTGCAGGTCCGACAGCGGCGGCTTGAAGAAGGTCCAGTGGTCGCCCTCGAAATCGGCCGCGAGCGTGAACGGCATCAGCGCGAGCGGCTCCAGGCGCAGCGCATGCAGCAGCTCGATCCACACGTCGACGTAGCAGTTCTTCTCGACCCAGGTGCGGTGCTCGCCGTGCAGCTCGTGGCGGGCATGGCCCGCGGCGCGCAGGCCGGGCAGGGCGGTGACACGGTTGCGGCTCACAGGGCGAGTTGCTCGCGCACGCCGGGCGGCCAGTGCGCGATGTCGAAACCGTGGGTCTTGAGGAGCGCGAGCGTCACACGCTCCAGGCCGAAGCCCAGGCAGGCGGTGCTCGCCATGGAGCTGTCGGCGTTGCGGATGCCGAACTTGCCCGCGAAGTGATCCTGGTGCCAGTTGAAGGAGCAGATGGCGGTGGGGCGCTCGGCCGAGATCACGGGCACCAGGATCTCGAACTTGAGCTTCTGCTCCACCTGGTTGGCGGCCATCATCTTGCCGGCGCGGCCGAAGAAGGGATCGTGCGCCACGTCGCTCTCGGCGGGCAGGCCGAGGCCGCGCAGCAGGTCGAGCGAGCGCACGAGCCACGCGTCGCGCCAGGTCACGACATCTTCGGTGCGGCCCACGCGGATGTACTCGCGCATGCGGAACGACTGCAGCCGCGTGGGCTCTTCGGAAGGCTCGTGCCGGTAGACCCAGTTGAGCACCGTGACAAGCCGGCCGCCCTCGGGCAGGAGGCCGCTGAACGCCGGGTACACGGGGTAGCACGCGGCCGGCGTGAGCATGACCTCGGTGATGTCGAGCAGGTCTTCCCAGCGCTCGCCGTTCTGCGCGCGCGTGGCGAGCTCGCGCGCCTGGGTCTCGTTGCCGAAGAAGCTGTGCACCGACCCCGCGAGCTGCGGGAAGCTGCCCATGTAGCCGACCTGCTCGATGAGCGTGCGCGCGACGATGGGCGGGAAGGTCATCTCCTCCGCCCCGTCGCCGGCCGCGGTGCGCGTGACGAGTTCGTTGAAGCCGCGCAGGATGCGCTCGAACGTGGCGCCGCGGCCGTAGCCGCCACGCACGCCGGTCGGGATGATGTGGCCGTGCTCGACGAGCCCGGCGTAGAAGGATTCGATGTCGTAGTGCATCAGGAGGGCGCTCAGCCGATGGGGTCCTTGTGCACGAGCAGCATGGAGGCGCTCTTGGAGGCGATGCGCTCGTTGGAGATCATGAGCGACGCCGACAGCACGTCGCGGTAGTGGCGGCCGAGGCTGTAGGGCGAGTCGTTCTTGTAGCCCAGCACGCCGAGGATCTGCAGCGCCTGGTGCACGATGCGCGGCGCGGCCTCGGAGCAGGCGATCTTGAGGTTGTTGAGCCGCAGGGCCCAGGCCATGCCGAGCAGCGCCTCGTCGCCGTCCTCGCACGCCACGGTGTCGTCGTACGCCTGCGCCACCGACTGCCACTGATGGCGCATGGCCTGCAGCGCCGCCGACACCTCGGCCAGGCGCGTGGCCGCGGGCGGCACGGTGCCCGGGCGCTTGCGTGCCTCGCCGCGCACATAGGCCGCCGCACGCGAGACCGCGTCGGCGGCGATGCCCCACCACAGCGACGACCACAGGATGTGCGAGGTCGGGACCATGGTCTGCGCCGAGCTGTCGGCGAAGCTGCCGGGCACCACCTGCTCCAGCGCGCCGGTCGCTTCGAGCCGGAAGCCGGGGCTGCAGGTGCCGCGCATGCCGAGCGTGTCCCAGGTGGTGGTCTGCGTGAGGGTGGCGTCGCCCTGCTTCACGAGCACGAGCACCTGGTCGCTCGCGGCAGCCTGCGCGTCGCGCCGGCAGGTCACGAGCAGGGCGTCGGCGTGGGCGCAGTACGAGCCCGTGGTCGCTTCCTTGACCAGCGTGTAGCGGCCGTCGCGGGCCTCGAGCGCACAGATGCTGGAGCGCGTGTCGCCGTAGGTGCCGACCTCGGAGGTGATGGAGGCGAGCAGGTACTGATGCCGCACCAGCTCGCGCAGGTAGTCGTCGAAGAAGTCGCTCCCGGCGCCGTGGCGCGTCAGGCAGGCGAGCTGGCTGTAGTGCATCGCGAGCACCATGCCGCTCGCGCCGCAGCCCTGCGCGAGCGTGGCGCACAGCTGCGCAAGCCCCTGCATGCCGCAACCGGCGCCGCCCAGCGACACCGGCACGGCGGCCGAGAGGATCTGCGTCTCGCGCAGCGCCTGCACCGTCTCGTGCGGGAAGCGCGCCTGCGCATCGACCTCGGCGGCGTGGCGCGCCGCAATGCCGGTGGCGATCTCGCGGACCGCGGCGAGCAGGCGGTCGAGCGTGGGCGCGGACGAAGGTCTCGGAGCGTTCATGGACTCGGGCCCTGGGGCCCGCAGAGGCGGCGCGGGATCGCGCCGGCCTGTCAGAGCAATCGGGGTGCCCACCCGCGAATGAGGGTGTGGCCGGCGGCATGCAGGCGATGTGGTATGCGGCTTGCCGAAGCGGGGTGCCCGAGTCATCGACCCCACTGCCACGTGATGCCACCTGTCGCCTTCGTCCCCACGCTGCCGTTCGCCGGTTGCGAGCGTGTGCGCACGGGGCTCGACGTGGTGGAGGTGCGCCGCATCGCCGCATCGCTCGATCGCTTCGGCCACCGCTTCCTCGAGCGGCTCTTCCGCGACGGCGAGATCGACTACGCCCTGAGCGGCGCCGGCCAGGCGAGCGAACGACTGGCGGCGCGCTTCGCCGCGAAGGAGGCGGCGATCAAGGCCTTCGACCTCGGCGAGGCCGGCGTCGCGTGGCGCGACATCGAAGTGCGCCGGCAGCCTGGCGGCGGCTGTGACCTCGTCCTGCACGGCCGGGCCGCGCAGCGCGCGGTGGCGCTCGGCGTGCGCGACGTGGCGCTGAGCCTCAGCCACGACGGCGACTACGCCGCCGCCGTGGTGACCGCGCTGCTCGGGCCGCTCCCCACCCCCACACCCATTGCCTGAGGAATCCCCATGAGTTCGCCCGACCCCCTGGAGGCGAGGATCCGCGACGTGCTGCGTGAGCACGGGCGGCTCAACACGCCCATCGACCAGCTCGACGCGCATGCCGATCTCTACCAGGCCGGCATGACGTCGCACGCCAGCGTCAACGTCATGCTCGCGCTCGAAAGCACCTTCGACGTCGAGTTCGCCGACCACATGCTCAAGCGCAGCGTGTTCGCCAGCGTCGCGGCAATCCGCGAAGCCGTCTCCGAGCTCACGCAGGCCTCGCCCATGCGATGACCGCCATGGGCCTCCCAGCCGGCGCCTCGCCAGGCGCACTGCGCGAGCGCCTCGCCCGCGGTTGGCAGATCCTCGCCACACCGGCCGGCCGCTACACCTCCCCCGACCAGCTCGACGCCACGCTGCCGTGGCTCGACATCGCGGAGCCGACCACGGCCGCGGCGGCGTTGCGCGCACGCGGCGAGTGGTCGCTCGACGGCCCCGAACGACGCTTCGATGCGGAGGACTGGTGGTATCGCGTCGAGTTCGAGGTGCCGCCGGCCGCGCCCGGCGAGTCGCTCTGGCTCGGCTTCGATGGTCTCGCGGGAATCGCCGACGTGTGGCTCGACGGCGAGCACCTGCTGCAGTCCACCAACATGTTCGTCGCGGCCGAGCGGGAGCTCGGTGCGGTGCGAAGCGGTCTCCACCACCTCGTGCTGCGCTTCCAGGCGCTCGACACCGTGCTCGCGCAACGCCGGCCGCGCCCGCGCTGGCGCACGCCCATGGTGGCGCACCAGCAGCTGCGCTACGTGCGCACGACGCTGCTCGGGCGCACGCCGGGGTGGTCGCCGCCCGCTGCGCCCGTCGGGCCATGGCAGGACGTGTGGCTGGAGCGGCGCCGAGGCTGGCAGCTGGCCGACCTGAAGCTCCATGCTGCGGTGCGGGGTCGTGACGGGTGGCTACAAGTGCAAGTGGTCTTTACCGGCAACTCCGGCGAGTGCCCTGCAAAAGTTGACCTGGAGCTGCGGCGGGGCGAGTCTTGCTGGCGTGCATCGCTGCAGCCGGACGCCGGTCGGCCCGGCGCGTTCAGCGGCAGCGTCACCATCCCGGAGGTCGAGCGCTGGTGGCCGCACACGCACGGCGAGCCGGTGCGCCACGACGCGCAGCTGGTGGTGCATGACGGGCGCGGCGAGCCGCAGGTGTGGCCGTTGCGGCCGGTCGGCTTCCGCACGGTCGAGGCCGACACCGCCGAGGGCGGCTTCGCCCTGCGCGTGAATGGCGAGCCGGTGTTCTGCCGGGGCGCCTGCTGGTCGCCGCTCGACGCGGTGAGCCTGCGCCACACACCCGAGGCCTGCCATGCCGCGGTGGCCCAGGCGCGCGAGGCCGGCATGAACATGCTGCGCATCCCCGGCACCGGGGTGTACGAAGACGCGGCCTTCTTCGACGCCTGCGACGCGGAGGGTGTGCTCGTCTGGCAGGACTTCATGTTCGCCAACATGGACTACCCCGAAGGCGACGAAGCGTTCGTCGCGAGCGTGGAGGCCGAGGCGGCGCAGCAGCTCGCGCGCTGGCAGGGCCGCGCATCGCTCGCGGTGGTCTGCGGCAACAGCGAGGTCGAGCAGCAGGCGGCGATGTGGGGTGCGCCACGCGAGCTGTGGCAGCCAGCGCTCTTCCACCAGCGGCTGGCCGAGCGCGTGCAGGCGGCGCTGCCGGGTGTGCCGTACTGGCCGTCGAGCGCGCATGGCGGCGCCTTTCCGCACCAGCCGAATGCGGGCACCACGTCGTACTACGGCGTCGGCGCCTACCTGCGCCCGCTGGAGGATGCGCGCCGCAGCGAGTTGAGATTCGCGACCGAGTGCCTCGCGTTCGCCAACGTGCCGTCGCCGCAGACCGTGGCGCGCATGCCCGGCGGCGAGACGCTGCGCGTCCACCATCCGGCCTGGAAGGCGCGCACGCCGCGCGACCTGGGCGCTGGCTGGGACTTCGAGGACGTGCGCGACCACTACCTCGCCGCGCTTCATGGCGTGGACGCGGCGAAGTGCCGGTCCATTGACCACGAGCGCTACCTCGCGCTCAGCCGGGCGATCACGGGCGAGGTGATGGCCGCGGCCTATGCCGAATGGCGGCGGCCGGGTTCGCGCTGCAGCGGTGCCCTGGTGCTGATGCTGCGCGACCTGTGGGCCGGCGCCGGCTGGGGTGTGCTCGACGATCGGGGCCACCCCAAGCCGTGCTTCCATGCGCTCGCGCGCGTGCTGCAGCCCGTCGCTGTCTTCGTCACCGACGAGGGCCACAACGGCCTGGTGGCGCACGTGGTCAACGAGCGCGCCGAGCCGCTGTCGGCGCGGCTGGTGCTCGAGCTCCATGGTCCGGGCGACGCGCGTGTCGGCGGCAGCGAGCAGGTGGTGGAGCTGCCGCCGCGGGGAGGTGCCTCTCTGCCGCTCGCCGATGGGCTGGAGCACTTCCTCGACCTTTCATATGCCTATCGATTCGGGCCCGCACCGGTGGAAGTCGTGCATGCACGGCTGCTCGGGCCCGACGACACGCGGCTTGCGGAAGCGTTCTTCCTGCCGGCGGGCCGCGGCCCGGCAGCGCCATCCGACATCGGACTGCAAGCGCGCTTCATCGAAGGAGAGGGTGGCGCGCCGGCGATCGAGGTCAGCAGCGAGCGCTTCGCACACACGGTCGACATCCGCGTCGACGGCCACCTGCCGTCGGACAGCCATTTCCACCTCGCGCCGCGCGGTACGCGGGTCATCGCTGTGCGCCCGCTCGCAGGTGCGCGCGGCCCGCTCAAGGCCGAAGTCGGCGCCCTCAACGCGAGCCGGACCGTGTACCTGCGGGCCGAGGGCTGAGACACATCTGCTGACCGACTTCGCACGTGTGTACGTAAGTGCTCCCTAGTTCAAGGGGGATCGCCACGCCTGCACGGGTGCATACTTCCTGCCACTCGAACCGGATGCCAACCGTCCTGTTCTACCGCAGCAGAAAGGTGTTCAGATGTTGACCCGGTGTTTGAAGCTCGTCGCGTGTGCGCTGCTCTCCGGAGGGGTGACGCAGATGGCCGTGGCCCAGGTGGATCCCACCCGCGGCACCTGGACCACCACGCTCCAGGCGCGCGACCTCGACGGCGACCATGCGGTCGACGCCTACTACGACAGCTCCCTCAACGTCACCTGGCTCGCCGACGCGAATTTCGCCGGCACCAGCGGTTTCGTGCCCGGAGGGGGCGATCCGTACTACAGCCCCGCGGGCGGCATGACGTACGAGACGGCGCACAGCTGGGTCAGCGGCCTCGACCATCTCGGCGTGACGGGCTGGCGACTGCCCGACGCCACCTTCACCGCCAGCGCGGCCGATCCGGGCTGCAGCATCTTCTTCGTCTTCCCGCCGGCCGGCTGCAACTACCGGCCCGATCCCGAGACGAACGAACTGGCGCACCTCTTCTTCGTGACGCTCGGCAATTCAGCCGCGGAGGGGCTCTCGAACGTGGGCTACTTCGACAACGTGGCGGGCCCGTCGAGCTCGATGCTGTACTTCGCCGGGGCGCCGGTGGAACTGGGCGGCTGGACGAACTACTCCACCTTCAGCCTGCGCGACGGCCAGGCCGTGGTGAACCCGGACAACAGCGTGCCGGCGTTCGCGTGGCTGGTGCGCGATGGCGATGTGGGCGTGGCACCCGTGCCGGAGCCGGGCACCTATGCCCTCATGCTGGGCGGTCTGGTGGCGCTGGTGGGCGTCATGCGCCGCAGGCGCCGCGACGCGTGAGGCGGCGTGTGCGTCGCGGTTGAATCGCACGTCCGCATGACCGGGGCCGCCTTGCGCGGCCCCTTCGCTTTCAGGCGGTGGTGCTTTCCCAGAACGTGATCGGATGGGGGCTCACGCCGCGCTCCGAGGGCCATGACGCCATGCGCACGAGCAACGGCGACGCGTCGAGCACTGCCGATTGCAGCGGGTTCTCGTAGGCGATCCGGAAGCGCCGCGGTCGCTCGCGCAGCGCCGCCTCGAGGTTGTGCACCACCGACTGCATGATCCCGGTGCCGAAGGGGTTGAACATGAAGAGCACCGTGACGTCGTCGAAGGGATACGCCTCGGCACGACCGCACACGAACTCCACCTTGCGATCCTTGAGCCGGCTGGTGCGGTGATCCTCGCGCGCGTGACGCACGAGTTCCTCGTCGATCTCCACGCCCACCGATGCCCGAGCCCCCAGCCAGGCGGACGCGAACACCGCGCGCCCGAGGCCACAGCCCAGGTCTAGCACCACGTCGTTCGGGCCCACGCCCACATGCTTCAGCGCCGCGACGATGCGCCGGTAGTTAGTGGGCACGTAGCCGGCGCGATAGTCCGGCGCGTTGGGGTCTCCAACTTCCGGCAGGAAGCCCACCGTGTTCACGCCGAAGCGGCGGTCCCACCATTCATCGACCGGGTTCAGCAGCCGGGTCTTGAGTCCTCTTCCCTTGAATGCCTTGAGTAAGCTCATGGTCTGTTCTTTGGTTGTTGCGAATCGAGCCGGCCACCGCCTCTCCGTCGGTGGCCGCATGCAGGGCCCGTGCCTGCGGGGTCAGGTCACCTTGGCGAAACGCTCCTGCATGTCGGCCGCGAGGTCATCCAGCATCGCGTAGCGGCGGCGGTACAGCCCACGATCCTTGGCCGGGACGGCCTCGAGCGGCCGTCGTGCGGCCGGCGTGGCGAGGCGGAAGAAGCCGTCGTCGGTGGGCGTGCCCAGGTGCTCGCGCCAGACCTCGTCGTAGTCGGTGTGGTACTTCTCGTCGGGGTCGCGGGTGAAGTAGATGTGCCGGTGGTGCCGGTAGCGGTCGGACACGCAGTAGATCTCGCTCACGCCAAGCGCGTGCATGAACGACTGGAAGGCCTTCACGACGAAATCGCGTGAACGCATGCGGTGCAGGTCGCGCCGCAGCGTCTGGTGCGCGGCGCGTGCCACCTCGGTGTTGGATCCCTGCACGCCGCCCACGTACGCGACGCGCTTGCCGTCGCGCAGGCCGAAGGAAAACGCCATGGTCATCAGCCGTTCGTCGCCCACGAACTGGTTGAACACCAGGCCACCCTCTCGCATCAGCCAGTAGGCGCGGTCCACGGTGAGCTTGAGCCCCTCGGACACCGATGACAGGTCGGCCACGAGGAGGGCGCCGCTGCGCGGCATGTCGAACGCCGACATGTCGCTGTTGACGGCTTGCTGATGCTCCGACAGCGCCTGGAAGCGGCGCATGACCGGCCAGGCCGCGTTGATGTAGGGCCACTCGACGAAGCCGAGCGTGTCGGGATGCTCGAGCAGCTCCTTGCGCAGCGCCTGGTGCTCCTGGCGCGTCAGCAGGTCGCACAGCGCGTCTCGATGGCGCAGGCAGGCCATCATGAAGCGCGCCCGGTTCTTGAACGTCCCCAGCCGGCTGTACGGATAGATGTTGCGCGCCGTCGCGAGGAGCGAGGGGAAGTCGAGGTTCACGGAGCGATACGACGCGGGAAGGCCCGTCGCGGCATCGTGCCGTCGCCGCAGGACGCGTTGCGCCGAAACGGCCGCGCTCGCCGGGGTGCGTCGTGCCGGGATGGCCTGCGACGAGGTGTCCGGCGCCTCGTCGAGCGGGCCCAGCCCGGCCAGGCGCGCGCGATCCTCAGGCGGGAGCGCGTGCAGCAGGTCGAGGACGAAATCCGCCTGCCGCTCGTACGCTCGCTCGGTCTTCTCGTCGATGGACGACACGCGGAAGAGCAGGCCGTCGGGGATCCTGCCGGTGAGCGTGGACCTGATCTCGACCAGGCGTTGCTCGAGCTTGGTGCGCACCGCCGTGCCGCCCATGGTGAACCAGTAGGTCACCGGCTCGTGGCGCGGGCCCAGGCTCGTGGTGAGGCGGCGCGCGTCGATGCGGCCATAGGGCGTCTTGATCTCCGCATCGTTCGCCGTGTGCAGCTTGAAGCCCTGCGCGGGGTAGCACACCTCCGGCTTGTGCGCCGCCAGCGAGCCGCGCTGGTCGTTGCCGTAGGCGATCGACAGCATGATGCGGTAGCCGTCGCGGTTCATGTAGGTCCGCGTGAGCACCTGGCTGTAGAGCTTGTCGAGGAGCTCCTGGGTCTGCGGATTGACGACCGCGGCCGTGGCCGTGGGCAGCTCCTGCCACGTGCCGAAGGTCGCCGGGATCATGCTGCCCAGCTCGTAGCGCTGCGCAGTGGCCGTCGGCCGGGACGAGGACGGGCGGATGGCGGTCCCTGCGATCGACGCGCACGCCATCATGAACGCCAGGCCGACAGAGACTTGGTAGGGCTTCATGGAGTTGCCTCCGCAGGCCATCAGAGGCGCCAGACGCGCAAGCCCGCCGCGGCCAGGCCTTCCGGATCGAAGCTCGACTTCACGTCGATGAAGCAGCCCCCCTTCACAAGCTTGCGGCAGATCTCCTCGACGCCCAGATCGTGGAACTGCTTGTGGGCCACCGCGGCGACGACGGCATCGGCGCGCGGCAGGTCGTTCCAGGGCAGCAGGCGCACGCCGTATTCGTGCATGGCCTCTTCCGGATCGGCCTCGGGGTCGTGCACGAAGACCTCGGCGCCGAAACTGCGCAGCTCGTTGATGATGTCCACCACCTTGCTGTTGCGCAGGTCGGCGCAGTTCTCCTTGAACGTGAGCCCGAGGACGTTCACGCGCGCGCCCTTGATGTAGCTGCCGCTTGCGATCATCTCCTTGATGGTCTGTTCGGCGATGTACTTGCCCATGCCGTCGTTGATGCGGCGCCCGGCGAGGATGACCTGCGGGTGGTAGCCGAGCATCTCGGCCTTGTGCGTGAGGTAGTACGGGTCCACGCCGATGCAGTGGCCGCCGACCAGGCCGGGGCGGAACTTGAGGAAGTTCCACTTGGTCCCCGCGGCTTCGAGCACCTCGGTGGTGTCGATGCCCACCTTGTCGAAGATGATCGCGAGCTCGTTCATCAGCGCGATGTTGAGGTCGCGCTGCGTGTTCTCGATCACCTTGCAGGCCTCGGCCGCCTTGATGCTGCTGCAGCGGTGCACGCCTGGCTTGACCACCATCTCGTAGAGCGAGGCGACCTTCTCGAGCGTGGCCGGCGTGTCGCCTGCGACGACCTTCACCACGTTGGTCAGCATGTGTTCACGGTCACCCGGGTTGATGCGCTCGGGGCTGTAGCCGACGAAGAAGTCCTGCTTCCACTTGAGGCCGGACGTCTGCTCCAGCACCGGGATGCAGACCTCCTCGGTGGCGCCGGGGTACACGGTCGATTCATAGACGACGACGGCACCCTTCTTCAGGTGCGGGCCGATGCTGCGGCTCGCGCCGATCAGGGGGCCGAAATCCGGGATGTGCGCTTCGTCCACCGGCGTGGGCACGGCCACGAGGAGGAAATCCGCCTCCTGAAGCTGGCGCGGGTCGCTCGTGTACTCGGCGTACTTCGCGAGCGCCATCTCCGCATCGGGGATCTCGCGCGAAGGGTCCGTGCCTGCACGGCACTTCGCGACCTTGTCTTCCATGATGTCGAACCCGATGGTCCGCGTCTGCTTGCCGAACTCGACGACGAGCGGAAGGCCGACGTAACCCAGGCCGATGACTGCAATTGTTTTCATTCGCGTTGACTCCTCTGCCGCGAGGTCGTTCTGGTGTGGAAAAAGGGAAAGGGACCGCGTGGGCTCATGCGCCGGAGAACAGCGCGGTCCGGGCAGCGGCGCTGCTGCGCCCGATGCCGATGTATTCGATGCCGAAGGCGGCCATCATGGCCGGGTCGTAGAGGTTCCTGCCGTCGATGACGACGGGTTGCCGGAGCGCCGACTTGATGCCGTCGAAGTCGGGGCTCTTGAATTCCTTCCAGTCGGTGATGACGAGCAGCGCGTCGGCGCCGGTCATCGCCGCGGCGGGATCGTCGGCGTAGCTCAGGCGCTCGACGTGCTTGAGCACGCGTGCCGCTTCGGGCATGGCGACCGGATCGTAGGCGGTGATGCTGGCGCCGCGACGCACGAGTTCGGAGATGATGACCCGGCTCGGGGCTTCGCGCATGTCGTCGGTGTTGGGCTTGAAGGCCAGGCCCCACACGGCGAACCGGCGGTCGCGAAGGTCTTCGCCGAAGCGGGCGACGACCTTCTCCACGAGCAGGTGCTTCTGCCGCTCGTTGGCGGCTTCCACGGCCTGCAGCACACGCAGCTCCACCCCCTCCTGGCGGCCGTTGGCGATGAGCGCCTTCACATCCTTGGGGAAGCAGGAGCCGCCGTAGCCCACGCCGGCGTAGAGGAACTGGTAGCCGATGCGCGGATCGCTGCCGATGCCCTTGCGCACCGACTCGATGTCGGCGCCGACGCGCTCGGCCAGGAGCGCGAGCTCGTTCATGAAGCTGATGCGCGTGGCCAGCATGGAGTTGGCGGCGTACTTCGTGAACTCGGCGCTGCGCGGGTCCATCACGAAGAGGCGGTCGCGGTTGCGGATGAAGGGTGAGTAGAGCGCCCGCAGCAGGAGGATGGCCTGATCGTCGTCGGCGCCGATGATGACGCGGTCGGGCCGCATGAAGTCGTCGACGGCCACGCCCTCCTTGAGGAACTCGGGGTTGGAGGCCACCGCGAACTTGACCTCCACGCCGCGTGCGGCGAGCTCTTCCGAGACAGCGGCCTTCACGCGCTCGACCGTGCCCACCGGCGCCGTACTCTTGTTGATGATGACCTTGTAGTCGGTCATGTGGCGGCCGATGCTGCGCGCGGCCTCGAGCACGTGGCGCACGTCGGCGGAGCCGTCTTCGTCGGGCGGGGTGCCCACGCCGATGAACTGCAGCGTGCCGTGCGCGACCGCGGCGGCGATGTCGGTGGTGAACTGCAGGCGCCCGGCCTTGCGGTTGCGCGCCACCATGTCGAGCAGGCCCGGCTCATGGATCGGCAGGCCGCCGTCGTTGAGGATGCGGATCTTCTCCGCGTCCACGTCGAGGCACATCACGTGGTTGCCCATCTCCGCGAGACACGCTCCCGTGACAAGACCGACGTATCCGGTGCCGATGACGGTGGTCTTCATCGTGCGGTCGCGCGCGGGCCGGCCAGCGGCAGGTCAGCCGCGGCCATACGTGTCCTGGTAGCGCACGATGTCGTCCTCGCCCAGGTAGCTGCCGGACTGCACCTCGATGATCTCGAGCGGCACCTTGCCGGGGTTGGCAAGGCGGTGGACTTGGCCGACGGGGATGTAGGTGCTCTGGTTCTCGCTCAGCAGCATGACCTTTTCGCCATTGGTGACCTCGGCGGTGCCGCTCACCACCACCCAGTGCTCGGCGCGGTGATGGTGCATCTGCAGGCTCAGGCTCGCGCCGGGCTTGACCATGATGCGCTTGACCTGGAAACGCGGGCCGGCGTCGATGCTGTCGTACCAGCCCCAGGGGCGATGCACCTTGCGGTGCAGGGTGTGCTCGGTGCGACGCTGCGACTCCAGCGTGCCGACGACGTGCTTCAC
This sequence comes from Rubrivivax sp., assembly GCA_044507405.1. Taxonomy (GTDB): domain Bacteria; phylum Pseudomonadota; class Gammaproteobacteria; order Burkholderiales; family Burkholderiaceae_C; genus Rhizobacter. The sequence goes on along the minus strand of JBIQJS010000090.1, from coordinate 2,321 downwards.
GTCCTGGCTGCGGCTGCGGTCGGTGACGAGCACGGCATCGGGCGTCTCCACGACCACCACGTTGTCGAGGCCGATCACGCTCACGAGGCGGCTGGTCGCGTGCACTGCCGTGTCGTGGGTGTCGCGCAGGACCACGTCACCGCTGGCGCTGTTGCCGTCGGCGTCCTTCGTCGCGTTCTGCCACACCGCGTCCCACGCGCCGAGGTCCGACCACCCGGCATCGAGCGGCACCATGCACAGGTTCGCGCCGGGAACGTCGAGGCACTTTTCCATGACGGCGTAGTCGATCGACTCCGACGGCACGCCCGCGAATGCCTGTGCGTCCGGGCGCACGAAGCTCGCGTCGCTCGCGCGTTGCTCCCAGGCTTTGCGCGTGGCCTCGGCGATGTCGGGGCGCAGGCGCGACAGGGCGTCGAGCCAGGCCGAGGCGCGCAGCACGAACATGCCGCCGTTCCAGTAGTAGTGGCCTTCGGCGAGATAGCGCGCGGCCGTGGCGGCATCGGGCTTCTCGACGAACTGGCTCACGCGCAGCGGCTTGCCGGCTTCGCCGGGCGTGGCACGCACATAACCGAAGCCGGTTTCAGGGCGGTCGGGCGTGATGCCGAGGATCACGATCGCGCCCCCGGCCGCGGCGCGCACGGCCGCGCGCAGGGCGGCGGTAAAACTGCCGGTGTCGCTTACCGCATGGTCGGAAGGAGTGACCACCAGCACCGGGTCCGCCCCCGCGGCACGTGCTTCGAGGGCAGCGAGCGTCATCGCGGGCGCGGTGTTGCGGCCGCAGGGTTCGAGCAGGATCTTGGCCGATGTCGGACCGAGCGCCTGGAGCTGGTCGAGGATCAGGAAGCGGTGCTCTTCGTTGCCCACGACGAGCGGGCTGGCCAACTCGATGCCGGGCTCGGCCAGTGCGGCCAGGCGCGTGACGGCCTGCTGGAAGAGGCTGTGTTCACCGCCGAGATCGAGGAACTGCTTGGGGTACTGCGCGCGCGACAGCGGCCACAGGCGTGTGCCGCTCCCCCCGGCCATGACGACCGGTTGAACGAGGATGCTCTCTGGAGAAGTGTTTGCCATGGGGGAGAAACCGTCAGGAAAGGGATTCTCGCGGAGCATGTTGCATGCCGATCCCACTCATCTCAGGGTGAGTTGGGCCGAGCACGCGCCGGTGAGGGCGCTGTATCCGGTGGAGGCGGCAGCTTCGCGACGTTCCTGGAGCACCGTGCATGACAGGGTGCTGCTGCGGGTGGGGTTGTAGGAGAGGTTGGCACCATAACCGCTCAGCGTTTCACGCCCGCCGGTCTGCGACGTGCCGCGGCGGTAGCGGGCCTCGGTGCCGAGCGCGATCTTGCTGGTCATGGCGTAGCGCAGCGTGAGCTCGCCCATGTTGCTGAGCCGGCTGTTGTCCACGCGCAGCGGCGCCGAGCCGGACGGCGCGGTCATGGAGAAGGTGGTCTCGGTGCCGGTGTCGCGGCTGAGCATGAGCCGGAAATCGAGCTTGGCCGTGGGCTGGTACTCCCAGCCCAGCGCGCCCGTGATCGCCGAGAGCTCGGCGTTCGTGGCGAGCGTGTGCGTCTCCTTCGTCGAGCTGATGCGCAGGCTGAGCGTGCTCAGGCCGGAGGGCGCCCAGCGCGCGGTGAGGTCGACGTCGCGACGCTCCAGTTCGTCCTCGTAGGGTGGCGTGGGCTGGTACTGCGGCGTGGTGCCGCGCGTGCCCCGTGCGGCGATGCCGAAGGACAGGCGCCCGGTGCCGCCGAAGACGAAACCGGCGCCGATCGTGTCCTGTGAGTAGTTGCGGTTGGCGTAGGCGTCGCTGCGGTACTTGAGGCTGCGGTTCTCGTAACTCGCATCGAACGAGAGGCGCGAGGTGAAGCCGTAGCGCGCGCTGGCCAGGAACTGGCGCGTGGTCTGGTCGCTTGGCGCGAGGCCGCCTTCGAGCGTGCCGAAATCGGCGAGGCTGTTGCGTGTGTCGAAGCGCAGGGAGCCCGACAGGAACTGCACCGTCTGCCAATCGAGGCCGGCGCGCACGCCGTAGCTCTTGTTGTCGAGGTCGTCGGCGCTGCGATAGCGGTTGACCTGTGCGGACACGTCGGCGTAGGCGCGCTGTCGCCCGAGCGGCTGGTCGAAACCGGCGAGCACCCCGGTGGAGGAGATGGTCTCGCTGACCTCGTTGGAAGCCGTGCGGTAGATGTTCGAGTCGTACGAGAACGCCTGGCTGATGCCGATGTAGTAGGGGCTGCGTTCCTGTGCGCTCGCCGCTGTGGCCACCAGGGTCAGTGCGGCGGCGAGCGGCAGGGCGACACGCACGCGTGTGGAATGCGACATGGATG
>JBIQJS010000089.1:0-15628 GCA_044507405.1 Rubrivivax sp. | reverse complement strand
GCCAAGGCGCACTACCTGTGCATCAACATCGAGTGCAGCAAGGAAGTGCTGACCGAGCTCGAAACCGGCTTCCGCTTCAACGACGCCGTGCTGCGCCACCTGACCGTGGTCAAGACCAAGGCCGAGACCGGCCCGTCGGTCATGATGAAGTCGGTGGAGAAGGAAGAAGCCCGCAAGGCTCCGCAGCAGGAGGCCTCGGCCTGATCGACGCCCGCCCGGCGCTCCTCGAGATGACGCTGGCATGAACCGCACGGTTCTGTCGGCCCAGCTGGTGGAGCGAGGCGCGCTGCGATACACCCCGGCCGGTCTACCGGCCTGCGATTTCGGGCTCAGGCACGAATCGGAGGTCACCGAAGCCGGCACGCTGCGCAAGGTCTCGCTGGAGATGCGCGCGGTGGCCATCGGGGAGATCGCCGAGCGCCTGCTGAAGCTGGAGATCGGAAGCCCAGGCACCTTTGCCGGTTTCCTGACCCACCAGCGCAATGGCCGCGGCACCGTCCTGCATGTGACCGAATTCGAATGAGCTGCACGTCTTTCGACCAGCTCTTGTTTGTTCCGGATTGAATTTCTAGAGAGGTGAAATATGCCCCCGCCACGTGGTAAAGGTCGGTTCTCGAAGGACCGCAAGCCCAAGCGCAACCAACAGTCCCTGCTGTTCCGCCGCAAGCGCTTCTGCCGCTTCACGGTGACCGGCGTCGAAGAGATCGACTACAAGGACATCGACACGCTGCGCGACTTCATCGGTGAAAACGGCAAGATCACGCCCGCCCGCCTGACCGGCACGCGCGCATTCTTCCAGCGCCAGCTCACCACCTGCATCAAGCGCGCTCGCTTCCTGGCCCTGCTGCCGTACAGCGACCAGCACAAGGTCTAAGGAGCCATCGACATGCAAGTGATCCTGCTCGAAAAAGTGGCCAACCTCGGCAACCTCGGCGACGTCGTCAAGGTCAAGGACGGTTATGCCCGCAACTTCCTGATCCCGACCCGTGCCGCACGCCGTGCGACCGAAGCCGCGATCAAGGAATTCGAAGCCCGCCGTGCCGAGCTCGAGAAGGCTGCCGCCGAGAAGCTGGCCGCCGCACAGGCCCTGGGCGAGAAGATGAACGGCCGTACCGTGCACATCACGCAGAAGGCGGGTGTGGACGGCCGCCTGTTCGGCTCGGTGACCAACGCCGACGTCGCCGACGCGCTGACGCGCATCGACTTCAAGGTCGCCAAGGCCCAGGTGCGCATGCCCAACGGCCCGCTCAAGGCCGTGGGCGAGCACACCGTGACCGTGGCACCGCACACCGATGTGGTCGTCGAGGTCAAGGTGGTGGTGGTGGGCGAGACCGACTGAGGTTTTCCCGCTCCACGACGAAGGGTCGGCGCTGCCGGCCCTTTTTCTTTTGGCGCCGGTGATTTCCACGGGTGCTCCCCTGCATTTCCACAGGCTTGTGCACAGGCCTCGTGGGCACGTCTCCGTATCATCTGCCGATGGCCGCTGTCTTCTCGAACGACGAATTTTCCCGGGGCTCCCGCGGCGACGACGAGGTCGCTCGCCTGCGCATCCCGCCGCACTCGATCGAGGCCGAGCAGAGCGTGCTCGGTGGCCTGCTGATCGACAACAGCGCCTGGGACCGCGCCGGTGACCTGCTCACCGACAGCGACTTCTACCGCCACGAACACCAGCTCATCTACGCGGCGATCGGCGGCCTCATCAACGCCTCCAAGCCGGCCGACGTGATCACCGTCTTCGAGCAACTGCAAAGCCTGGGCAAGGCCGAGGCCTGCGGCGGGCTCGTCTACCTCAATGCGCTCGCGCAGAGCGTGCCGAGTGCTGCCAACCTGCGCCGCTACGCGGAGATCGTGCGCGAGCGTGCGGTGCTGCGCAAGCTCGTCGCGGCAAGCGACGAGATCGCCACGGCCGCCTTCAACCCGCAGGGTCGGCCGGTGCCGCAGATCCTCGACGAGGCCGAAAGCAAGATCTTCAAGATCGGCGAAGAGGGCTCGCGCTCGCGCCAGGGCTTCATCAGCATGGACACGCTGGTCGTGCAGCTCATCGACCGCGTGAACGAGCTGCACGAGAACGGCGCCGAAGAGGTGACCGGCGTGCGCACCGGCTTCTACGACATGGACAAGATGACCGCCGGCCTGCAGCCGGGCGACCTCATCGTGCTGGCCGCCCGCCCGTCCATGGGCAAGACCGCCTTTGCGCTCAACATCGCCGAGAACGTGGCCGTGAACGAGGGCCTGCCGGTGGTGGTGTTCTCGATGGAAATGGGCGCCGCGCAGCTCGCGCTGCGGATGGTCGGTTCGCTCGGTCGCATCGACCAGTCCCACCTGCGCACCGGCAAGCTGCACGACGACGAATGGGGCCGCCTGTCGGAGGCGGTCGAGAAGCTGGGCAAGGCGGCGATCTTCATCGACGAAGGCTCGGCCCTGAGCCCGAGCGAACTGCGCGCGCGCGCCCGCCGCCAGGCGCGCCAGTGCGGCCAGCTTGGCCTGATCGTGGTCGACTACCTGCAGCTCATGAGCGGCAGCGGTGGCGGCTCGGAAGAGAACCGCGCCACCGTGATCGGCGAGATCTCGCGTGGCCTCAAGTCGCTCGCCAAGGAGCTGAAGTGCCCGGTGATCGCGCTCTCGCAGCTCAACCGCAGCGTGGAGACCCGCACCGACAAGCGCCCGATGATGAGTGACCTGCGGGAATCCGGCGCCATCGAGCAGGACGCGGACGTGATCATGTTCATCTACCGCGACGACTACTACAACAAGGAGCAGAGCAAGGAGCCGGGCGTGGCCGAGATCATCATCGGCAAGCAGCGTAACGGCCCCACCGGCACGGTGAAGCTTGCGTTCCTCAAGCCGCTGACCAAGTTCGAGAACATGGCGCCGGGGGCGGCCGGCGACTTCTACTAGCCTGTCTCTCCGAGAGCTGCTACTGGCAGCGCGCTCGCGATTGCTGTATAAACATACAGTATGCTGGCGAAACCCTCATCCCCGCAAGAGCGCGACCCGGTCAAGGGCCGCGGCACGGGCTGGTCCATCGTGCACCGCTATGCACGGCAGTCGGGTGAATGCTTCGACGATGGGTGGGGCACGCTGGACCAAGCGGCCACCGAGGATCACCTCCCACGCGACACGCAGATCATCGAGGAGCGTGTCAAGTCGATCCTCTCCAGCAACGACTCGCCCGACATCGGCTTCGACCTCTCGATCAACCCGTACCGTGGCTGCGAGCACGGCTGCATCTACTGCTTCGCGCGGCCCACGCACAGCTACCTCAATCTCTCGCCCGGCCTCGATTTCGAGACCCGCATCGTCGCCAAGGTGAATGCCGCCGAGCGCCTGCGCGAGGCGCTGGCCAGCCGCGCGTACGAGCCTTCGATGATCAACATCGGGGCGGCGACCGACGCCTACCAGCCGGTCGAGCGCAAGCTCGGGATCACGCGCGCGGTCCTGGAGGTGCTGCACGAATGCCGGCACCCCTTTTCGCTGGTGACCAAGTCCTCGGGTGTGGAGCGCGACCTCGACCTCATCGCACCCATGGCAGCCGACCGCCTCGCAGCGGTGTACGTCTCCATCACCACGCTCGATCCGCAGCTCGCGCGCATCCTCGAGCCGCGCGCGGCCGCGCCGCACCGGCGGCTGCGCACGGTCGAGACGCTCGCTCGCGCTGGCGTGCCGGTGGGCGTGAGCGTGTCGCCGGTCATTCCCTTCATCAACGAGCCCGAGATCGAGCGCATCCTCGAGGCCGCCGCAGCAGCCGGTGCGAGCGCCGCCTTCAGCATCGTTCTGCGCCTGCCCTGGGAGGTGAACCCGCTCTTTCAGCAGTGGCTGGAGCAGCACTTCCCCGAGCGGGCTGGCCGCGTGATGGCCCGGGTTCGCGAAATGCGCGGCGGCAAGGACTACGACGCGACCTACGGCACGCGCATGAAGGGGACGGGCGTGTGGGCGCAGTTGCTGCGCCAGCGCTTCGACAAGGCCTGCGCGCGGCTCGGCCTCGACAGGTCGCGCGTGGAGCTCGACACCTCGCTCTTCCGCAAGCCGCGGCCGGTGGCCGAATCGGCACAAGGCGAGCTGTTCTGAGGTTCAGGCGGCGGCGGGCTGCGGCGCGACCGGGCCCACGGGCGTTGCGGTCGCCTCGGACGGCTCGGCCGGCGACCCTGGCGCGGTGCCTGCCTCGGCCGGGCGCACGTCGCGCAGGTTGAGCGCGCCGGGCTGGCGTCCACCCGTCTGCCCGAGCATCGCTGCGCCCACCCCGACGGCATAGCGTTCGCGCAATGCATCGGCTCGGGCCGACAACGCGGCGGCGCCGTCGATGCGGGTGCCATGGCGCTGCAGCGTCATGCGCGCCATCTCGATCAGCTTGGGATTGCAGGTGCGCTCCGCGTGCTGCAGCAGAGCCTCCACGGCGGTGCGGTGGTGGCCTTGAACGGTGTGGGTCACCGCCTGCTCGGCCAGCGCCATGACCCGCCCGTGCGACTGGCGCACCCGCTCGGCAAACGGCGGATGGGCGCTGGCGGCACCGGCCAGCAGCTCGGTGAGTCCCTTGGAGCTTGCGAAGCGCATCGCCACCGCGTCGACCCAGCCGTCGCTGCCGTCGAGCTGGATCTCGCTTGCAGTGAGCTGCGCCAGCAGGGCGAGCAGGTTGCAGCCGCCTTCGATGTCGAGGCCGGGCTCGTCGAGGCGCGTGAAGAGTTCGCGCACCTGCGACACCACCGCGCCCACCTGCTTGAGCAGCATGAGGTTGAGCACCGACGCGATGGCGGCGAAGCGCTGCAGGCGCCGGCTCGCGGGCGCGCGCTCCAGCGCATGCTGCAGGTTGTCGAGGCAGCGCTGCAGGCCCTTGCCGTCGCGTTGCTGGAATCGCGCGAAGGCGAGCAGCACGAGCGACTGGAAGTCGAACATCTTCGAGCTGATGCCCAGCGCCGCGGCGCGGTCCAGCATCCTGGCGGCCTCGTCGCGGTCGCCGGCGTAGAAGGCCAGCATCCCGTGCTTCTGCAGGCGGGCGATGGAGCTCGGGGTGAGGGCGCTCGCCCGCCGGTAGGTCTCCAGCGCTTCGCCGAGGCTGCCCTGCTCGAGCTGCACGCGGCCCATCACGTCGTAGGCGTCCACGTGCGTCGGGTGGTCGGCGATCAGCGTCTCCAGGGTGCGGATCGCCTGCGTGGGCTGGTTGGCATCGACCTGCGCGCGCGCAATGCCCAGGCGCGCCCAGGGCAGGGCGCCGGTCTCCAGCACGGCCTCGCACAGCTTCCTGGCTTCGTCGTGCATGCCCTGGCGCAGCAGCAGCTCGGAGCCGATGCGCGCGGCGTAGAGCCAGTACAGCGAGCGGCTGGCAAAGCGCTGCAGGCACAGGCGCGTCGCGGCCTGGTAGTCGCCTTGCTCGATGGCGGTGAAGATGTCGGCCAAGGTCTTCTTGCGCTTGCGGGCCTGGACCAGGCGCTCACCGAGCGAGGTCGCCGTGTGCGGCTTCAGGAGGTAGCTGTCGAGCGCCGACTCGGCGGCGTCGGCCACCATGGTGTACGAGGCCTCGCCGGTGACGATGATGAAGACGGTGGAAAAGGGCAGCAGCTGTGCGCGCCGGAGGTCGTCCAGCAGGTGCTGGGCGGTGTAGGCGGGGTCTTCGGCGTCGAAGCGGTGCTCGCACAGCACCACGTCGAAAGGCCGTGCTTCGAGTTGCTTGCGGGCGTCCTTGATGCGTCCGCACTGCGTGACGGAGCCCACGCCGAAGTCGCGCAGCTGCGAGGCCAGGATGCTGCGCGAGGTGGGATTGCCGTCGACCACGAGGGCCTTGCAGTCGGCGATGTCGCGGTCCAGCAGTTGCACGGGATCTCCAGGGGGGGCGGCGCCCGGCGTGACATCGTTCCGCCCCGTGCGCAGCTTCCCGGAGTTATCGGCCTGCCAGGAGGCCGACTTGAGCGGCGCCTCCCGGCGCCGCCTGCGGCTTACTTGAAGAGGTCCTTGACCCGGTTGGTCCAGCTCTTGGAGTTCGGCGAGTGCCGGTCGGCCGACTTCGAGAACGACTCGTCGAGCTCGCGCAGCAGCTTGCGCTGGTGCTCGGTGAGCTTGACGGGCGTCTCCACGCTCACGTGGCAGTAGAGGTCGCCGGGGTAGCTCGAACGCACGCCCTTGATGCCCTTGCCGCGCAGCCGGAAGGTCTTGCCGTGCTGGGTGCCCTCGGGCAGCTCGATCTCGGCCTTGCCGCCGAGCGTGGGCACCTCGATCTTGCTGCCCAGCGCCGCCGTGGTCATGCTCACCGGCACGGTGCAATGGAGGTCGTCACCGTCGCGCTCGAAGATCTCGTGCTGCTTGATGCGGATCTCGATGTAGAGGTCGCCGGAGGGGCCGCCGTTGGTGCCCGGCTCGCCGTTGCCGGCGGAGCGGATGCGCATGCCCTCGTTGATGCCGGCGGGGATCTTCACCTCGAGCGTCTTGTTCTTCTTGACCTTGCCCTGGCCGTGGCAGGTGCTGCAGGGCTCGGGGATCACGCGGCCGGTGCCGTGGCAGTGCGGGCAGGTCTGCTGGATGCTGAAGAAGCCCTGGCGCATGGTGACGGTGCCGGCGCCATTGCAGCTCGGGCAGGTCTTGGCGCTGGTGCCGGGCTTGGCGCCGCTGCCGTGGCAGGTGCCGCACTCGTCCCAGCTGGGGATGCGGATCTGCGTCTCCTTGCCGTAGGCCGCTTCCTCGAGCGTGATCTCCATCGCGTAGCTCAGGTCGCTGCCGCGGTAGACCTGCTGGCCGCGCCGCGGGCCGCCCTGGCCGCCGAAGATGTCGCCGAAGATGTCGCCGAAGGCCTCGGCGAAGCCGCCGAACCCCTCCGCGCCCGGGCCGCCCGGGCGGAAGCCGCCGGTGTTCGGGTCGACGCCGGCATGGCCGTACTGGTCGTACGCCGCCCGCTTCTGCGGGTCGGACAGCATCTCGTAGGCCTCCTTGGCCTCCTTGAACTGCTCTTCGGCCTTCTTCGCACCCTCGCCCTGGTTGCGGTCGGGGTGGAACTTCATGGCCAGCTTGCGGTAGGCCTTCTTGATGTCGTCCTCGGAGGCGTTCTTCGCCACGCCGAGGACTTCGTAGTAGTCACGCTTTGCCATGTGCTTGTGCTGCTTTGGGGACTGCGCCCGTTTCTAGCGGCGCGACCCCGAACGCGAAATCCCCCGTGTGCCGGTTTCGCGGCCCGACGGGGGAGGGTATGGCAGCGGCGCCGCCGCCGTGGGCCGGGGTCACTTCTTGTCGTTCACTTCCTTGAACTCGGCGTCGACGACGTTGTCGTCGGCCGGCTTGCCGCCTGCAGCGCCGGCCTCGGCATCGCCCGCCGCGCTCGCACCGGCGGCCGCCTGGGCAGCCTGCGCGTCGGCATAGACCTTCTCGCCCAGCTTCTGGCTCGCGGTCATGAGCGCCTCGCTCTTGGCATCGATGGTCGCCTTGTCGTCGCTCTTGAGCGCTTCCTCGGCTTCCTTGAGGGCCGTCTCGATCTTTTCCTTCTCGCCGGCGTCGAGCTTGTCGCCGTAGTCGGCGAGCGACTTCTTCACGCTGTGGATCAGCGCATCGGCCTGGTTGCGGGCCTGCACCAGCTCGAGCTTCTTCTTGTCTTCGGCGGCGTTGAGCTCGGCGTCCTTCACCATCTTCTGGATCTCGTCCTCGGAGAGGCCGGAGTTCGCCTTGATGGTGATCTTGTTCTCCTTGCCGGTGCCCTTGTCCTTGGCGCTGACGTGCAGGATGCCGTTGGCGTCGCTGTCGAAGGTCACCTCGATCTGCGGCGTGCCGCGCGGTGCGGGCGCGATGCCTTCGAGGTTGAACTCGCCCAGGCTCTTGTTGCCCGCGGCCATCTCACGCTCGCCCTGGTAGACCTTGATCGTCACGGCCGGCTGGTTGTCTTCCGCCGTCGAGAACACCTGCGAGAACTTGGTCGGGATGGTGGTGTTCTTCTGGATCATCTTGGTCATCACGCCGCCCATCGTCTCGATGCCGAGCGACAGCGGGGTGACGTCGAGCAGCAGCACGTCGGTGCGGTCGCCGGCGAGCACCTGGCCCTGCACGGCGGCGCCCACGGCCACGGCTTCGTCAGGGTTGACGTCCTTGCGCGGATCCTTGCCGAAGAACTCCTTGACCTTCTCCTGCACCTTGGGCATGCGGGTCATGCCGCCCACGAGGATCACGTCGTCGATCTCGCTCACGTTCACGCCCGCATCCTTGATGGCGGTGCGGCACGGCACGATGGTGCGCTCGATCAGCTCTTCGACCAGGGCTTCGAGCTTGGCACGCGTGAGCTTGATGTTCAGGTGCTTGGGGCCCGAGGCATCGGCTGTGATGTAGGGCAGGTTGACGTCGGTCTGCGCGCTGTTGGACAGCTCGATCTTGGCCTTCTCGGCCGCTTCCTTCAGGCGCTGCAGCGCGAGCACGTCCTTGGAGAGGTCGACGCCTTGCTCCTTCTTGAACTCGCCGATGATGTAGTCGATGACGCGCTGGTCGAAGTCCTCGCCACCGAGGAAGGTGTCGCCGTTGGTGGAGAGCACCTCGAACTGCTTCTCGCCGTCGACGTCGGCGATCTCGATGATGGAGATGTCGAACGTGCCGCCGCCCAGGTCATACACCGCGATCTTGCGGTCGCCCTTGCCGGTCTTGTCGAGACCGAAGGCGAGCGCCGCGGCGGTGGGCTCGTTGATGATGCGCTTGACGTCCAGGCCCGCGATGCGGCCGGCGTCCTTGGTGGCCTGGCGCTGGCTGTCGTTGAAGTAGGCCGGCACGGTGATCACCGCCTCGGTGACCGTCTCGCCGAGGTAGTCCTCGGCGGTCTTCTTCATCTTGCGCAGCACTTCGGCGCTGATCTGCGGCGGCGCGAGCTTCTGGCCGCGCACCTCGACCCACGCGTCGCCGTTGTCGGCCGCGGTGATGGTGTAGGGCATCAGGTCGATGTCCTTCTGGACTTCCTTCTCGCTGAACTTGCGGCCGATGAGGCGCTTGACCGCATACAGCGTGTTGCGCGGGTTGGTGACCGCCTGGCGCTTGGCCGAGGCGCCCACGAGGATCTCGCCGTCCTCCTGGTAGGCAATGATCGAGGGCGTGGTGCGCGCACCTTCGCTGTTCTCGATCACCTTGGTGGTGTTGCCTTCCATGATCGCCACGCACGAATTGGTGGTGCCGAGGTCGATGCCGATGATCTTTGCCATGTTCTGTGCTCCTGAAACTGAAATCGGGTTGTTCTCGAATTGTGGATAACTAGGTTCTTTTCAAGTGGCTCACTTCGGCGCGGAGACCGTCACCAGCGCCGGGCGCAGCACCCGATCGGCGATCAGGTAGCCCTTTTGCAGCACGGTGACGACGGTGTTGGCCTCCTGGTCGGCCGGCACCACGCTGATCGCCTGGTGCACATGGGGGTCGAACTTCGCGCCGGCGGCCGGGTTGATCTCGATGACCTTGTTGCGCTCCAAGGCCTGGGTGAGCTGGCGCAGCGTGGCGTGCACGCCTTCGAGCATCTGCTCGGCGGTGGCGGCCTGGATGGCAATGGCGGCTTCCAGGCTGTCCTTCACCGGGAGCAGGCTTTCGGCGAAGCCCTCGACCGCGAACTTGCGGGCCTTGGAGATCTCCTCCTCCGAGCGGCGGCGGATGTTCTCGGTCTCGGCCTTGGCGCGCAGGTAGGCGTCGGACATCTCGGCCAGCCGCTGCTCCAGGGAGGGCTGCTCGCCAGTGTCCAGGGCGGGGTCCGCGGGGGTCGCGTTCGCGCCGGTGGGAGTCTGGGTGGGGTCGGCCGCGTTGCCGGCAGCCATGTCCTGGGTCTTGTCGTCCGTGTTCTGCATGGGGTCGGTTACCTGTTCGAAGCGGGGCATGTGGGTCGGCCGCCGGCGATTTCAAGAGCCGCAGTGCCGGAAAAAGCCAAAAAGGCGCGCAGGCTCAATCGGCGTCGATCGAGGCGCTCCAGCGGTTCCAGTCGGCGAGCTTGCGGCGGTCGCGCTTGGTGGGGCGGCCCTGTTCGATCGCCAGGGCCGGCTCGGGCGTCTCGCGGCGCCGGCGCGCCATCTGCTCGCGCCGGGCGATGCTCTCGGCCGTCTCTTCGTAGAGCGCCTGGGCGACCGGCGCCGGCCCGCGCACATGGCTCAGCGCCACCACGCGGATCGACCGCACCGTCTGCTCCAGGCGGATCTCCAGCAGGTCGCCGGGCTTGAGCTCGCGCGCCGGCTTGGCCACGTGGCCGTTGACCACGATGCGGCCCTTGTCGATTTCGTGCGTGGCCAGGCTGCGGGTCTTGTAGAACCGCGCGGCCCACAGCCACTTGTCGAGCCGGACTCCGGCGACCACCTTCTCGTTCATGGGGCGGGGGACGGTTGCGGTCGGGCGGTGTCCCAGCCTTGCAGGTGACGCAGGGCGAGCGCCGCCAGGGCCGACATCCATTCGTGCTGGTCGTTCAGGCAGGGCACGTAGTTGAATTCGTGCCCCCCGGCGCCGAGGAAGGCGTCGCGCGCCTCCTGGGCGATCTCTTCCAGCGTCTCCAGGTTGTCGGCGACGAAGCCGGGGCACATGACGTCGACCTTCTTCACGCCCTGGCGCGCCATCTCGACGAGCGTGGGCTCGGTGTAGGGCTGCAGCCATTCGGCGCGGCCGAGCCGGCTCTGGAAGGTGACGACCACCTGCTCCGGCGCGAGGCCGGCGCGCTCGGCCACGAGCTCGGCGGTTTCCATGCACTCGTCGTAGTAGGGGTCGCCCAGCGTGCGGGTGCGGGCGGGCATGCCATGGAAGCTCATGACCAGGCGCTCCCCGCGACCATGCGTGCGCCAGTGGTCGGACAGGCGCTTGACCAGGGCCTCGATGTAGAGCGGGTCATCGTGGAAACGGTTGATGAAGCGCAATTCGGGCAAGACGCGTTCCCGCCGGCTCCAGGCCGCGACGGCATCCACGACGCTCGCGGTCGTGGCAGCGCAGTACTGCGGATACATGGGCAGCACCAGCACGCGGCGTGCCCCTTCGGCGGTGAGCTCCTTCAGCACTGACGCGATGGAAGGGCTGCGGTAGCGCATCGCATAGCGCACCGTCACCCGGTGGCCTCGTTCGCCCAGGTAGCCGGCGAGGAGCCTGGCCTGCTTGTCGGTCCAGATCGTGAGGGGCGAGCCTTCCGGCAGCCACACGCTCGCGTAGCGCCTGGCCGACTGGGCCGGGCGGGTGCGCAGCACCACGCCGTGCAGGATGGGCCACCAGACGGCGCGCGGGATCTCGACCACGCGCGGGTCCTGCAGGAATTCGGCAAGGTATCGACGCACGGCCGGCGTGGTCGGCGCGTCGGGCGTGCCGAGGTTGCACAGCAGGATGGCGGTGGGGGGGGCGATCGGCATGAGGCGGATGGAATGCCGCCGGCTCGGCGGGCAGGGCGGGATTATCCGTGCCTGGATGCAATGCCCATGGAGGCGGCCGCCTCGGGCTCGCTGCCGCTGCGCTGCAGGTGCTGCTCGATGTCGGCCAGCACCGCGCCCACGTTGATCGGCTTGGTCCAGTAGCCGACGAAGCCGGCTTCGTAGGCCCGCTGCACGTCTTCGGGCATGGCGTCGGCCGAGCACATGTAGGCCGGCACGTTGTCCAGGCCGGGGAGGGCACGCAGCTGGCGCAGCACCTCGAAGCCCGACGCGCCCGGCAGGTGGGCGTCGAGCACCAGCACCTCGGGCTGCCACGCGCCCGCGAGCGCAAGGGCGTGGTCGCCATCTTCGGCGACGCGCAGTTCCACACGGTCGCCGTGCAGGCGCATCGCCTCCTCGAAGAGGATGGCATTGATGCGGTTGTCTTCCACGTACAGCATGCGCAGGCTGCGCGGCGGCGCCTGCACCGGCGACTGCGCCGGGGCCGCGTGCGCGACGGGCGCATGCGCCGGTTGCAGCTCGAGCGAGACACGCGTGCCGGCGCCGTCGCGGCTGGAGATGCCGAGCCGCCCGCCGATGGCCTGCGTGAGGCTGCGCGCGATGATGAGGCCGAGGCCCGTGCCTTCGATGCTGGAGGTCTCGCGGCCCAGCCGCTCGAAGGGCTGGAAGAGCCGTGCCATCTGCTCCTCGGTCATGCCCGACCCCGTGTCCTCGATGGCCAGCACGGTGCGCTCGGCATGCGCATCGAGCTGCCAGCGCACCACGCCGCCGGCGCGGTTGTACTTGATGGCGTTGGAGCCGACGTTGAGCAGCACCTGACGCAGGCGCTGCCGATCGGCCTGCACCCAGGTGCCGGGCGGCACGTCGACCTGCATGCGGATCTGGCCCGACTGGGCGAGCGGCATGAGGAGCTCGGTGGTGCGCATCACCACCTCGTGCAGGTCCACCGGGTGCAGCTGCAGGCTGAGCGCGCCTTCCTCGATCTTCTGGAGGTCGAGCACGTCGTTGATGAGTGCCAGCAGGTGTTCGCCGGCCTCCAGCACGTGGCCGGCGTACTCGCGCACCGTGGCCGCCTCGGGGTTGCCTGCTCCGAGGTTGAGGAGCTGCGCGAATCCGATCACGGCGTTGAGGGGCGTGCGCATCTCGTGACTCATGCGCGAGAGGAACTCGCTCTTGGCATGGCTTGCGAGCTCGGCCGCCTGCTTGTCGCGCAGGGCCTGCTCGGAGGCGCGCTGCTGCGTGATGTCGCGGAAGGTGAGCACGACGGAGAAGGTCTGGCCCTCGGGGCGCAGCTGCAGCGGGTGCGCGTTGAGCGAGATGCTGCGCAGCTCGCCGTCGGGTCGCCGCAGCATGTGGAGCTGGTTCACGAGCGGCTGGTCGCTGCGGACCACCCGCATGACCGGGTGCTCGTCGGCCTGCAGGGGGTGGCCCTCGGCCGAGAGCAAGGCGAACGGCCAGTGGTCGCCCTGCGCGGCCATGAGCGCGGCCTGCTCCACGCCCGTGATGTCGCAGCCGGCCGGGTTGACGGCGAGGATGCCGAGCGTGGGCGTGACGACGAGCAGCCCATCGCTGATGGCCAGCGCCACCGAGCGGTACAGCTCTTCCGACAGCCGCAGCTTGTCGGCGGCGCGCGTCTGCTCGGTCACGTCGCGCTGCACGCCGATGTAGTGCGTGAGATGACCGCTCGCATCGCGCACCGGGGCGACATGCAGAGCATTCGAGAAGACGGTGCCGTCGCGTCGCACGTTGCGCAGCGTGACGGTGGCCGAGCGGCCTTGCGCCAACGCCTCGCGCAGCTGCGTGCAGCCGGGCTCGTCGCGCAGGTGACCCTGGAGGAAGCGGCAGTTGCGCCCGAGGGCCTCGGCGCGGCTGTAGCCGGTCAGCCGCTCGAACGCCGGGTTCACGTAGATGAGCGGCATGTCCGGCTGCATCGCATCCGACACGCTGATCGACAGCGACGCCTCGGCCTCGAGTGCGCGCTGCATGATGAGCAGATCGCGCTCGAGCTGGCGCAGCTCGGTCAGGTCACGCGTGACGTAGAGCACATGGCCGCCGGGCATGGGCGTGATGCGCGCTTCGAACGTGCGCAGGACGCCGTCGCGCGTGGCGAGGTCGTAGTCGATGCGCTGCATGGTGCCGGTCTGCAGCGCCAGGCGCACCGCCGCGCCCACGCGATCGGCCACCGCGGCTGGCACTCCGGTGCCGAAAGGCTTGCCGCGCACGCTCTCCCAGTCGTGCGCAAGCATCGGATGCTCGGGCGAGCTGCAGGCGAGGAAGCGGCTTTCCCCGTCGAGCACGAACCACAGGTCGGGCACCGCCTCGAGCACGGCGCGCAGCTGCGCCTGCGATTCGCGCAGCTGGTCCTGCTGGGCCGCGAGCGCGAGCTCGGCCTCCTTGCGGTCGGTGATGTCGACCGAAAGGTGCACCAGGCTGCCATCGGTCAGCCGCCGGTCGCTGACGATCACCCAGCGATTGCGCCAGCGCATTTCGTGCAGCTCCCCGTTGGGCGAGGCGAGCGAGAGCCGCCATTGCACGAAGGCCTCGGGGTCGTGCGCATCCGGGTATTCGCCCGCCTCGACCATGCGACGCACGACCTCGGGCCACGACGTGCCGTCTGCGGTGTGGCGGCCGAGGTTGCGCCGCCAGATGGCGTTGGCGAGCACCACGCGCCCTTGGGGGTCGGAAATCATCACGCCGGCGGTCAGGCTGTCGAGCGCATCCTTGAGCAGCCGCTCGGCCGCCCGTGCGGCGCGCTGCGCCTCGACCCGCTCGGTCACGTTGCTCGTGGTGCCGCGGTAGCCGCGAAAGTCGCCCGCCTCGTCGAAGATCGGAATGCCGCTGATGCTCACCGCGATCCGGCCCTTGGGCGTCTGGCGTCGCGCGAGCACGTCGCGGAACGGCGCCCGGCGCTGTCGGGCCTCGGTGTACCGCCGCCAGGATTCGGTGGGGTCGTCTTCGAGCGGCTCGTTGATCTGCTTCATCGTGCGCCCGATGGACAGATCGGGCGGGATGCCGGTGTTGGTCTGCACGCTCGAGGAGACCCAGCGCACGATGCCGTGCTCGTCGCTCTCCCAGAGCCAGTCGCTGCTGGACAGGCTCGCATCGCGCACGCGGTCGGCCTCCCGGCGCCAGAGTCGTTCCTTCTGGCGCGCATCGAGCAGCGAGCCCGCGAGCCGCGCCGCATCGCGCAAGGCGGCGAGCTGGCTCTCGTCAAGCGGGGCCTGCGGGGCATGCCGCACGCCCAGCACGCCCAATGCGTGCTCCCGGACCCGCACACGGCAGCCGCTCCAGGCCGCGCCGTCGGGAGTGCTGCCATGCAGAAAAGGAGGGTCTTGCGCAGCCGCCGCGGTCCACGCCTGTGCAGTGAATGCGGGCAGGGTGGTCGGGGCCGATTGCGAGACCAGCCGCACCTGCTGCTGTTCGTCGATCACCGCCAGCCATGCGGTGCCGCCCGGCACTTGGTGGGCCAGCAGCCTCATCAGGGAGTCGAACTCGTCGTCGGGGCCGGCGGCCAGCGCCTCGAGGCCTGGCGGGGTGTTCACGCGGCTGAGGTCGTCGGTGGCGCGCGCCATGGGTGCAGGGATGGTGTTCACCACACCACCAGCGCAAAGCCGACGAGGCGAGACGAGGCCTGCAACATGGCGCCGACTGTAGCGGCATGCGGCACTTCCAAGAAGTTCGCCCGCCGGCGCTGCGCGCAGTGGTGCACGAATCGCGCGGCTACAGCGCGTCTTGCGGTGTGGTGTCCGAAAACTTCAGGATCTCGAAGCGCACGCAGGGCGCCGTCGGATCGGTCAGCGTGGCCCCCAGGCCGATGAGACCCGAGCCATGCAGCGTGCAGGTGCCGCGCCGCAGCGCAACGATCTCCGAATCGTTGGAGAAGCGCACGTAGGTGCCGTTGAAGCTGAGGTCGGTGAGCTGGAACGCGCCGCCATGCCAGTCGATGCGGGCATGTGAGCGCGAGACGCGCGAGTCGTCGATGCAGTAGGTGACCTGCGGGCTGCGGCCCAGCACCACCGGCAGGCTCGGCCCGGCGTACACGCGGTTGAGGTCGAGCCAGACGAGGCGGATGCCTTCGGGCTCTGCATGGGGCAGCAGATCGCCATAGGCCGTGGCGGCGGTGTCGCCGAAGCGGCGGCCTTCGATGAGGTACACGTGCACCGGCTCCACGCGGCCACGCAGCTGCACCTTGTCGAGGCTGCGGCAGCGCTCGCGGGTGTCGGCGTCCAGACCGGCGACGACGCTGGCCGTGGCCAGCGTCTCGTTGTCGCCCGCATGGTCGAGCAGGCGGGCGGCCACGTTGACGGCGT
>JBIQJS010000003.1:59377-77649 GCA_044507405.1 Rubrivivax sp. | reverse complement strand
TCGAGCACAAGCTCGAGCAGCTCGAGGATCGGCCCGAGATCGCCTTCGAGAAGGACTTCCTGCGCTGGATGCTCTCCGACGGCGCCGGCGCCGTGCTGCTCGAATCGGCCCCGAGCGGCCCGCTCTCGCTGCGCATCGACTGGATCGACCTGTCGTCGGCCGCCCACGAGCTGCCGGCGTGCATGTACGCCGGCGCCGACAAGAACGACGACGGCTCGCTGCGCGGCTGGCTGCGCTTTTCCACCGACGACTGGCAGGCCAAGTCGGTCTTCGCCGTCAAGCAGGACGTGCGGCTCCTCAACGAGAACATCGTGCGCGCCTCGCTGCGCGAGCCGCTGGCCGAGGTGGTCGACAAGCGCCGCCTCACCGTGGCCGAGGTGGATTGGTTCCTGCCGCACATGTCGTCGGCCTTCTTCGCCGGCCCGGTGGAGCAGGCGCTGGCCGAGGTGGGCCTGCCCATCCCGCGCGAGCGCTGGTTCACCAACCTCACGACCAAGGGCAACACCGGCTCGGCATCGCCCTACATCATGCTCGACGAGCTCTTCCGCTCGGGCCGCATCCAGAAGGGGCAGAAGCTGCTGATGTTCATCCCCGAGAGCGGGCGCTTCAGCAGCGGCTTCGTGCACCTCACGGCGGTCTGATCGACCACCCGCGCGATGGACCTCGACTCCGTCCCCCAGGAAGGCAACGCCACGCTCGGTGGCCACCGCAAGGCGGTCTACGCGCGCGACGCCAGCGGGCGCATGGTGATCGCGCAGAGCGCGGGCTGGGAGGCCGAGGAGATCGTCACCAGCAACGCCGTCGAGACGCTGCACGCCCAGGCCGAAGCAGCGCGACTGCGCGTGCAGGCCGGCACCGCCTCGCCGCTCGAATACTGGATGTACGAGCGCCGCATGGACGTGGCGCTGCTCTCGCAGACCAGCGGCTACTGGCAGTGGCGCGTGAAGCGCCACCTGCGGCCCGAGGTCTTCGCCCGGCTCACCGATCGGGAGCTGCAGCGTTATGCCGATGCGCTTGGCCTGAGCGTCGCGGAGCTGCGCAAACTGCCCTCATGAACACGCATACGCTCACCTTCCAGCACCAGCACGCGGCCCACTGCGAGAGCGGCGTCATCTCCAACCTGCTGCGCCACCACGGCGTGCCGGTGACGGAGAGCCTGGCCTTCGGCCTCTCGGCGGGCCTGGCCTTCGCCTACCTCCCCTTCGTCAAGATCAACGGGCTGCCGCTGATCGCCTACCGCTCGCTGCCGCGCGCCATCATCAAGGGGCTGCTCGGGCCGCTGTCCACGCGCTTTCGCTTCGAGACCTTCCGCTCGCCCGAGGCCGGCCAGGCGCGGCTCGACGCGCTGCTCGCCCAGGGCCAGATCGTCGGCCTGCAGACCTCGGTCTACTGGCTGCCCTACTTCCCGCAGGACATGCGCTTCCACTTCAACGCGCACAACCTGCTCGTCTATGGCAAGGAAGGCGACGAGTACCTGATCAGCGATCCGGTGTTCGAGCATCCGGTGCGCTGCGCGAGCGCCGACCTGCTGCGCGCGCGCTTCGCCAAGGGCGCGCTCGCGCCCAGGGGGCTGCTGTACTACCCGCAGTCGGTGCCGAAGAAGGCCATCCAGCCCGACGCCGTGCGGGCCGCGATCCGCAAGAACTGCCGCGCCATGCTGCCGCCCGTGCCGATCGCCGGCGTGCGCGGCATGCGCTGGCTCGCCAAGACGGTGGCCAAGCTGCCCGCAGGCGAGAAGTCGAGCGCCGATTTCATCGGCCACATCGTGCGCATGCAGGAAGAGATCGGCACCGGCGGCGCGGGCTTCCGCTTCATCTACGCCGCCTTCCTGCAGGAAGCGGCCACGCTCGCCGAGCGGCCGGTGCTCACCCAGTACTCCGAGCGGCTGATCGCCATCGGCGACGGCTGGCGGGCGCTCGCGCTCAAGGCCGCGCGCATGGTCAAGGGCCGCGAGCCGGTGGTGCCCGGCACCATCGCGGCGATGCTGCGCCAGCAGGCGGACCAGGAAGAAGCGTTCTTCAAAGAGCTGCAAGCGGCGGTGCGGTGACCGACGCGCGCGGGCCGAGCGCCGGGCCGCTCCCAAGCGGGCCCGCCATCCCCTCGGGGGATCGGTCGGCGTACCCGCCGACCGAGGGGCGACAATCCCGCGCCATGCTGTCGATCGAGCACCTCGGTTATCGCTACCCCCAAGCCTCTGCCCCGGCGCTGGATGACGTCTCGCTGAGCGCCCAGCGCGGCAGCGTGCTGGGCCTGCTCGGGCCCAACGGCGCCGGCAAGACCACCCTCATCTCGCACCTCGCCGGCCTCCTGCCGGTGCAGCAGGGCCAGATCCTGGTGGACGGCGAGCCGCTCGCCGCGGCCCGCGCGGCACGGCCCACGCGCATCGCGGTGGCGCCGCAGGAATACGCCTTCTATCCCATGCTCACCGTGGGCGAGAACCTCACCTGCTTTGCGGCGGCCGGCCGGCTGAACGGCGCACGCCGCCGCGAGCGCATCGACGCCTGCCTCGCCCATGCGCAGCTGGAGCGCTACCGCGACACGCGCGCCGCCAGGCTCTCGGGCGGCCTGAAGCGCCGGCTGAACCTCGCGATCGCGCTGCTGCCCGAGCCCGAGCTCATGCTCTTCGACGAGCCGACCGTGGGCGTGGACCCGCAGTCGCGCGCCTTCATCCTCGATGCGATCCGCGCGCTCGCCCGAGCCGGCGCGGCGGTCATCTACACCTCGCACTACATGGACGAGATCGAGGCGATCGCCGACCGCGTGGCCATCCTCGACCACGGCCACGTGCTGCGCTCGGGGGCGCTCGAGGAACTGCTCGCACAGGACGAGCTCGTGATGGTGCTCGCCGCCGACGGCCTGCCGCGCGAGGCGCTGCTCGCCCTGCTGGCGCAGCACGGCAGCGTGGTGGACGCCACCGCGCCGCAGGTCAGCCTGCGCCTCGCCTCCCGCCCGGCCGAGGTGCTGGCCGCGCTCGACGCCGCCGGCGCACAGGTGCGCCATGCCGAATTCGGCCGCGGCAACCTGGAGCAGCTCTTCATGTCGCTCACCCGCCGTTCCCTGAGGGACTGATGCTCGCTGCCCTGATCCGCAAGGAATTGACGGCGCTCACGCGCGACCCCCACGGCCTGGCGATGCTCTTCCTGCTGCCGGTGCTCTTCATCGTGATCATGTCGCTCGCGCTGAAGGACTACTACACGCCGCCGCAGAAGCGCCTGCCGTATGCCGTGCAGGCGCAGGACGATGGCGCGCTCGCGCGCGCGCTCGCCGCCGCCTGGGCGCGCGAGCACGGCGAGGCGCAGCCGCTCGCGCCCGGGTGGGAGCGCGAGCTGCGCGCCGGCCGCCTGCGCTACGTGGTCGTGCTGCAGCCCGGTCTCTCGGAGGCGCTCGAGGAGCCGTCGCTCCCGACCGAGGCGCACCTGCGCCTCATCGCCGAGCCGGGGCTGGACGGCAACCTGCTGCGCACGCTGCAGGCCGAGCTCGCCGGCACCGCGGGCGAGCTCAAGGCGCGTGCGGCGCTCGCCCTGTCGGATGCGCCCAGGCCGCCGCCGGGTGCCTCCATGCTGGCCATCGTCTCGGTCGAGCGGGCGGGCGAATCCGGTCCGCGACCGAGCGCCGTGCAGCAGAACGTGCCGGCATGGCTGGTCTTCGGCATGTTCTTCGTCGTGGCGTCGCTGGCGGGCCTCGTGGTCGAGGAGCGCCTGAACGGCACGCTCGCCCGGCTGCGCAGCCTGGGCGTCTCGCGCGCGGTGCTGCTCGTCTCCAAGGCGCTGCCCTATCTCGGCGTGAACGCGGTCCAGGCGGCGCTCATGCTGGCGGTGGGCGTGTGGGTCATGCCGCGGCTCGGCGGCGATGCGTTCTCGCTCGCGCACGTCAACTGGCCGGCCATGGTGGCGGTGCTCGCCACCATCAGCCTCGCCGCCGTGGGCATGGCGCTCGCGGTCGCGTGCCTGGTGCGCACCCACGCGCAGGCGTCGACCATCGGCCCCATCGCCAACGTGCTCATGGCCGCGATCGGCGGCATCATGGTGCCCAAGTTCGTGATGCCGCAGGTCATGCAGCGCGTGGCCGAGTGGTCGCCGATGAACTGGGGGCTGGAGGCGCTGCTCGACGTCGTCGTGCGCGGCGGCGGCATCGAAAGTGCCGCACCCGAGATGCTGCGCCTCGTGCTCTTTGCCGCGCTGATGTTCTGCATCGCGCTGGCGCTCTTCCAACGCCCGACCCGATAGCCCTGCCGCGATGTCCGACCTGATCGCCGACCTCAAGACCCTGGTGCTGCAAGCCGCCGAGAAGGCCGAGCCCGAAGGCGGCCTCACCGACGACGAGATCCTCTTCGGGCCCGAAGCGCGCCTCGCGCTCGACTCGCTCGATGCGTTGCAGATCTCGATGGCCATCCAGCAGCGCTATGGCGTGCGCATGCCCGACAGCAAGGACACACGCCGCGCCCTCACCTCGATCGCCCACCTGGCCGAGCACCTGCGCCAGCACGCGCCTGCGCTGAAGGGCTGAGGGATGGCGCACGAGGCCTGGCTGCAAGGCCGAGCGCTCGCCTCGGCGCTCGGGCCCGACCTGGACGCGGCGCTCGCGAACCTGCGCGCGGGCGCATCGCCCGCGACGGTCACGCTCGCCGACGGCACGCACTGGCCCTGCTTCCGGATCGCCGATGACACGCCCGACTGGAGCGAGCGCAGCCGCCGGCTCGTGCTGCGTGCGGCCGCGGGGAGCGGTGCGCTCGACGGCCCGCGCGACGGCGCGCTCTTCATCGCCTCCTCGTCGCTCGACATCGGCCTGCTGGAGGCCACGCACGACTTCGACCGCGACCACCAGCAGTTCGCCGACACGGTGGCGAGCTGGCTCGGCTGGCGCGGCCCGGTCCACACCGTCTCGACCGCATGCACCTCGGGGCTCAACGCGCTGCTGAGCGCGCGTGCGCTCGTGCGACAGGGCACGGTGGCGCAGGCGCTGGTGCTGGGCCTGGAGCTGCGCAACACGCTGACGCTCGGCGGCTTTGCCGGCATGCAGCTCCTGAGCCCCGACGCCGCCCGGCCGTACGGCGCCGAGCGCAACGGCCTCGTGCTCGGCGAGGCGGTGGCCGCGCTGCTCGTCACGGCCACGCCCGCGCGCTGGCGCATCGCCGGGGGCGCCAACGTGGTCGACGGGCGCGACCCGGCCGGCTCCATCGAAAGCGCCGTGATCGAGATGTGCCGCCAGGCGCTCGCCGACAGCGGGCTCACGCCGCGCGACATCGCCCTCGTCAAGCCGCAGGCCGCCGGCGGCGTGGCGAGCGACGCGACCGAAGCGCGGGCCTTGCGGCAGGTGTTCGATCCACTGCCGCCACTCGTGTCGCTCAAGGCCGCGATCGGCCACACGCTCGGCGCCTCGGGCGCAGCCGAGATCGCGCTGCTCACCGCCTGCCTGGAGGCGGGCACATGGCCCGCGCCGGGCCACGCGCCCGACCCCGCGCTGCAAGCCCCTCTTGCCGACAGGCCGCCGTCACCCGCGCGCCATGTGCTCGCAAGCATCCTCGGCTTCGGCGGCGGCCACACGGCGGTCGTGCTCGAAGACACGCAGGCGGGGCGCACGCGATGAGCGCACTCGTCCTCGCCGCGCACGTCGTGCTCGACCCGCTGCCGGCCGACTGGCGCGAGCAGCTCGCCCGCCGCCTCGGCGCGCGCCCGCGCCGCATCGGCGACTGGGCCGAGCTCGCGCTGCACGGCGCGCGGCTCTGCCTCGATGCGGCCGGCGAAGAACGCCTCCCTGCCGGCGTGCTGCTGCGCGTGGTGGGCACGGGCGGCCCGATGGCCGCCACGCGGGTGGCCGCAGCCCAGGCGCAGCAGGGGCTGCCGCTGCCCTTCAGCTTCATGCAGAGCCAGCCGAGCCAGATGCTGGCCGCGCTCAGCCAGCACCTCGGCTGGCAGGGAGATGCGCGCTACGTGCTCAGCCGCGATGCGCAGGCCTCGCATGCACTCGCGCTGCTGGAGGCGGCCGACAAGGGTGTCCTCATCGGCACCGTGAACGAAGGCCACCGCACCGAGTGGTGGCGCTACACGCCCCGCTGAAGCTTCCTCGCCAGGCGCGCTCGCTGCTGCACCGCGGCACGCACTTTGCCGAAAGGGCGCAGGGTCCGGACCCTGGCACCAGAAGCTTTCAAGGCCCTTTCGTGCCGTGGTCCGTGACCGGAACGATTAACCGGTCAAAGGGGAAACCTCCATGTCAGACATGCCGATCTTGGACAGAGCAGTCGTGCGTCCAACCGCAGGCGTGCGCGCATGAACACGAACGTCCATCCGCAGGGCCGCATCATCCCGGGCGGGCCGCCCTCGATCAACACCTTCGTCGCGGCGGTGGCCGAGCCCATCGCCACGCTGCTCACGCTCGCGCTCGCGTCACTGTGGTTCGACGAGACCATCGACCGGCCCGAGCTCATCCTCGGGATGCTCGTGCTCGTGCTCACCTTCCCGGGGGTGGACCGCTGCAAGCAGGACCCGGTGCGCGCGGCGATCAACATCGTGAGCCACTGGGCCGCGGTGCTCGCGATCCTCGTGCTCTTCGGCTACGCGACCGACAGCTTCTTCTTCTTCTCCACCGAGGTGCTGATCGCCTGGGCGCTGCTCACGCCGTTCATGCAGTGGGTGGTGGTGACGACGAGCTGCCGCTGGCTGCGCCGCGTGGGCGAGCGGCCGGAGTTCCGCCGCAAGAGCGTGATCGTGGGCGCCGGCGAGAACGGCGTGCGCGTGGCGCAGGCGCTGGCCGCGCACCCCGGCTGCGTGCACGAGGTGGCGGGCTACTTCGACGACCGCAGCCCCGACCGCGTCCACCAGGACGCCGACGGCAAGATGCTCGGCCGGGTCGAGGACGTGGTCGAGCACGTCAAGCGCCACGGCATCCACAACGTCTACATCACGCTGCCGCTCGTCGCCCAGCCGCGCGTGATGGACCTGCTCAGCCGCCTGCAGGACACCACCTGCTCGGTGCACTACGCGCCCGACGTCTTCGGCATCAACGTGATCCAGGGCCAGCTCCACGACATCGAGGGCATCCCGGTGGTGAGCCTGCTGGAGTCCCCCATCACCGGCACCAACCACCTCGTCAAGCGCGTCACCGACGTCGCGCTCGCCGCGCTCATCATCGTGCTGATCTCGCCGGTGCTGCTCGCCGTGGCCATCGGCGTGAAGATGAGTTCGCCGGGGCCGATCATCTTCAAGCAGCGGCGCACCGGGCTCGACGGCAAGGAGATCCTGGTCTACAAGTTCCGCTCCATGCGCACCATGGACAACGGGCCGGTGGTGCAGCAGGCCACGCGCAACGACCCGCGCATCACGCCCTTCGGCGCCTTCATCCGCAAGACCTCGCTCGACGAACTGCCGCAGCTCTTCAACGTGCTCTTCGGCAGCATGAGCCTGGTCGGCCCGCGCCCGCACGCGGTGGCGCACAACGAGGAGTACCGGAAGATCGTGCAGGCCTACATGCTGCGCCACAAGGTGCGCCCGGGCATCACCGGCTGGGCCCAGGTCAACGGCTTCCGGGGCGAGACCGACACCGTGGACAAGATGGCCGCGCGCGTGCAGTACGACCTCGAGTACCTGCGCAACTGGTCGCTCGCCCTCGACCTGAAGATCATCGCGCGCACGGTGCGCGTGCTCTTCTTCGATCGCAACGCCTATTGAGACGGGACCTTCGATCGACGCCGACAACGATTCCTCCACCACACGCGCCCACAACGATGAGAACCACCACCTTGCCCCTGCTGATGGGCTTGATCAGCGCGCTGGCCCATGCCCAGGAGACGGGCGGCAGCCAGCCCACCAACCCTTCCGTGAACCCGGCGCCGCTGCCCACCGCGCCCTCCACCGGTGTGGCGCCTCCGCCGCCGCCCGTGGCCCAGTCGAGCGGCACCGGCAGCGGCTCGGCCGGCGGTGAGTCCAGCCCCTTCGTCTTCGGCATCCGCCAGGGGCTGACCGGCGACAGCAACCTCTTCCGCGCGCCCGATGGCAGCCCGCTGGTGCGCCGCGACCGCATCTGGTCGAGCGGCATCCACCTCGGCATCGACAAGCCGCTCGGCCGCCAGCGCTTCCTGGTCGACGTGGAAGCCAACCACAACCGCTACAACAAGAACGAGCACCTCAACAACACCGACTACTCCGCCCTCGCCCGCTGGGACTGGGAGACCGTCGGCCGCCTGGCCGGTCAGCTCTCGGCCCAGCAGCGCCAGAGCCTCTACCGCGACACCATCGACGGCGCCATCTCGCTCGAGCGCAACCAGCTGCGCACCACCTCGGTGGGGTTCAACGCGCGGCTCGGGCTCGTGACGGTCTGGTCGCTCGAAGGCGGCGTGGCCGCCAGCGAGAGCAACTACCTCGGCGGCGAGGTCGACGACCGCGACATGCGCCAGACCGCGGTCAACCTGGGCGTGCGCTACCGGCCCACCAGCGCCTTCACGGGTGGCGTCGGCCTGCGCCGCAGCGAGGGCCGCTACCCGCGGCTCGCGTCCGGCCCCGACGAGTTCACCCGCGACGACCTGGACCTCACCGCCCGCCTGGCCGCCACCGGCGCCAGCGAGATCGACGCGCGCCTGAGCGCCACGCGCGAGGAGCACAGCGCGCAGGCCTCCCGCGACAACAGCGGCTGGACCGGCGCGCTCGGCTGGCGCTGGCGGCCCACCGGCAAGCTGTCCACCAACCTCGACCTCTCGCACGACCGCAGCGTGGGCCGCTCGGCCTTCGAGTCGCCGCTCATCGGCGACGAGACCAGCGACACCACCGAGGCCGACCGCGCGAGCCTCTCGATCGTCTGGGACGCCACGGCCAAGGTCTCCTTCGTGCCGCGGGTGAGCTGGGTGCGCCGCAAGCTCGACAACAGCTTCACCACCGGCGGCACCGTCACGGCCACCGGCACCGACACCACGGTGGTGGGCGGCCTCACGCTCAACTACACGCCCTTCGACGCGCTCACGCTCATCTGCCAGGTGACGCAGGAGCGGCGGCGCGTCGGCGGCGCGGCCGTGCTCAGCACGCCCTACACCGCCACCGTGGCGGGCTGCAATGCCGAGTTCGCGCTGCGTTGAGACGCCCCGATCGGTGCACGCACCGTTCGGGAGCGCCGCTTGCCTCTAGGTCTGCGTTCCACCCCCTCAGTAGTAGCCACGAAGGAGTACCTCAGATGAAAAAGAAACTGCTCGCAAGCCTTGCCGCCCTCGCCCTGTCGCTTGGGGCGGGGGCCTCCCACGCCGCGCTCAACAGCTGCGACGATCCGTTGAAGAGCGACCTCGGCGCCCGTTTCTGTTTCGAGAAGTTCGACAACCTCACCCCGGGGCTCTACAACGTGAGCTTCGAGTACCAGGCTGAAAAATTTGCCGGGAACGCCGAACGCACGCTGACCTTCGGCTTTCTTTTTGACAGCCCGAACGGCCCTGAATTCCGCGACGTGCTGAGCGACGTCACCACCACGCCCGGCTGGAACACCTACTCCTTCGTGACGCAAGCCGGTGGCAACGCGGGCCTGCTCTTCGCGCTGCGCGGCGTGCCGGGCACCGACTTCGGCATGTCGTTCCAGAACGTCCAGGTCGCGGCGGTGCCCGAGCCGGGCGTCTACGCGATGCTGCTGGCGGGCCTGGGCGCACTGGCCTTCGTGGCACGTCGCCGCAAGCTCTGAGCCGGTTGGAACGGCCATGAAAAAGCCCGGCGGTCGCCGGGCTTTTTCGTGCCTGCCGCGAGGCGCGGAGCGCCCCGCGCACCCTGCCGCTCAGCCGCGGGCATCTCCCCAGCGCCGGCGGCACTCGTCGTCGCCGATGTAGTTGGTGTTGCCGTGGCGGTCCACGCAGTACTGCGGGGCGACGATGGTCTCCTCAAACACCTGCTCGGTCGAGATGCGGGTGTACTCGAAGAGCACGCTGCGCTTGACCTCGCAGCCGCGCTTGAGGTGGCAGCCGGTGCCGATCCAGGTCGGGCCCTCGATCTTCACGCCCGGCTCCACGCAGACGCTGGAGCCGATGTAGACCGGCCCCTGGATGCGCACCTGGTCCCAGGGGATGCGGGTGTTCAGGCCCACCCACACGCCCGGGCGCACTTCCTTGCCGGGCATCTCCATCTCGGCCACCTCGCCCATCAGCACGCGCTGCAGCACGCTCCAGTAGTCGGTGACGCGGCCGATGTCGATCCAGTTGAAGAAGCGGTTCTGCACGTAGAAGGGCAGCCCCTGCTTGGCCATGAGCGGGAAGAGGTCGCTGCCGATGTCGAAGTTGCGCCCGCTCGGCACGAGCTCCAGCACCTGCGGCTCGAAGATGTAGATGCCGGTGGAGGCGAGCGTGCTCTTGGCGTCCTCGGGTCGGGGCTTCTCCTGGAACTCCAGCACGCGCCCGTTGGCGTCGGCGCTCACGATGCCGTAGTTCTGGACCTCCTCGCGCTTGACCTCCAGGCCCACGACGCTCGCCAGCGCGCCCTTCTGCTTGTGCTCGAAGAGCGCGGCGTTGATGTCGAGGTCGACCAGCGCGTCGCCGCAGAGCACGAGCGTGGTCTCGTCGAAGAAGCCGGAGAAATCCTGGATCTTCTTCATGCCCCCGGCCGAGCCGAGCGGGCGCGGCACCACCTCGCCGTGCTCGCGCACGCCCTCGTAGGAGTAGCCGATCTGCACGCCCCAGCGGCTGCCGTCGCCGAAGTGGTTCTCGATCTTCCAGTGGTTGAAGGCCACGTTGATCATGATCTCCTTCACCCCGTAGCGCGCCAGGTGCTCGATGAGGTACTCGAGCACCGGCTTGCCCAGGATGGGCACCATGGGCTTGGGCATGTTCTTGGTGAGGGGTCGCACGCGGGTTCCCTGCCCCGCGGCGAGGATCATTGCTTTTGCCATGTGGTGGTGACGTCCTTGTGAGTGATCGAGAGGGTCTGCATCCGCTGCAGGTCGATGCCTGCATGCGGCAAGGCGAGGGCCAGCACCGCGATGGCCGCGGTGCCGAGCGTCGCGGGCAGCGTGGCCCGCATGAAGGAAAGACTGCTCAACCGGAGCTGCCGGTGCACGGCGATCTGCATGGCGATGCAGCCGGCCACGCTGCCGAGCGCGAAGCCGGCGGCCACGCCCTGCATGCCCATCGGCGAGAAGGCGACCGCGAGCCCCGCCGAGATCAGCAGCTGCACGGTCGAGAGCTTGAGCACGCGGCCGCTGTGGCGCGTGGCGAAGGAGAGGTTCTGCCCGAGCCAGAAGGCCGACTGCGCCACGTAGGCGACCGACAGCCACCCGAAGAGCGAGGCGCTTTCGCGCCAGCGTTCGCCGAAGGCGAGCACCACCAGCGGCTCGGCGGCGAGCGACACCACCGCGTAGAGCGGCGCCAGCAGCAGCAGCGTCCAGCCCAGCATGCGGCGGTAGGCCTGCGCGAGCGCCTGGGGGTCGCCCTGGCGCTGCACGAAGAGGCTCACGCCCACGCGGCTGAGCGAGGAGGCGATCACGAGGTAGGCCGCCGAGAGCACGCGCTTGGCGAGGTTGTAGAGGCCGGTGGCCGCAGGGCCGAGCAGCACGCTCACGAGCGCGGCATCGCCGTTGTTGTTGGCGTAGCCCACGCAGGCGTTGAGGCCGATGCGGCGCGTCTCGCCCGCATGCTCGCGCAGGGTCTCGCGCGACCAGTGCCAGCGCGGCCGCCAGTGGCGCCATTCGGCCGCCAGCGCCACGAGCAGCGCCACCACGCCCATCACCACCTGCTGCGCCACGAGCGCCATCGCGCCGGCGCCACGCGCGGCGAGCCAGAGCGCGGCGGCGCCGCCGGCCGTGACCGAGCACAGCGAGCGGATCGCCGTCACCTTGAAGTTGCCCGCGCGCAGCAGCCGCGCGTCGTGCGCCCGGCCCAGCCCGAAGAGCACGACCGACAGGCTCATGCCCATCAGCACGAGCGTCAGGTCGGGCGCCCCGAAGAACCGGGCCATCGGCCAGGCGGCGAGCACCATCAGCCCCGCCACGGCGAGCGACACCAGCGTGCAGACGGTGAAGAGCCAGTCGAAGAGCCGGTCGTTCGCCTCGGGGGCGCGCACGACGGGCATCGCCAGCGCGTCCAGCAGCGACATGCGCGTGAAGAGCACGATGAGGTGCGCGATCGCGAGCAGGCCGAACTCGTGCGGCGAGAGCCAGCGCGCCAGCACCGCGAAGATGGCGAACGCGAGCACCTGCTGGACGAGGTTGTCCAGGATGGACCACATCGAGCGTGCGGCCCACTTCATCGACTGCGCCCTTTCGTCCCGGTTCGCCGCATGCGCCTAGGCCTGGGCACGGGCCGTGGCGCAGATGCGGAAGAAGCGGAAGGCGTCGACGGTGTAGCGCTTCCACAGGCGACGCGGCTCCTGCAGCAGGCGGAACAGCCACTCCAGCCGCAGCTTCCTCACCCACAGCGGCGCCCGCACGGCCTTGTTGGCGAGGAAGTCGAAGAGCGCGCCCACGCCCACGTAGAGCGCCGGCGGCAGGCTCGCGGCGTGGTCGAGGATCCAGCGCTCCTGCAGCGGGTTGCCCAGCGCCACCAGCACCACGTCGGGCCTGGAGGCGCGGATGCGCTCGCACACCACCGAATCGGGCACGCCGTAGCCCGAGATCGCTCCGACCACCTCCTGCCCGAAGCGGGTTTCGACCGCGCGCGAGGCCTCGCGCACCACGTCCGGCCGCGCGCCGTAGAGGAAGACGCGCAGCGGCAGCGGGCTGTTGCCCAGCAGGCGCGGGATGAAGTCGGTGCCGTTCAGGTTCTCCTGGAAGCGGCGGCCGTGCATGAGCTTGGCCGCGAGGTCCATGCCGATGCCGTCGTTCACCACCGTGATGCCGGGGCCGTTGAAGCGCTGGGCGAACTCCTGACAGGTGACGACGAAATTGGTGTTGGCGAAGAAGAGCTCGGTGCGGCGGCCGAGCGCGAGCTGCCGGTAGAGCTGGCTCGCGAGCGCCTGCGCGCCGAACGACTTGACGCGAAACGGCCCGATGCGAAGGGTCTGCGGCACCAGGGTGTGCGGCACGGCGGCCCGGGGCAGGGTCTCAGAGGAGGGCATGGAACGGTTCCTCACGCGTTGGTGGACGATGGATGGGCGGCATTGCGCGTGCCCGCACCGGCCCGGGCGCCGCTGCGCCAGCCGCTGATGCGCGCAAGCACGCTCTGCCACTTGAAACGGGCACGGGCGCGCTGGCCGCTCGCCAGGGCCAGCAGCGCCCCACCGACCGTGCGGCCGCAGACATACGGGAAGTACCAGGCCGGAAAACCGCTGCGCCGGATCACGCAGCCGAAGCCGGCCTCGTAGCGGCGCTGGCGCTCGATCGCGGCCTCGCCGAAGTCGGCGGTCTTGACCGGGTGGCGCAGCACCAGGTCGTGGTCGAACTCGATGCGCCCACCGGCTTGCAGCCCGCGCAGCAGGAACTCGGTCTCTTCGCCGGCGCCCCAGGGCGTGCCGGCGCCCACGCCCAGCGATTCGTCGAAGTTGCCAATGTCCTCGACGAGCTGGCGGCGCAGGAAGATGCTGAAGGAGATGCCCCCGCGCCACACGCTGTAGCGGTTGAGCGCCTGGCTGTGCGTGAGCCAGCGGCCCTCGGAGCGGCCTTCGTTGTCGACGAAGCGGCCGGTCAGGCCATCGAGCGTGGGCGAGGCCTCGAAGCGGCGCGCCACGTAGGACAGCAGCCCGTCCGGATACCAGCAGTCGTCGTCGGGGAAGGCGATCAGGTCGCCGCTCGCGTAGCGCAGCCCCACGTTGCGCGCCCGCGAGAGGCCGGGGGCGCTGCGGTAGCGGCGGATGCGGAAATGCTGCCGGTACTGGTCGATCAGCGGCGCCAGGCGGTCGTCGGGGTTCTGGTCGACGATGAGCAGCTCGAAATCGCGGTGGTCCTGGCGCTGCAGCGAGGCGAGGAATTCGCCGATCTCGTCCACCCGCCCGAGCGTGCCCATGATGAGGGAGAACTTCATGCGCCCGCTCCCTGCGCCATGCCGGCGAGCGTGGCCGCGGGCGCGGCCCGGGGCGGCGCGCGCTCGAAGCTCACCTGCGGCAGGTGGCTCATCCACGCGTCGTAGACGGCGCCGATCTTCCCGTAGGAGTTGTCGAGGTAGGTGACCTCGCAGCCCATGAGCGCGGCGGCCACGCCCGCGTGCAGCCGGTTGGTGCGCACGCTGTCGAGCTGGCCGAAGAACTGCAGGAAGTCGCGCGTGACGAGGTCGGACTCCTCGCGCAGGCGGAACTTGGAGCCGTAGAGGTTGGACATGTCCCAGCGCGGGTTGCCGGGCAGCGAGGCGATGGCCTCGGCGTCCACGCGGATCACGGCGAGGCGACGGTCCGCCGGCGGCTTGCGGCGCGCGAGCGCGACCCGCCACCGCAGGTAGGGCACGAGCCGGTCGTGGTGGGCCATGCGCGCCCAGAAGGCCGGGCCGCGGTAGGCCTCGCAGCGCTTGAAGAGGCGCGGCACGTCGATGTAGAGCGCCATGTCGGGGGCATAGAGCACCTGCGCGCGCGTGCCGGTGGCGCGCACGCGGTCGACCGAGGCCTGGTCGCGGCACACCAGCGTGAAGCGCTCGTCCAGGCGCTGGAGCAGCGCCTCGTGGCCGCGGATGGTGTGCGGCATCACGAGCACCGAGGCCACCTCCACCTCCAGGCAGCGCTCGAGGAAGCGCGAGGCGCTCTCGTACTCGGGCACGAGGTTGCCGCCGCCGGCGTAGATGAGCGCGTCGCCGCGCCGGATCTGGCGCACGCGGGCATAGGCGGGTGCGAGGCCCAGGTCGTCGAAGAACTGCGAGGTGCCCGCGGCGATGAGCGCGTCGCCCGCGTTGCCCTCGTTGGGCACGTAGAGCAGCCGCGCCGGCTTGCGCGCCTGCATCGCGACGAGCGCATGGCGCAGGCCCTCCCACGCGCGGGAGTCGTTCACGAGCGGCGGCGGCAGGGTGTCGTGCGATCGGGTCATGGAGCGGTCCGGTCTGGGGTGATGTCGGGGACGAGCAGCGGCTTGCCGGCGTCGGCGGCGGGCTCGGCCGCCGCTTCGGCCGCGGCCGCCTGCGGCGCGGCGCGAGGCGCCTTGAAGCGCGACTCGATGCGCGTGAGCGCCGCGTTCATGCGCCGCTTGGTCGCCGCGCACGCCGGCCGCTCGACGAGGACGCTGAAGACGGCGCAGCCGGCCACCGCGAGGGCGACGCACAGCCACGCGGCGAGGCCGCCTTCCATCCAGCCGAGGCGCACGAAGAGGTAGATCAGCGGGACGTGCAGCAGGTAGATCGAGAAGCTCCAGTCGCCGAACCACTGCAGCGGCCTGGCCATGAAGGCCGCATCGATGGGCGTGCGGTCGTGCGAGAAGGCGAAGACCGTGAGGCCGGCGATCAGCGCGGGCGTGAGGTCGTGCCAGTACTTCTCGGGCAGGTGGATCACCTCCAGCATGAAGAGGCCCAGCGAGCCCAGCAGCACGACCTGCAGCACGGTCAGCGCGCGCGTGCTGATGGGCACGCTGCGCAGCCACGGGTGCAGCCCGCCCAGCACCGCGCCGAGCAGGAAGAACTGCAGCTTGCTGATGGCAAACGTGCCCGGCACCTTGTCGCGCACGCAGATGGCGGCGATCGCCAGCACCATCACGATCACGAGCGCGAGCGTGCGGCCCTGCTGCGCGCGCTTCAAGGCCCACCAGAAGCCGATGAACAGCCCGTAGAACTGCACCTCGGGCGGGATGCTCCAGAAGACGTTCACGTTCCCGGAGAAGAGGAAGTGGCGCAGGAAGTTGTGCGTGCCGATCGCGTAGGGGAACTTCGGATCGATCAGCGTGTAGATGAAGAACGAGGCCAGCACCACCAGCAGGTAGGGCGGCGCGATGCGCGAGAAGCGCGCGATCGCGTAGCGCGAGACCTCGTGCCAGCTCGCGGGCTTGGCGAGGTAGAGGTAGCCCATGAGGAAGCCGCTCAGCGTGAAGAACACCATCACGCCGAGCGAGCCCTCGTGGACCGGGCCGAAGTGCAGCCCGGCGAGCTCGGGCAGGTGCGAGACCACGACGAGCAGCGCCGCGAGGCCCCGCACGGCATTGAGGGAGAGGATCTGACCGGATGGAACGCCTCGTCCGCCGGCAACGGCGGACGATCCCCCGAGGGGATGCGGGCCAGCTTGGGAGCGGCCCGGCGCTCGGCCCGCGTGCGTCTGTTCAGGGTTGTTCGTGTTCATGGCTTCTTCCATTCCTCACGCAGCACCGCGAGTTGCGGCCGCTCCGGCTGGCCGGCGATCGGGTGGACGCCGAAGGGGTACTTCGGGCCCCACCAGCCACCTGCGGCCCAGTAGGCCCAGCCCTTCCAGGCCGGGTCGCGCATCGCCTGGAGCTGGGCCTTCAGCGTCTCCAGGCATTCGGGCGTCGGCGCCACGCCGAACTCGCCCAGGAACAATTGCTGGTCGTGGCTGCGCGCCCACTCGGTCACGCGGTCCATCACGCGGCGCATGCGCTCGGGCGGCATGCAGTCGCCCTTGGTGCCCGAGTGGTCGCGGTCGGCGTACTGGTGCACCTCGATCACCGAGCGCTTGAGCGGGTCGCGAAAGCGCGCGAAGGCCTCGGCGTTCGACAGGCCCTTCCACTTCACCGCCCAGTCGTGCGCGCCGGTCCAGCCGGCGCCCGAGACGAAGATGAGGTGCTTCGAGCCCTTCTTGCGCAGCGCGGTGACGGTCTCCTGCGCGGCGCTTGCCCAGCTCTCGCGCGTGGCCGCATGCGCCGGCTCGTTCATCAGGCCGAAGGCCACGTGACCCGGCTCCGGAAACGCCTCGTGCAGGCGCAGCCACACGTCGGTGAGCTGCTCGATCGGCAGCTCCGGCGAGCCGAGCTTGCGCTTGGCGTACTGGCCGAAGTTGTGCAGGTCGAGGATCACGCACAGGCCGAGCCCGCTCGACATCTCGACCACCTTGCGCAGCACCTTGACCTCGCTCTCGTCGAGCGGGCCGCCCAGCTCGCGCTGCACCCGCTCCCAGCGGAACGGCAGTCGGATCACGTTGGCGCCCTGCTCGGCGAAGTAGCCGAGGTCCTTGTCGGTCGGATAGGTGTAGTCCTTGAACACCGTGCCGGGCATGCGGCTGGTGTTGAACTCCGCACCCGCCATGTTCACGCCGCGCAGCGGCCGCTCGGCGAGGCAGGCACCCTGCTTCGCGACGGCGCCGCCCGCCAGCGCGAGGGCAGCGAGGAGCGTGGCCCACCCCTTCATGCCGCGAGGCTCCCCTCTTCCACCGCGCGCTCGTATTCCTCGACGTAGGCGCCGACCACGTTGCGCCAGCTGTAGCGCTGCACCGAGCGCTGCGCCTGCGCACGCAGCGCCAGGTGGCTGGCGGCCACGCGCTGGTGCAGCGCCTGCACGGCGGCGGCGGCTTCCACGGTGTCGTCGGGCACGATGAGCGGCAGCAGCGTCTCGCCGGCCAGCCGCTCGAAGGGCGGGATCGCGCTCAGGATCGGGATCAGGCCCGCGCTCATCGCCTCGATGGCCGCGAGGCCGAAGCCCTCGTGCCGCGACAGGCACACCGCATAGCTCGCCTCGCCGATGGCCGCGCGCAGCGTCTCGTTGTCGGGGTTGGGCAGGATGGTCACGGCCTCGGTGACGCCGGCCTCCTCGGCCATGCACGCGAGCACGTGGCGGTTGATGTCGTCGTACTCGCGCCCGGCCACGATGAGCCGCCACGCCGGATGGCGCTGTCGCAGCACGGCCAGGAGCGCCAGCGTGCGGTCCAGGCCCTTGTGCGCCGTCCAGCGGCCCACGTAGATCATGGTCGGCGTGAGCGTGCGAGAGGCGGCGTCGGCGAACTTGTCGATGTCCACGCCGTTCTCGATCACGCGGATGCGGTGCTCGGGCACGACCTGCTTGAACATCTCGCCGTCGTTGGCCGAGCTCGCGAGGATGCGGTGGTAGCCGCGCGCGGTGCAGCGCGTCACGGAGTGGAAGAAGACCTTCTTGGCCCGCTGCGCGAAGCTCGTGTGGAAGAAGCCGCCGTGGGTGCAGGCGACCAGCGGCTTCTTGTGCAGGAAGCGCGTGAGCGAGAGGTAGTCGAAGGCGAAGTCGATGCCGTGCACATGGACCACGTCGGCATCGCCCACCTCGCGCAGCACCTTGGGGAAGAGCGGATAGCGCTCCGAGCCGCTGTACGACATGCGGTGCACGGGGATGCCCTCGATCACCTCGTCGCTGGGCAGCACGTCGGGCTGGCGGAACACCCGGTTGAGCGTGATGACGCGCGGGTTCTGCCCGTGCAGGTCGCGCTGCGTGCGCGCGATGTTGAAGACCACGTCTTCCATCCCGCCCCGCGAGGGCAAATATTGGCGCACCACGTGCACCACGTTCA
>JBIQJS010000003.1:0-59277 GCA_044507405.1 Rubrivivax sp. | reverse complement strand
TCTTCCATCCCGCCCCGCGAGGGCAAATATTGGCGCACCACGTGCACCACGTTCAAGCTCATGACATCACTCCCTTTTGAATCGGATCGGTGCGCCGCAGCGAGAGCGCCCCGAAGGCAAACCACAGCACCCCGGCGGTCTTGAGCGCGAAGAGCGAGGTGCCGCTCACGCACAGGATCAAGGTCACGTAGATGGCAAGGAACGTGCGGAAGCGCCGCGCCGTCTCGTCGTGCAGGGGGATCAGGAACACGCAGATCCACATCAGCGCTGCGCCCAGCAGGCTGAAGCGGCTGAAGACGTAGGCGTAGCCCATGTCGCCGAAGTTGGTGGCGAAGTCGCGCACCCCGAGCAGGCTCAGGTGGTCGAAGCCGGCAAGGAACTGCCCGCTCACCGTCATGCGGCCGATGAGGTTGTCGCCGTGCCCGGGGAACCAGGCCGCGAGCGCCAGCAGCGCGAGCGCGCCGAAGGCCGGGAAGACCAGCGCCACCAGGTGGCCGCGGCCATGCAGCGCAAAGCGCAGCAGCACCATGAGCCCGGTCATGTAGAAGCCGAAGCGCGAGTCGGCCAGCACGATGCACACGAAGGCCGCGAGCAGGAACCAGATGCTCGTGCGCCATTCGGCCGACGGCTTGGCGAGCCCCCAGGCGAGCAGCATCACGGCGAAGTTGCCGAGCGACACCGGCTCGAGGAAGACCGAGGAGACGCGCTGCGCGCCCAGCACCTGCGGCAGCAGCGTGCGGCCGATGCCCTCGGGGCGCAGGCCGTTGAGCGTGACCGCCTGGCCGCTCACCTGCGCCGAGCCTTCGGAGATGCCGCCCAGGCTCACGTAGTAGCTGAAGGTGTTGAAGACGCGGTTGTAGAAGTCGGGGATCACCGCCTGCACCAGGCCGATCAGCACCACGAGGCCGGCGATGAGCAGCAGCGGGCGGTCGAGCGAGCGGCCGTGCTGGCCATAGCTGCGCCCGGCCCAGAGGAAGAGCAGCGGGATCAGGAGGTCGCGCGCGGCCTTGGCGTCGAAGTAGCCGCCGCGAAAGAGCGCGAGCAGCCCGCAGGCGCCCAGCGCCACGAAGACCGCCACCAGCAGGCGCAGGGAAAGCCGCGCGAGCAGCAGCGGCACGCACGCGATGTAGATCATCATCTCGGCCATCGCCACGCGCGCGACCGAGACGCTGATGCCCTTGTTGTGCAGCAGGCAGAGGATCCAGTGGTGCAGCACGACCGCCAGCAGCAGGAAGGTCGCGTAGACCATGGAGTCGCTGACGCCCGCGCCCGGCACGCCGAAGGCGGCGCGCTCCTGCTCGGCCTCGAAGCGGCGCGCGGTGGGAGAGTCTGCGGTCCAGGCGGCGGACATCGTTCAGGCTCCGAAGTAGCGCGGCCGCACGTGCTGCGGCAGCGCACGCGCGAGGTCCTGCAGGAAGCGGTCCTGCGCGCCGTAGGGCGCAGCGCCCGGCGTGGCGATCGTCGAGACGCGCACCAGCATGCCGTCGGCCACCTCGCCCGAGAGCCCGCGCCGGAGCTGCTCGACCTTGCGCCCCACGCCGGGCAGGGTCGCGCGGTCGGCAAGCGTGACCCAGTAGCTGATGGGCTCGATGCGCTGGCCGAGCTCGCCCACCAGCCGCTGCACCGTCACCTGGTGCACGGGCGCCGGCAGCGCCACCCGCTCGATGCCGGCATTGCGCACGCGGAAGCCCTGTGCGCCGTAGCAGAACTCCGGCCGGTGCACGGCGGTGGCTTCGGAGCTCTGGTCGCGCCCGTAGGCGATGGTGAGCATCACGCGCTCGCCCTGCGCATTGACATACGAGCGCGCGAGCGTCTGGGTGTAGAGCGAATCGAGCCTGGCCTGTAGCGTGGGGTCGGGCAGCACCGGCGCGGTGGTCGGGTCGAGCGTCCAGCCGGCGAAGGCGCGCGGCACCTGGGCCTGCAGGTCGATCGTCGGCAGGCGGTCGGCCATCTGGCGCGTCGGCTTGAGCGCCTGCGCGAGGCCCACGGCCGCGAGCATCGCCGTGAAGAGACCGCCGGCGCGCATCAGCAGACGCGCGCGGCTCATGCGGGCCTCCGCACTGCCGTTGCCGGGCGGCGGATCACCGCCTCGGCCGCGATCATCATCAACACCGCCGCGACGAAGAGCACGATGCCCGAGAAGTCGTGCGCGAAGCCCTGCCCCGCCGCATCGCCGAAGTGGAAGGTGATGAGCACCAGCACCATCACGCGCACGACGTTGGCAATGAAGGAGATCGGCAGGATGACGAGCGCGAGCAGCGCATCGCGCGACGGCGTGCTGCGCGGGCGCAGGCTCATCCAGAGGAAGCCGAGCGCCTCGAGCGTGAACATGGAGTTGAGCCCGGCGCAGGCATCGGCCACCAGCAGCTGGTACTGCCCGATCACCAGCACGACACCGGTGCGGCCCACCGGGTAGCCGGCCAGGTGCAGCAGCCACTCGGCGCAGGCCGAGACCGCGATCTTGAGCGGCATGGTGAGCGTCTGCACCAGGATCCCCGGCAACGGCACCGCGAAGAAGAGAAAGACGAGCGGCAGCGCCATGGCCTTGACGCCCGCCGGGCCCTTGAAGCACAGCAGGAGCGCAGCCAGCACGCCGATCTGCGCCAGCGCCTCGAGCGCGAGCACGCCCTGCGAATGGCCGATGACGTACGCCAGGAGCGAGACCACCAGCAGCCCGCCGCCCAGCCCCCAGGCCGGCGCATCGGGCAGCGCGGCGAGCCGCGGCCAGCGCTGCACCGCGAGCCACACGCACAGCGCGACGATCAGCGGGCCATGGCCCTGCTCATCGGTGGACCACACCTCCTGGAAGAGCCGCACGCCCGTGGGCACGGCCATCGCGAGGAAGCCCGCCGCGAGCAGCGTGAGCACCCCCGCGGCCACGAGACGGTCGGGGCGCGCGCCGCCGCCCCATGCGCCAGGCAGCGCGCCGGAATGGTGCGGGGAGTGACCAGCCGTGGACACCGCGGTCCTTCAGTATTCGTTGATGACCACGCCGGCGAGCTGCGCCGGACTGTCCTTGAGCCGGCTCACGAGCTGGTGCATCGCACCGAGCCGGCTTTGATGGCGGCGGGCCACCACCAGCGCTGCGCCGCAGCGCGCGGCGATCACGCCGGCATCCGAGCCGCGCTGGGCGGCGGGGGTGTCGACGATCACGTGGTCGAACTTGCCCAGCAGCTCCGAGAGCAGCCGGCTGAACGCCGGGCGCTCCACCAGCTCCAGCGGGTTGGGCGGCGTGACGCCCACCGGCAGCACGAAGAGCGTGCTGAGGTCGGCGATCTGGTGGATCACGTTGGACTGGACGCGCCCGCTCAGCACGCCCGACAGCCCCGCCTTCTCGGTGATCGAGAAGAGCTGGTGGATGCGCGGGCCGCGCAGGTTGGCGTCGATCAGCAGCGTGCGCCCGCCCAGCTGCGCCATCGCGATCGCGAGGTTGGCGGCGAAGAAGGTCTTGCCGTCGCCGCGCTCGGGGCTCACGATCGCCAGCGCCCGCGGCGTGGCCCCGGGCATGAACATGCGCATCATGAGCTGGCTGCGCAGCGCCCGGAAGGCCTCGGCCTGGTCGCTGAAGGGCTGCATCGCCGCCACCAGCTCGCCCGAGAGGTCGCGCCGCGTGTGCGGCGCATACGGGTAGTGGAACTGCTGCGACAGCGCGTACAGCACGTCGTCTTCGTTGATGAGCTTGAGCGCGACCGCGGCCTCGCCGAAGCGCAGGCCCTTGCGGCGCTGGTACTCCAGCACCTTGTCGACCTGATCGGGCGACAGGCGCTGAGTCTCGGTGAGGATGCTGCCGATCGCGCGGTCTGTCACGACCACGTCGGCGTCGGCCCCCCAGATCGATTCGGACGCGTCGAAACGCGGCTCCTCGTGTCGTGCTTCGATCCTCATGCCTGTGCTCCCCCTCCGGTGCTGGTCTTGGCCACGCCCACCGCCTCGGTGCGCCGCCCGCGCGGCAGCTTGGCCATCACCTGCTGCGGCAGCACCAGGCGCTCGCGGCCGAGCAGCGGCTTCTTCATGGGCCCGGGCAGGTGCCCGATCACGGGCAGGCCGAGCACCTGCACCACGTCGCCCACGCTGCGCAGGCGCCGGTCGCGCATCTCGCGTAGCAGCGCGAAGGCGATCGCGAACATCAGCCCGACGAAGACGCCGAGCAGCGAGTTCAGCGCGAGGTTGGGCGAGGCCGGGCGGATGGGCTCGTGCGCGGCGGCGAGCAGCGCGGTGTTGGTGAGCTTGGTCTGGCTTTCGAGGCTGCTCTGCGTGAGGCGCGCGGCCACCGCGTCGTAGGCGCGCTGGGCGCTTTCCACGTCGCGCTGCAGCACCATGGCCTCGTCTCGCTGCTGCTTCATCTGCGCGACGCGGCTGCGCTGCGCGGCGAGCGCGGCGCGGATCTCGCCCTCGCGCGAGCGGTTGATGCTGTTGTCGACCGCCACGCTGCCGGTCACGCGGCGGCTCTCTTCGGCGATGCGCGCGCGCAGCTCGTTGATGCTGGCGCGCGCCTCCACCACCTGCGGGTGCGCGTCGCCCATGCGCACGCTCATTTCCTTGAAGCGGGCTTCGGCGCGCGAGAGGTCGGAGCGCAGGCCCTGCACCACCGGGTTGTTGATCACGTCGCCCAGGTTGGACGACTGACGCGCCGCCGCCTCGCGGCTGGAGGATTCGGCCGAGAGCGCCTGCACGGCGACCAGCTGCGACGAGAGCTCGTTGAGACGCGCGGTCTCCACGTCGTATCGCTCGTCGTTGGCGATGATCCCGTGCTCCTTCTGGTAGTTGGAGAGCCTGGCCTGGGCCTTCTCCAGCGCGTCGCGCAGCTCCTTCTGGCGGCTGTCGAAGAAGTTGCTGTACTGCTTGGCCGGGTCCACGCGCAGGTCGAGCGTGGTGTCGAGGTAGGCCTGCACGAAGGCATTGGCCAGTGCGGCGCTGAACTTGGGGTCGCGCGAGGTGAAGCTCACGTTGATGACGCTGCTGTCGCGCGAGGGCTTCACCTCGAGGTCGGCCTGCAGCGCCTCGGCGATCCAGACCTCGAAGCTGCCCATGCCGTCGGCGGAGTCCATCCACTGCTGGCGCAGCTGCGGGCTCTCGGTGAGCTTCAGGTCGCGCACGACACGCTGCGCGACACGCGGGCTCATGATGATGTCGGCCTGCGTGGAGACGTAGCTCATGGGCAGGCCGTTGCCGTTGGGCGAGCCCGCGATCGGGTCGCTGGAGCGCATGTCCACGAGCACCGCGGCGGTGGCGCGGTACTTGGGCGGCAGCATCAGGCTCGCGCCCACCACGGCCGCCACCACGAGCAGGAAGACCGCCACGGCGGTCAGCCAGCGCGCCCGCAGGATGGCGATGAATTGCGAGAAATTCATGCCATGTCCTTCAGAAGAGGCTCTCGCGCACGTAGATCACGTCGCCCGGCTTGAGCGTGTCGGTCAGGCGCAGCTCGACCACCTCGACCTTGCCGGCGCTGTTGCGGCGGTGCACCTTCATGCCGCGCTGCGTGCCGCGCTGGGTCAGCCCGCCGCCGCTGGCGAGCGCCTGCATGAGCGTCATGTCGGGCGTGAGCGCGATCGGGCCGGGGCGCTGCACCTCGCCGTAGATGTAGACGGTGGGCAGGCGGTCGATGTAGAGCGTGTCGCCGTTGAGCACGATCGGGTCTTCGACCGCCGTGCTGCCGCTGAAGAGCTGCGAGACGTCGAGCTTCTGGCGGAAGGGCCGGCCGTTGCGGATGCCGCTCAGCGTGACCTCCTCGCTGCCGCCCGGGGCCACGCCGCCGGCCAGCGCCAGCAGCTCCGACAGCCGCATGCCCTTGACCTCGATCGGGTAGCGCCCGGGGCGCCCAGCCATGCCGAGCACCGACGCCTGGTTGCCGCGCACCTGCGTGACCAGCACCGAGACCTGCGGCTGCTTGATGAAGTTGCCCTTCTTGAGGCCGTCGGCGATGGTCGCCTCGACCTCGCCCACCGACTTGCCGCCCACGTTGACCTGGTTGAGCAGCGGATAGGAGATCACGCCGCTCTCGTTGACGCGCGCTTCGAGCGAGAGGTCGGGGTTCTGGTAGACGTTGATGCGCAGCACGTCGCCCGCGCCGACGACGTAGTCCCGGCTGCGGTCGGGCTGGCTGCTGCGCCCCGCCGGCTCGGGCGGGGGCGCCGAGGCGCGCGGCGGCGCCGTGGCCGGCTCAGCGCCTGGGGGCGGCACGTCGCCGGGCATGGGCGTGCTCACGCAGGCCGAGAGGGTCACCGCCAGGCTGAGCGCGACGGTGGTCAGACGACGGGTAGAGGCAAGGCAGGCTGTCATGTTGGTCTGGCCTTCACTTGGTTGAGTAGGAGGAAGAGCTCGAAAGGGAGCGCAGCCCCGCTTCGAGCGCCACGGCGCTGAGTGCGGTGCCTGAGCCCGCGCTCACGGAAGCAGCCGCCGGTGCGGCAGCGGTGGTGTCGGCGGTGCGGGCCGACGCCGGCTGCGCGAAGCGGCCGCGGTATTCGATGCGGGCCGCGGTGCGCAACGCCTGGATGCGCTCGGCCACCGCCTCGCGGCGGCGCTCGGCAAGCAGGAAGTTCTCGATCGAGGGGCGCGCCTCTTCCAGGCTGAGGGGCGCCTGGGCGACCTCCACCACCGTGTAGATGCGCGCGCCGCGCGGGCCCTGCACCAGCATCGACTGGCCTTCGTTGAGCGATGCCATGGCGTCGACCGCATGCAGCGGCAGCGCCTCGGCGCCCACCGTCGTGCGGCGCGAGCCATAGCGCACGCCGGCGCGCTCGAGCAGCATGGCGACGTCGGCCGTGCCGCGGGTGGTGGGCAGCTGCGCGGCGATGGTCTTCTCCTGCTCGGGCGTCGCTTCGAGCGCGGTGTCCACCAGCGTGTAGAGCTTGCGCCGCGAGAAGAGCGCGGGCTTGCTGTCGTAGTACTGCTTCACGTCCTGCGTGGTCGGGCCAGGCACCGAGTGCGCGAGCCGGTCGGCATAGGCGCGGGCCAGCACCTCGCGGCGCGCGGCTTCGAGCGCGTGCAGCACGAGCGGGTCGCGGTCCAGGCGCTGGTCGATCGCGGCCTGGACGGCGAGCTCCTGGTCCACCAGCGCCTCCAGCGTCTGGCGGCTGGCCTGCTCCACCGCGTCAGGCCGCACCGGGCCCTGGCGGCCGAGGAAGAAATTCACCTGGTGCACCGAGATCTCTTCGCGGTTCACCTTGGCCGCGATCTGCGTGGCCGTCTCCGAGGATTCGCCGCTGCACGCCGTGAGGGCCGCTGCAGCGATCAGGACGCCCCATGTGGGCCGATGGCACAACAACGAGATATGCAAGCCGCACCCTTTCGTTTTTTCGATGGAAGCCCGAGGACAGCAGGGCTGACGCCGGGAGATGCGACCCTTGGGCAAACGCGGTGCCACGCGGGCGGATCGAAAAAATCGGGGGCTTCGGGTCTTTCCCAGGGCCCGCGGGCACGCCGCTTGCCCAGAAATACCGAATGGTTTCTGGCTTACCCGTAAACGTTGCAGCGCATCAGAAAGCGTGCGGGTAGCGGTTGCCGAGCAGCGGGAAATGGCCCGGCAGCGGCGGCTCCACGATGTCGGGCGCCGGCAGGTCGGCGTCCGGCATCGGCTGCACGGGGGGCACCGGCATCGGCCCGATGTACGGGACGGGCTGCGGCAGGTTGGCGCCGCCGGTGCGATACAAGACTTGATCGGTCGTCGTCATCGTCGTCCTCTTCAGGTGGGTTGCAGCGCCGGCTGCGAGGTCATCGCCGCGGCGTGCAGCGGCGCAGGCGCCGCGAGTTGGTCGAGCCGGTCCAGCACGTGGCCGAGATCCAGCGGTTTGGGCCACAGCTCCGAGAAGCCGCTGCCTTCCAGTCGGAAGCCCGCCTCCGCCGTGACGGCGATG
The DNA here is from genome assembly GCA_044507405.1 of Rubrivivax sp. GTDB lineage: Bacteria > Pseudomonadota > Gammaproteobacteria > Burkholderiales > Burkholderiaceae_C > Rhizobacter. Next base: position 51,421 of record JBIQJS010000003.1, on the reverse strand, counting down.
GCCGGGATGTCGGCCCAGCCGTGCACGCCGCGCAGCTCCTCCAGCAGCTCGTCGCCATCGCAATCCGGCAGGCGCAGGTCGACCAGCAGGAGCGCAGGCCGCAGGCGCTGCGCCAGCTCGCGCGCCTGCGCGCCGCTCTTGGCGATCAGCAGGTTCAGGTGCGGGCGCCGCTTGAAGAGCGCCTGCATCAGGTGCACGTTGGTCGGGTGGTCCTCGATGTAGAGCACGTCCTGGGGAACCGGAAATTCGAATTCGCGTTGCATGGGTTCGTACGGCGGGTGGGCTTGGCGCACTCAGGGCGAACGGCGTGCCTGCCCACGCCACCCGAAAAAAAGCCGCCGGCCCGACGCGTGCGGGGCGGCGGCAGCTGCGCTGGGCGCGGGCAAGGCGCCAGGCGCGCAGCCGGGCTCGGCTTAGCCCTGGTTGGAGACGGTCAGCTGGTTGTCGACCGAGACCACGCCTTCGACCCCCTGGGCCACGGACGTGGCGCGGTCACGCGCGGCTGCGCTCGGCGCGGTGCCCTTCAGCACGACGCGGCCATCGCTCGTGTCGACGTCGATCTTGAGCGCGCTCAGGTCGTTGTCGCGCGCGAGTTCGGCGTTCACCTTGGTGGTGATGGCGGCGTCCTTCATCTTGTCGCCGGCCTGGTTGGCGGCGGCGGTCACCTCGTTGCGGGCTTCGCCCGTTTCGCGGCGGACGTCGTTGCCGAGTTCATCGGCGCGCTGCTCTGTGCTGGCGACAGCGCCGTCGAGGCGTTCGCCGGCGGTGCGCTCGTCAGCATTGCGGTCGCACGCCGAGAGGGCGAAGACGGCGGCGAGCGCGGCGGCGGTGGCAGTGGTCTTGAATGCGTTCATCAGAGAGCTCCTTTCTTTCGAGCATCTGGGCTGGAGCGCGAGGGCTCCTCCAGGTGACTCGTCTCGTTTCAGCGTGCGCCGGTGGGGACGGTCCCTCACTGCTTCAGCGCAAACCTTGAGCGCAACTGTAGAAATCCGCACGGCCGCGCAACATCGGCCGGTGCCGTCGCTCCCCGTAGGAAATCTCTGTTCGGCCTGCCGGCCTACGCGTCAACTGCGCGTCAGCAGGAGAACCTGCCGCGACGCACGCGATCCGGCCACTTTTTGATAGACTTCGCGTCTTGTTGGGGGGGTAGCTCAGCTGGGAGAGCGTCGCGTTCGCAATGCGAAGGTCGGGAGTTCGATCCTCCTCCTCTCCACCAACAAATCCCGAAGTGCTTGGGTCCGCAAGGGCTCAAGCACTTTTGCTTTGAGGCTGCCGTTTCAGGCGCTGCCGAGCGGCAGCTCTGCCTCCGTTGCCGGCACCTGAGCCAGCTCGCGCAGCTCGGCCAGCGCCGGCAGGGCGGCGAGCACGTCGTCCGGGTCCACGCCGAAGTCGATCAGGCACGCCACCTCGTCCACCTCGATCGCCTTGAGCTTGTCGGTCATGCCCAGGCAATCGTCCAGCGTGCCCAGCAGGGAGCTCGTGGCGTAGTAGCGCTCGAACGAGAACGCCAGCGCATCGTTGAGCTCATCGCGCGCAGCGGGCGCTGCAGCGGCGGCGGCGGTCTGCTTCTGGAAGAAGGGCACCGCGGCCGTGTACTGGCCGACAAGGTTGGCGGAGCTTTCGAGGTAGCGCAGCATCGGCGCCCTGACCTTGCGCCGCACCTCGGCCTCGCTTTCGCCGACGTACGTGTGCAGCATGAGCGTGACGGTGCCCTGCCCTGCATGGCCGGCCTCGCGCCAGGCCTCGCGATACGCCGCGATCTTGCCGGCCAGCGCTTCGAGCGACTGGCCCAGCAGGTGCGTGAGCACGTTGAGCCCCATCGCGCCGGCACGGCGGAAGGTCTGCGGGTTGCCGGCCGCGGTGATCCAGATGGGCAGCGTCGCCTGCACCGGGCGCGGCATGGTGCGCAGCTGCACCCGGTCGCCGAGCGGGTTGACGGCCTCGAAGGGCTCGCCCGCCCAGAGGCGCCGCAGCTCGGCCACGCGCTCGAAGACGAGCTCGCTGCGCTGCGCGTAGTTGCCGGGCGCGGCGAGCACGAAGTCGTTGGGGAACCAGCCCGAGGCCAGGCCCAGGTCGACCCGGCCGCCGGAGAGGAAGTCCACCATCGCCCATTCCTCGGCCACGCGTGCGGGGTGGTGCAGCGTCACGACGCAGCTGCCCGAGCGGATGCGCACGCGTTGCGTGCTCGCCGCGAGCGCCGCCGCCATCACCGACGGGTTGGGCGAGAGCCCGCCGAAGGCGTGGAAGTGCCGCTCGGGCGCCCACACGGCCGCAAAGCCGTGGTCGTCGGCAAAGCGCGCGCTCTCGAAGATCAGCCGGCGCTGCGCCTGGGCCTGCGGCCCGCCTTCGTCGCTGCCGAAGTAGTAGAGGCTGAAGGCCAGCGGCCGGTCTTGATGGGAGTGGAGGTCGATCTGCATGCCCGCATTCCATGGCGGCCGGTGTGCGCAAGGCTTGATCCAGGGCAAAGCGTTCCGCCCGCACCCCCTGCCTGCAGGGGCCGCCGGGGCCGCTTGATCGAGGTCAAACTTGGGCGAGGGCCGCGCGCTCAGGATGTGCCGCATGCACATCACCCCCACGCCCGCCCACTCGCCCGAAAGCGCGTCGCAACTGGCCGTGCGCCTGTCGCGCGCCTCGTGCAGGAAGTTCTACGACGTCTACAACGCCTTCGACTGGCCCGAGCGCCTGCAGGAGGGCGCGTGGTGCATGCCGCCGGAGCTGATCTCGCTCTACGGCACGCCGACGTGGGACACGCTCGACGAGACCACGCGGCTCAAGCTGAGCCTGCACGAGGTGGCCAACATGTTCAGCCTCATCCTGCAGGGCGAGCGCATCCTCGTGCAGGGCCTCGCGCACCGGCTCTACAGCACGAGCCACGACCGCGAGATCACCGAATACCTGCATCACTTCCTCGACGAGGAAAACAAGCACATGGTGATGTTCGGCGAGTTCTGCAACCGCTACATCGGCAAGGTGTACCCCGAGAAGAAGCTGCCCATCCCCAAGGAGATGGACCGCGGCCAGCAGGAGGTGGTCTTCTTCAGCATGGCGATGGTGGTGGAGGAGCTGGGCGACTACTACAACGTGCTCATCGGCCGCGACGAGCGCTGCGACCCGCTGGTGCGCGAGATCAACAAGGTCCACCACATCGACGAGGCGCGGCACCTGGCCTTCGGCCGGCTCTACCTCGCCGAGCTCTTCGAGCGCTACAGCCCGGCGTGGTCGCCCGAGAAGCTGGCCGCCTTCCGCGAGTGGCTGGCCGCCTTCCTCAAGGCCTGCTGGGCCGACTACTACAACCCGAGCGTCTACCGCGATGCCGGCATCGCCGACGCCTACGAGGTGCGCCAGGCCGCGCTCGAGCACCCGGCCACCCTCGCGCACCGCCGGCGCGGCGCCGGCAAGCTGGTGGGCTATTTCCTGAAGACTGGCCTGCTCGCCGAAGAGCCTGCGTGGTGAGCAAGTGCCCGCCCGCCCCTGGGCAGGGGGTCGGCCGATCGGCAACGCTCGGGCACCATGCCGCCATGGACACGCCCCCACAACCTGCCACCCCGAAGCACGACCCCGACCTGCAGGCCCGCGTCGCTCGATGGCTCGCGCTCAAGCGCGAGATGCAAGCGCTGCACGCACAGCTCGAATACGCGCGCCTGATGCTCAAGCTCGGCGTGGCAAAGCGCTGAGGCCGGCGTCAGCCCGTCCCGAGTTGCAGGTGCTGGCCCTGCACGGCAGCGCCCGGCGCGGTGGCCAGGAAGGCGATCGCTTCTGCCGCCGACTCCAGCGACACCCAGTCTGAACGGTCCGCCTGCGGCATCGCCGCACGGTTGGCCGGTGTGTCCAGGAGCGTGGGCGCCACGCTGTTGACCGAGATCCCTTCGCCTCGCAGCTCCTGCGCGAGCGACTCCACCAGGCGCTGCAGTGCGCTCTTGGCCGCGCAATACGCCCCTTTCAGCGCCTGGCCCTGCCCGGCGGCTGCCGCCGAGACGGCCACGATGCGCCCGCTCCGCCGCGCACGCATCACCGGCACCACCGCCTGGGCCACGTTCACGAACGACCAGGCATTGAGCTCCATCATGCGGTCCCACGACGCGCGACTGATCTCGTGCACGCCCTCGCCCATCTCGAAGCCGCCAGCCACATGCACCAGGGCATCGACGCGGCCGTGGTCCTGCAGCACCTGGGCGATGGCCGTGTTCACGCTGTCGGACGACGTGACGTCGGCCACCAGCAGCTGCGTGCGCGTTTGCGTGCCGTAGAGCTGCGCGAGGCGCGCGGCCTCCCGATCCACCAGCGCGAGCGTCGCGCCGGCCGCATGGAAACGGCGCGCGACGGCCTGGCCGAGGGCGCCGGCGGCGCCGGTGATCACGATGCAGGAAGTGCTCATGGTCGTTCGACGGGTTGAATGAACAGGCGTGCATTGTGAGTGTGATCACAATGCACGCTTTCCCTGCAACCTTGTCGAGGTCCTCATGCAAAGAGAAGTCGTTGTCGTGAGCGGTGTGCGCACCGCGATTGGTACGTTTGGCGGTGCGCTCAAGGATGTGCCGCCGACCCAGCTCGGCGCCACCGTCACCCGCGAGGCGCTGGCCCGCGCCAAGGTCGAGGGCCAGGACGTGGGCCACGTCGTCTTCGGCCACGTCATCAACACCGAGCCGCGTGACATGTACCTCGCGCGCGTGGCCGCCGTGGATGGCGGCATCCCGCACGAGACGCCCGCCCTCACCGTCAACCGCCTGTGCGGCTCGGGCCTGCAGGCCATCGTGAGCGCGGCGCAGAGCATCCTGCTCGGCGATGCCGACATCGCCGTGGCCGGCGGCGCCGAGAGCATGAGCCGCGGCCCCTACTCCCTGCCGCAGGCCCGCTGGGGCGCGCGCATGGGCCACGCCACCATGGTCGACATGATGGTCGGTGCGCTGCACGACCCCTTCCACAACGTCCACATGGGCATCACCGCCGAGAACGTGGCCGCCAAGTGGGAGATCAGCCGCCAGCAGCAGGACGAGGCCGCACTCGAGAGCCAGCGCCGCGCGCAGAAGGCGATCGAGGCCGGTTACTTCAAGGAGCAGATCGTCCCGGTGGTGCAGGAGAGCCGCAAGGGCCCCATCACCTTCGACACCGACGAGCACGTGCGCCTGAACGCCAAGCTCGAAGACATGGCCAAGCTCAAGCCCGCGTTCAAGAAGGATGGCGGCACCGTGACGGCCGGCAATGCCTCCGGCGTGAACGACGGCGCCGCCGCGCTGGTGCTGATGGAGCGCGCCGAAGCCGAGCGCCGCGGCCTGAAGCCCATGGCGCGCCTCGTGGCCTACGCCCACGCCGGCGTCGACCCGCTCTACATGGGCATCGGCCCCGTGCCCGCCACGCGCAAGGTGCTCGAGAAGGCCGGCCTCAAGGTGAGCGACCTCGACATCATCGAAGCCAACGAAGCCTTTGCCGCGCAGGCCTGTGCCGTGAGCAAGGACCTCGGCCTCGACCCGGCCAAGGTCAACCCCAACGGCTCGGGCATCTCGCTCGGGCACCCTGTGGGTGCGACGGGGGCGATCATCACCGTGAAGGCGCTGTACGAACTGCAGCGCACGCAGGGGCGCTATGCGCTGGTCACGATGTGCATCGGCGGTGGCCAGGGCATTGCGGCGATCTTCGAGCGGCAGTAAGCGACGACGGGCCGCTGCACGCCCCGCGCTCGCTCAGAGCTTGGGGATGTGCAGCGTCTTGCTGACCATGAGCGTGCCCGAGAGCACGAACATCAGCGAGAGCGGGTGCAGCACCCAGGGGCCGAGCGTCCACGCGCCGCCCCACAGCGCCTCACCCAGCGCACCTTGCCAGGCGGCCAGCGCCAGCACGCCGGTCAGCAACACGCTCGTCGGGATCGGCGTGCCCTCGAAGTAAGGCACCTTGGCCGCACCAGCCGAGAGCGACTCGGCCGTCACGTTGTAGCGCGCGAGGCGCGAGACGCCGCAGCAGACGAAATAGACAAGCGCGATCGCATCCCACCCGCCTTGCAGGCCGGCCGCGAAGCCCAGCGCTGCCGGAGCGACCCCGAACGAGACGATGTCGGCCAGCGAATCGAGCTCGCGCCCAAGGGCGGAATGGGTCTGCCGCCAGCGAGCTACGCGGCCATCGAGCACGTCGAACAGCAGGGCAAGCGGCGCCATAACGGCCGCAGCGTAGAAGTGCGCGAGCGACTGCGAGGCCATGTAGGCCATGGCAAAGAACACCGCCAGCGTGCCGCAGGCAGCGTTGGCGAGGGTGATGATATCGGCGAGATGAAAGCCGCGCAGCATGGAGAAGTGCTTGCGGCGGTGTTGAACTGAATGTGAATGCGCCATCTTTACCTACTCCTAGTCGCGTCCGATCCTAGAGATGACGACAACGTTGTCCAAGCAAATGCTGCTCGCTCGCGGGTAGGACAACGCCTTGCCCCCTACGCCCCCATATGGGGGCATCCTTTGCGCGGATAGCCAACAGCGCTACGGAAACGAAACTTCCTTCTTGAAAAGGAGGAACCTATGTTCGTAGAAGAAACAGATATCGGCTTATTTCGCGCCTACTGCGCCGCCATCCAAGCGGACCAGGGCGGATACGCAGCAGCAACAGTGATTAAGCAAATACGGGGGGTCGCGAGTCCGACGGAAGTGTTTCGAGATGAGCATCTTGCTGCCCCACAGTTGTGGGATGACGCCGAGGCGGCTTTGCGCTTTGCACTAGCCGTGTCCGCACAGCTCGCCGGCTTTTGGTCGGACCATCCCGCCAAGCTAGCGCTGAAGGGGGCGTCTTAGCCCGTCAAATCGATCTCGTCACAGCGCAATGACTGGGCATTCGCGGAACTGCTCCGTTCCTAGAATGCCGTATGACTTCGTATCCAGCACGGCTCGAACCGAGCGAGGCTAATCAGGCCGGTGTCCACACCATAGACACCGGCTTCCATCGCCCCAACTTCGACGCCGCCTACCTCCTCGTCGACGATGGCCGGGCCGCCTACATCGACACCGGCACCACGCACAGCCTGCCGCGGCTGCTGGCCGCCCTGTCGAGCGCCGGTCTCACGCCCGAGCAGGCCGACTGGGTGATCGTCACCCACGTCCACCTCGACCATGCCGGCGGCGCGGGCGCGCTGATGCAGGCGCTGCCGAATGCACGGCTGCTGGTGCATCCGCGCGGCGAGCGGCACATGGTGGACCCCTCGGCGCTCATCGCGGGGGCGAGCGCCGTCTATGGCGCCGACGAGGTGGCGCGCGCCTACGGAACCATCGTGCCGATCCCGAAGGAACGCGTCGTCACCAGCCACGACGGCATGACGGTGCAGCTCGCCGGGCGCACGCTCACGCTGCTCGACACCCCCGGCCACGCCAGGCACCACCACTGCATCTGGGATGAACGCAGCCGCGGCTTCTTCACCGGAGACACCTTCGGCCTTTCGTACCGCGAGTTCGACACCGTGCGCGGCCCCTGGTTGCTGCCCACGACCACGCCGGTGCAGTTCGACCCGGTGGCGCTGCGCGCCTCGGTGCAGCGGCTGCTGTCGCATGAGCCTGAGGCGATGTACCTCACGCACTACGGCCGCGTGGAGGGGGTGGCGGCGCTGGGCGCCATGCTGCTGGAGCAGATCGACGAGCTGGTGGAGATCGCCACGCCACTGCGCGACGCGCCCGATCGCCACGAAGCACTGCGCCAGGCGCTGACCACGACATACCTCGAGCGCGTGCGCGCGCACGGCTGCACGCTGCCGGACGAGGAGGCGCTGTCGCTGCTGGCCAGCGACATCGAGCTCAACGCGCAGGGCCTGGGTGTCTGGCTGGACGGAGGCAAACGCCCATGAGCACGGTGCATTTCGGCCTGCAGGGCCAGGTGGTGATCGTGACCGGCGCGGCGCAGGGCATCGGCGCGGCATGTGCCGAGCGGCTTTCGCACGACGGCGCGGCCGTGGCGCTGTGGGACGTGGACGACGCGCGCGGCCAGGCGCTCGCCGATGCGCTGGTGGCGCAGGGCCGGCAGGCGCTCTACGTGCACTGCGATGTCTCGCGCAGGACGGACGTGGAGGCCGCCATGGCACACACGCTGCAGGCCTGCGGCCGCATCAGCGGCCTCGTGAACAACGCCGGCATCTTCAAGGCGGCCGATTTCCTCGACATCACCGAGGCCGACTGGGACGCCGTCATCGGCGTCAACCTCAAGGGCGCCTTCCTCGTCGGGCAGGTGGCTGCGCGGGAGATGGTGAAGACCGGCGGCGGCGCCATCGTCAACATGAGCTCGGTCAACGGCGTGATGGCGATCCCGGGCATCGCGAGCTACAACGTGAGCAAGGGCGGCATCAACCAGCTCACGCGAGTGATGGCGCTCTCGCTCGCCGACCAGGGCGTGCGTGTCAACGCGGTCGCGCCGGGCACCATCGCCACGGAGCTCGCGCGCCAGGCGGTGCTTGGCAGCGAAGAGGCGCGGCTGCGCATCATGAGCCGCACGCCGATGAAACGCCTGGGCGAGCCGGCCGAAGTGGCCGACGTCGTCGCCTTCCTCCTCAGCAGCGCCTCCAGCTACATGACCGGCGAGATCGTCTTCGTCGACGGCGGCCGCATGACGCTCAACTACACCGTTCCCTCTTCCTGATTCCTCCTGATGATGTTCGAAGCGTTCTGGGTGTCGACCGGTGTGGTCGCCTTGGGCGAGATCGGCGACAAGACCCAGCTGCTCGCGCTGCTGCTCGCCGCCCGCTACCGCAAACCCGTGCCCATCGTGCTGGGCATCCTCGTGGCCACGCTCGCCAACCATGCGGCCGCGGCGGCGCTGGGTGCCTGGCTGCAAAGCCTGATCGACCCGCAATGGATGCGCTGGGTGCTGGGCCTCTCGTTCCTCGCGGTGGCGGCGTGGATGCTGATCCCCGACAAGGCCGACGAAGGCGAGACGGTGGGCGCCGGCCGCTGGGGCATCTTCGGCATCACGCTCGTGGCCTTCTTCCTGGCCGAGATGGGCGACAAGACGCAGGTGGCGACCGTGATGCTCGCGGCGCGCTTCCAGGCGCTGATCCCGGTCACGCTCGGCACCACGCTCGGCATGATGATCGCCAACGTGCCGGCGGTGCTCTTCGGCGAACGGGCGGTGCGCTTCGTGCCGCTCGCCTGGGTGCACGGGATCGCGGCCCTGGTGTTCGCCGTGATCGGCGTGATGATCCTGCTCGGCGTGGGGAGCTGAGGCTCAGGCGTTCGAGGGCTGGGCCGCCGGCTGCACGAGCCCCGGCTTCGCGGCCTCGCGGATCGGCAGGTGGATGAGCGCGGCGCCCACCGCGAGCACGATGTCCACGAACCACATCCAGTCGTAGCTGCCGGTCCATTCGAACGCCTTGCCGCCGTAGTAGGCGCCCAGGAAGCCGCCCACCTGGTGCGCGAGCATCACCAGGCCGAAGAGCGTGGCCATGTGCGCCGGCCCGTAGAACTTGGCGACCAGGCCGGCGGTCGGCGGCACGGTCGAGAGGTAGGTGACGCCGATCACCGCGGCGAAGACCAGCAGCGTGAACTCGGTCTTGGGCGCGAGCAGGAAGAGCAGCACCGCGACCGCACGCGTGGTGTACACCAGCGCCAGCAGCGACTTCATGCGCCAGCGCCCGCCCTGGAACGACACCGCCCAGCCCATCGCCACGCTGCCCACGATGTTGAAGAGCCCGATGACGCCGAGCGCCCAGCCGGCGAGCGTGGCCGGCAGCTGGCACGAGGCGACCACGCCCGGCAGGTGCGTCGCGATGAAGGCGACGTGGAAGCCGCAGACGAAGAAGCCGGCCGAGAGCATGAGGTAGCTCGGGTCGCGCAATGCGCGGCCGATCGCCTCGCGCGTGGTCTCGTGCTGCACCGGCGCGGCGCCCGCCGCCACGCTCGCAGCGGCAGCGGCCTTGGCCGAGCCACGCAGCACCCAGGCGGCCGGCAGCGCCAGCAGCGTGAGCACGGCCAGGCTCTGCAGCGCGACGATCCACCCCGATGCCGCGGTGATGACCGCGGCCAGCGGCGCGAAGATGAACTGCCCGAAGGAGCCGCCCGCATTCACGATGCCCGAGGCCATGCCGCGCTTTTCCACCGGCACGAGGCGCGTGGTGGCGGCCATCAGCACCGCCGGGCCCGCCATGCCGGCACCCCCGGCGGAGAGCACGCCGATTGCGACGATGAGCCCGGAGGTCGTCGTCATGAACGGCACCATCGCCGTGCCGATGGCAATGAGCAGCACGCCGGCGATCAACACGCGCGCCGTGCCGATGCGGTCGGCCACCATGCCGGCGAAGGGCTGGGTGATGCCCCACCACAGCTGCCCGAAGGCGAACGCGAGGCTGATGCTCGCCAGGCCCAGGCCTGTGTGCGTGTTGAGGTTGCTGAGGAAGAGCCCCATCGACTGGCGCGCCCCCATGGTGAGCGAGAAGGTGCCGGCCGCCGCCAGCAGCACCAGCCAGAGCGCCAGGCGGCGCGTGTTCGTCTCAGTCGGCATCGCCGTCCCCTTCGTCTTCGGCGCCCAGCAGCGCCAGGCTTTCCTCGATCAGCTGGTGCAGTTGCGCCACCCGCGCCTCGCCCAGTGTTTCGTTGAGCTGAAGCTGCGCCTGCTTCCACAGGTGCTGCGCCTCGGTGCGCTTCGCGCGACCGGCGTCCGTGAGCGACACCAGCCGCGTGCGCGCATCGGGCCCGGGGCCGAGCAGCACCCAGCCTTGCGCCACCAGCGGCTGCAGGTTGCGCGAGAGCGTCGAGAGCTCGAGGTTCATGTGGGCCGCCAGGTCCGACGGCCGCACCGGCCCGAGCGCGGCAATGTGCGACAGGAGCGAGTACTGCGTGGTCTTGAGGCCCGCCCCGGCCACGGCGGCGTCGTACCGGCGTGTCACGGCGCGCGTGATCTGGCGCAGCTTGAAGTTGGTACAGCCGCGCAATGCGGGGCTCGACGCGATGGGGGTCCTGGCAACCATGCGATCGATTGTAGCTACAATCGTTGTAGTTGCAACCATTGGAGCCCATCGATGACGACCGAAACCCCGCTTAACCCCGAGGAGACCCTGGCCGCCTGGGAGGCCGAAGAAGCCGCCGTGCGCGCCCGCCGCAGCCCGGTCGGCGTGCTCCGCCCCGACCAGGTGATCGGCAAGACCGGCATGGAGCTCTTCGACGCGATGTTTTCCGGCGAGCTTCCGCAGCCGCACATCGGCGAGACGCTGGATTTCCTGCCGGTGCACGTGGAACAGGGCCGCGCCATCTTCCAGGGCCGCCCGCGCCGTGCGCACTACAACCCGCTCGGCACGGTGCACGGCGGCTGGTTCGCGACCATGCTGGACTCGGCCGTGGGCTGCGCCGTGCATTCCTCACTGCCAGCCGGCAAGACCTACACGACGGTGGAGCTCAAGATCAACATCGTGCGCGCATTGACCGACGCCGTGCCGCTGGTGCGCGCCGAAGGCAAGGTGATCCACCTCGGGCGCAGCATGGGCACGGCCGAGGGCCGGCTCTACGGTCATGACGGCAAGCTGTACGCTCACGCCTCGACCACCTGTTTCATCATGGACGCGAGATGACCGCCCCCAGCCTGGCACGGCTCGCGTCCCCAAGCACGGACTGATATGCGAATCCTCCACACCATGCTGCGCGTCGGCGACCTGCAGCGCTCGATCGACTTCTACACCCAGGTCATGGGCATGAAGCTCCTGCGCACCACCGACCGGCCCGAGCAGCAGTACTCGCTGGCTTTCCTCGGCTACGGCTCCAACCCCGAGCACGCCGAGATCGAGCTCACCTACAACTATGGCGTCGAGAAGTACGAGCTCGGCAGCGCCTACGGCCACATCGCGATCGAGGTGCCCGACGCCTACGCCGCCTGCGACAGGATCCGCGCCAACGGCGGCGCCGTGACGCGCGAAGCCGGTCCGGTCAAGGGCGGCAACACCGTGATCGCCTTCGTGACCGACCCCGACGGCTACAAGATCGAGCTGATCGAGCGCAAGCCCGGCCACTGAGCGCCGCGCCGCCTGCCGCGCTCGTCCACCAACTGGATGACGCGCGCGGCAGAGCCGCTTCCTAGCATGGCCCCGCCTTCAAACGGGAGATCACCATGCTGCAAGACCCACGTACACCCCTGCCCGCGCATCGCACGCGCCGGCTGCACCCGCTTGCACTCGCGGTGGTCACCGCGGCCAGCATCGCCACCCTCGGCGCCTGCGGCGGCGGAGGCGGCGACGCGGCATCGCCTGCCCCACCGCCACCCGCACCCGTCACGCTCACCGGCACGGCCGCCACGGGCGCCCCCTTCTCCGAGGCCGAGGTGCGCGTGTACGACCGCAGCGGCGCGCAGGTCGGCGCCAGCACGCCGGTCCGAGGCGACGGCACCTGGACGCTCCAGCTGGCCGCCAATGCCCAACCCCCCTTCGTGGCGATCGCCTCGCGCACCGAGGCCACCGGCGAGACGCAGTCGCTCGTGAGCGTGCTCGACAGCGCCACGAGCGGAGGCACCACCCACCTCAACCTCAACCCGGTGACCACGCTGATCGCCACGCGCCTCAGCCCCTCGGGACAGCCACTCGCGCTCGCCGACGAAGTGGCGAACGGCAGCGCGACCGTGGACGCGCAGGAGATTGCCGACAAGCTCGCCGAGGTGCGCACGCTGCTCGCGCCCTACCTCTCGGCCGCCGGGCAGACGGCCTTCGATCCGCTGCGCGATGCCTTCGTCGTCGACGGCACCGGCTTCGACCGCCTGCTGGATTCGCTCTACGTCACCATCGAGCCCACCAGCAGCGGCGGCGCGAATGTGGAGATCGGCCTGCGCGCCAGCGACGGCGGCAGCACGCCGCCGCCCGTGCGCTTCACGAGCACCGAGCCGATCGACGACATCGTCGCGGCCAATGCCGCCGCCCTGTCGGCTTCGGTGGTCGACGGGCAGCTCGCACCGGCGGGCACGGCATCGCTCATCGCCGACCTCCTGGCGCGCATGACGGCGTGCAGCGCACTCCCGTTGTCGGAGCGCGTCGCACCGGGCGGCACCACCGCGGCAGCCATCGTGGCACCGGCCTGCCGCAGCACCTTCAGCGGCGACGACCCGGCCACCTACCTCCACGACGGCAACCCCGTGGGCGCAGGCCTCGCGTTCAGCGGCATGTACACCAACGGGTTCACCGGGGCGGTCTTCAGCCAGGGCAGCTACGAGTTCGCCCGCGTGAACGGCGACCTCGTGATCGGCTACCGCTCGCGGCTGGCAAGCGGCGCCACGACCTACGGCTCGCTGGTGGTACGGCAGGAGGGCGGCGCGCTCAAGCTCATCGGCAACCAATACCAATACCCGGGCAGCGTGACCGCCTATCACCAGTACCGCGTGTACCCGACGCTCAACCAGCAGGACCGCAGCTACCACAGCAGCGGCTACAACCTGCGCGTGCTCAACCTCACCGCGAACGGGGCACCCATCTTCGATCGCGTGGAGGTGATCACCCCGGGCGGCTCGACGCTCACGCTGCGGCCGAGCGCGGGCAGCAGCGTGCTCAACCTCGTGCGCAGCAACGGCAGCGTCAGCGGCACCACGCTGCTGCGCCTGGCCTCGGCCTACGCCTCGCACACCACGCCCGGCTCACCGGCCGATCAGGACACCAACCTCATCTTCGCGCCGCAGCAGTACACCGACGTGCAGATGGCCGCCATCCCGGCGCAGTCGCTGTGGCGCTTCCGGTACTACCTGGCGAGCGACCCCACCACGCTCGCCGCCGAGCAGAACTACCGCACGCGCTCGCGCGCCATGACGATCGGCGAATTCCGCGCGCGGCCACTCCCGCGGCTGACCGATGCGAGCCTGGCCGCCATGGTCAGCGGCGCACTCCCGAGCGGCGTGCTGCCGCTCGGCGGCGCCGGCCCGGTGGCAGTGAACTGGGAGGTGCCCGCAGGCGCGCTGCCGCCGGTGGAGCTCACGCTCTACGGCGTGCGCACGGCGGGCGGCGTCACGCAGCAGTCGTTCAACGACAGCCTGGTGGTGCCCTCGACGGCGCGCAGCGCGAGCATCGCGTGCAGCGTGGCCACTGCCGGCGATGCGCACTGCCAAGGTGACGGCCCCAACTACGCGGCGAGCACCTTCCAGACCGGCCTGCACCTGCACGCCAACGACAGCGCCGGCCGCGGCTTCAACATCCACTACGCGACCTACGACCTCACCCCGTGAGGCGCGCAGGGCTCAGGCGCGCAAGGCCTGCGCCTCGCGCGCGAGCTGCGTGATGCGCGCCCAGTCGCGTCCGGCCAGCGACAGCGCAGGCGTGAGCCACGAGCCGCCGCAGACCTTCACGTTGGGCAACGCGAGGAACTGCGGCGCGGTCTCGGGCGTGATGCCGCCCGTGGGGCAGAAGCTCACGTCCGGGAAAGGCCCGGCCAGCGCCTTGAGCATGGGGATGCCGCCGGCCGCGGTGGCGGGAAAGAACTTGAGGAAGTCGTGCCCGTCGAGGTTGGCCTGCATCACTTCGCTCGCGGTCGACACGCCCGGCAACAGCGGAAGGCCCACCTCGCGGCAGGCCTGCGAGACGATGCTCAGGTGGCCCGGGCTCACGGCGAAGCGGCAGCCGGCGCTGTAGGCCGCTTTCACGTCCCCCGCGTTGCGCACCGTGCCGGCGCCGACGATGGCCTCGGGCACCGCCTTGGCGATGGCTTCCATTGCCGACAGCGCGACCGGCGTGCGCAGCGTCACCTCCAGCACCTTCACGCCGCCGGCCACCAGGGCCTCGGCGAGCGGCACGGCGTCGTCGAGCCGCTCGATCACGATGACCGGGATGACGGGGCCGTGCGCGGCGAGGTCGTGTGCGTTCATGGAGGTCTCAGAGCCAGGTGATCGCGCCTTCCTCGGCGCTGCGGACGTTGCGGCGCATGCCGCCGAAGAGCTCGCGGCCGAGGCCGTGGGCGTTGCTGTTGCGGTGCGCCTCGCTCATCACGGCCAGCTCGCGCCGCGCCCATTCGGCCGCATCCACCCGCACCTGCAGCGTGCCGGCCGCCGCATCGAGGCGGATGAGGTCGCCGTCGCGCACCTTGGCGAGCGGCCCGCCGGCCATGGCCTCGGGGCTCACGTGGATGGCCGCGGGCACCTTGCCCGACGCGCCGCTCATGCGGCCATCGGTCACGAGCGCCACCTTAAAGCCCTGCCCCTGGAGCACGCCCAGCGGCGGCGTGAGCTTGTGCAGCTCCGGCATGCCGTTGGCCTGCGGACCTTGGAAGCGCACGACGGCCACGAAATCGCGCTGCAGGTCACCGGCCTTGAAGGCGGCGAGCAGCGACTCCTGGTCCTCGAAGACGATGGCCGGCGCCTCGATCACATGGTGGCTCTCGGGCACGGCCGAGACCTTGATGACGGCGCGCCCGAGGTTGCCTTCGAGCAGCTTCAGGCCGCCAGTCGCGCTGAAGGGATCGGCCGCGCGGCGCACGACGGCCGCATCGCCGCTGTCTTGCGGCAGCTCGCGCCAGGTGAGGTGTTCGCCCTCGAGCGCGGGCACGCGGGTGTAGTCGCGCAGGCCGCCGTCGGTCGTGGTCATCACGTCGGCGTGCAGCAGGCCGGCGTCGAGCAGCTCGCGCAGCACGAAGCCGGGGCCGCCGGCCGCCTGGAAGGCATTCACGTCGGCGCTGCCGTTGGGGTACACGCGTGCGAGCAGCGGCACCACGTGCGAGAGCTCCGAGAAATCGCTCCAGTCGATCAGGATGCCGGCCGCGCGCGCCACGGCCACCCAGTGGATGAGGTGGTTGGTGGAACCGCCGGTCGCGAGCAGCGCCACCAGCGCGTTGACGATCACGCGCTCGTCCACCACGCGGCCGATGGGCTTGCGGTTTTCGCCGCGCGCGATCGCGAGCAGCTGCCGCACGGCCTGGCGCGTGAGCGCCTCGCGCAGCCCGGTGTAGGGGTGCACGAAGGCCGTGCCGGGCACGTGCAGGCCCATGGCCTCCATCAGCATCTGGTTGCTGTTGGCGGTGCCGTAGAAGGTGCAGGTGCCCGGGCTGTGGTAGGCCGCCGACTCGGCGGCGAGCAGCTCGTCCCGGCCCACCAGGCCGAGCGCGAACTGCTCGCGCACCTTGGCCTTGTCGGTGTTGGACAGCCCGCTCGTCATCGGCCCCGCCGGCACGAAGACGCACGGCAGGTGCCCGAAGTGCAGCGCGCCGATCAGGAGCCCCGGCACGATCTTGTCGCAGATGCCGAGCAGCAGCGCGCCGTCGAACACATCGTGCGTGAGCGCGATGGCGGTGCCCATGGCGATCGTGTCGCGCGAGAAGAGGCTGAGCTCCATGCCGGGCAGCCCCTGCGTGACGCCATCGCACATGGCGGGCACGCCCCCGGCGACCTGCGCCGTGGCGCCCAGGCGATGCGCCTCGTCTCGGATCACATCGGGGAAGCCCGCGAACGGCTGGTGCGCCGACAGCATGTCGTTGTAGGCGGTGACGATGCCAATGTTGGGAGCGCGCTCGGCCACGATGCGTAGCTTGTCGTCGCTCGGGAGCGCGGCGAACGCATGCGCGACGTTGGCGCAGCCCATGCGATCGGCGCCGCGCGGGCGCGCGCCGAGGGCGTCGATGCGCTGGAGATAGGCGGCACGCAGCGTCGCGCTGCGTTCACGGATGCGCTGGGTGACGGCGAGCACGGCGGGTTTCATGGCGCGGCGGGAATCACTTGTAACCTGGCGATCGATTATGTGGTAACCAAATTACATGTCAACGCGCCGCCGGCAACCCGGTGAGCCCAGTGGGGTGATGCGCCGGCCTCACTTGCCCTTCTTGTCGTCGACCGGCGAGCGGCCCTCTCGGGCGGCCTCGCGCGCCTTGGCGACGAGCTCGTTGCAGCTGTCGCCCTCGTCGTCCTCGCCCTTGTCGAAGAGCGGCAGCACTGCCGCCACGGGGGTGGCGAGCGCCATCAGGGCGGCGCCGGCAACGCGGCGTGCGAGCGGCGCCTTCTCGACGGAGATCTCGGGGGCGTTGAAGGCGCCCTTGACATGCACCGGCGTGCGCAGGGCCAGCGGGCTGAAGTCCTTGGGGGCGACGGAGGCCTTGAGGTCGAGCGACTCGTCCTTGAGCGAGACCGTGCCTTCGGCCCACACGGTGGAGTCGGGCGTGTCCACGACGAAGGTGCGCGTCTTGAGCACGCCCTGCTCGGCCTGCAGGTCGGCCAGCGCGCAGGTCACGGGCAGCGGCTCGTCGCCCTTGACCAGGACGCCCAGCGCCTGCGCGATGTCCAGGCCGGCCGCTTCGACCACCAGGTGCGAGATGCGGCCCTGGCGCACGGTGGTGGCGATGTCGCCCTGCAGGCTGCCGAGGATCTGCGCCGTCGAGCGGCCGCGGCCTTCGAGCTTGGCGTGGCCGAGCAGCTTGCCGCTCACGAAGGGCGGCGCGTCGTCGCCGCGCTCCTGTTTGAGCCACTGCTCGAGCTTCACACCCGACCAGCGCAGGTCGGCATTCCACAGCGCCACGTTGCGCGTGCCGTCGAGCGCCACGCTGCCGCGCAGGCTGCCATCGGCCGTGCTGGCGACGAGGTCGTTGAGCCGCAGCTTGCCGCCCTGCAGCGTGAGCCGCGTCTTCAGCGGCTGCAGCGGCAGCGCGAAGAGATCGCCCAGCTCCACCCGCTGGAAATCCATCTGCACGTCGGCGTCCATGGCGCGCAGCGAGGGGAGGTCGAACTCCTTGTCGGGCAGCACGCGCGCATTGGCCGGCTTGCGGCTCTTGGGCGGCGGGGCACGGTCGGCGCCCGGCTCGCCGCCGATGGTGGGCGCAAGGTCCGCGAGCAGCAGCCGCGGGCTGCTCACCCGGCCGGCCAGCAACGGCACCGCACGGCGCGTGTCGTAGGTGAACTCGCCCCGGAGCTTGGTGGAGCCGACCGTCGCGTCCTCTGCGTTCACCTTCCACACCTCGCCATCCTTGTGGATGCGACCGGCCAGCACGAAGGGCGGCGTGGTGGGCAGCGTGACGCCCAGCGGATCGCCCGCCGCCGAGAGCGACGGCCCGCTCACGCGGAACTGCCCGGCCAGATCGGAGAGACGGAAGAGGTCGGTCACCGTGCCGTTGAAGTCGAGGCTCGCCTGGTTGGCCTTGAGCTCCAGCACCACGGGCACCGCGGGCGCCTCGCCGTCGCTGCGCAGGAGCGGCGTGACGCCCGAGGTGCGCAGGTTGGCCGAGAGCCGGGCCGGCCCGTAGGTGCCTTCGGCGCTCGCGATCAAGCCGCGCAATGCCACCGGCAAGGGCTGCGAGCCCTGGGACGGCGGCGGCTGCACGCCGGCCTCGCCTTCGGAGAGCGCGAGCGTGGCCACGATGTCGGCCTTGAGCGGCTCGTCGCGGTAGGTGAGCTGGCCCTCGTTCACCCGCAGTTCGTGCACGGTGGGAAAGACGTTGGGCTGGCCTTCCTTCTCCTCCTCGGGCTGCTGCCGGCTGCCGAAGACCCACGAGGCACGGCCATCGGTGAGGCGCTCGGCGTGCACCACCAGCCGGTCGGCGCGCAGCAGGTCGATGTCGAGCGGTGCGCCCTTCTTCGCGCGCCACAGGTCGCCGTACGACAGGTGCATCTGCGCATTGCGGGCCTGCAGGAAGAACGGGCGATCGCTCCACTGCGGCGCGCCGATCTGCAGCTGCGGCACCTTGACCTTGAGGCCGCCCAAGAAGCGCACCGTGGCGCCGGAGGTGTCGTCGCTCAGCTGCACCTCGCGCTCCAGCGTGCGGCTGAGCATGCCCTCGACCGGCTTGGCGAGGAAGGGCCAGCCCGCCACCTCGCAGGCGATCACGCCGAGCACGAGCACGCCCGCGACGGCCGCTGTCACGGCCCAGCCTTTGCCGATGCGCCGTGCGCGTGTGCTCATCGTGTCCTCCTGGGTGGTGGCGTGACCTTAGGCCGCGGCCCGCGCAGCGCGTATCAGCAGCGGCCGGAAGCCGATGTGGGCCCACTCCTACGGTCGGCTCGAAGCGCTAGAGTTGGCGCCTGCCATGAGCCTTGCCCCGCCCCTGCGGCCCCTCTCGCCCGAACGTGAACCCGCGCATCTGCTCGCGCAGGTGCGCGCCACCTGGGGCGGGCGCAGCGACCTCTGGGTCTTCGGCTACGCCTCGCTGATCTGGCGGCCGGAGTTCGAATCGGCGGAACACCGGGAGGCCCGCGTGCACGGATGGCACCGGGCGCTGGAGATGCGCTCGCGCATCAACCGTGGGACGCCCGAATGCCCCGGACTCGTCTTCGCCCTCGTGGGCGGTGGCTCCTGCCGCGGCATGGTCTATCGCATCGCCCGCGAGCGCGTGGAAGACGAGTTGCCGCGGCTGTGGGCACGCGAGATGCCCAACAGCGTCTACGACCCGCGGTGGCTGCGCTGCCAGACGGTGCAAGGCCCCGTCACGGCGCTCGCCTTCACGCTGAGCCGCAACAGCCCCAACTACACGGGGCCCATGGACGATGCAGAGCTGGTCGAGGTGCTGCGGCGTGCGAGCGGCCGCTACGGCACCACGCTCGCCTATGTGCTGGAGACGGCGCAGGCCTTGCGCGCGCGCGGCATCCGCGATTCGGCGATCGAGCGCATCGTGGCGCTCGCGCGCCGGCACGCGCTCGTCGAGTAGCCGCGCTCAGCGCGCTTCGCGGAACTGCTGCATGTCGCGCTGCGCGACGCGCACGCGGTCGAGATCGTCTTCGGTGTCCACGTCGAGCAGCACGCCGGGGTCGTCGACCTCCACGCCGTGCGCCGGGTAGCGCGCGAGCAGGCGACGTGCACCTTCGTCGCCGGTGAGCATGACGAGCTCGGAATACAGCTCCGCCGCAAAGCCCACCGGATGGCCGCGCAGGCCGCGGTGCTGGGCGTAGGCGATCGCGTGACCGTCCAGCTCGTCGGCCACCTGGCGCAGCGTCGAGGGCTGCACCATGGGCATGTCGGCCGGCAGGATCAGCCAGCCCGAGGCATCGGAGCGCGCCGCCACGCCCGCCGCGATGGAGTAGCCCATGCCGAGCCCCTGCGACGCCGGCGAGCCCACGGGCGGGAGCACCACCATGTCGCGCCGGGCCACGTGGTGCGACACGAGCTCGGCCAGCGCCTCGGTCGTGACCACGTGCACCGGCAGCTGCGTCGCGAGTGCGTTGGAGATCGTGGTGGCGAGCACGGTCGATGCCCCGAGCGCCTGCACCAGCTTGTGATGCAAGCCCTGGAAGCGCGAGCCCCGGCCCGCTGCCAACACCACCACCGCTGGCCCTGCTGTCATGAGGCCCTGCTCCCTGAGTGAGGCGGCTCAACATCGAACCGCCATGCGTGAAGAATCGGAGTTCGGGCCTTCAAACGATAGTGGGGGCTTCACTTAAGGCCTTCCCCGTAAGGTGTACCGACCATGGCATCGAGGTCTTCGGCCGGGCTCGAAAGGCCACTCTCGCATGCCGTTGCCATGCATCGGCGGCATGCCCGTTCCGACGAAAAGCGACGCGACGGCGGTGCACCGCCTGGCAGGCGCATTTCTATACTGCTGCGCATGAGCACCCAGAACATTGCCGATCTGCGCAAGAGCTACGAGCGCGCCGAGCTCGATGAAGCCGCCTCCCGCAGCGATCCGCTCGAGCAGTTCGGGCTGTGGTTCCAGCAGGCGCTCGATGCGCAGGTGCCCGAGCCCAACGCGATGACGCTCGCCACCGTCGGCGCCGAGGGCCGCCCTTCCACGCGCATCGTGCTCGTGAAGGGCTTCGATGCGCGCGGCATCGTCTGGTACACCAACTACGACAGCCGCAAGGGCCGCGAGCTCGCTGCCCATCCGTTTGCGGCGCTGCAGTTCCACTGGGTCGAGCTCGAGCGCGTGGTGCGCATCGAAGGCCGCGTCGAGAAGACGAGCGACGAGGAGTCCGACGCCTACTTCAACTCGCGCCCGCTCGACAGCCGGCTCGGCGCCTGGGCCTCGCCGCAGAGCCAGGTGATCCCGACCCGGGCGACGCTCGTGACCAACGCGGCGAAGGCTGCCGCGCGCTACGCGCTCTCGCCGCCGCGACCCCCGCACTGGGGTGGCTACCGGCTGGTGCCCGACACGTGGGAGTTCTGGCAGGGCCGCAAGTCGCGGCTGCACGACCGGCTGCGCTACCGGCTGGAAGCCGGCCGCTGGGTGCGTGAGCGCCTCGCGCCCTGAGCGTCGTCAGGCCAGGTGCGCCTGCGCCAGGCTGGTGAGGTTGCGCAGGAAGGCGTTGAAGTCGATCGGCTTGGTCCAGTAGTCGTCGAAGCCGGCCACGCGCGCACGGTTCACGTCTTCCGGCATCGCGTTGGCCGAGAGCGCGACGATCGTCGCTCCGTCCAGCAGCGCGTCGGCGCGCAGGCGACGCAGCACCTCGAAGCCGTCGATGTCGGGCAGCTGCATGTCCACGAGCACCACGTGCGGACGCTCCGCCCGCGCACGCTCCACACCCGACAGGCCGTCGACCGCCACGCTCAGCTGCACGTCGGGGCGCAGCGCCACCAGCTCCTGCACGAGCAGCACGTTGACCGGGTTGTCCTCGATGTAGAGCACTTGCAGCCGCGAGCCGGCATGCGCATCGAGCGGCTCGGCGTGGTAGCCGCTGAGGGGCGCATGGTCGGAAGCATCGGGCGCCGGGCTGGCCGGCAGCGTGACGCGGAAGTCGCTGCCCTGCCCCGGCTCGCTCTCGACGCTCACGTCGCCGCCCATCAGCCGCACCAGGTGGTGGACGATGGCCAGGCCGATGCCCGTGCCGGGGATGGCGCCACGCTCCGCGCCGAGGCGGTTGAAGGGCTGGAAGAGCTGCGCGCACTGCTCGGCCGAAAGGCCGCGGCCGGTGTCGCGCACGCTGAGGATCCAGGCCGGCTCGCCGCGGTGCTCGCCCTCGCGGCACGACACCCACACCTCGCCCTCGGCGCGGTTGTACTTGATGGCGTTGCTCACGAGGTTGGCAAGGATCTGCCGCACCCGACGCGGGTCGGCCTGCACCCAGCCGGCCACGGGCTGGGCGTGCACCCGCACGCCGGCCTGCGCGGCCTGCATCTGCGTCCACTGCAGCACGTCGTCGAGCGCGCCTTGCAGCGACACCGTCTCCATCGCCAGGGGCAGCGCATCGGACTCGATCGTGGCGAGGTCGAGCACGTCGTCGATCAGCGACAGCAGGTGGAGCCCGGCCGACTGGATGCGGTCCACGCGCTCGCGCTGCTGCGCGCTCAGGCGCTCGCCGAGGTCGTTGGCCAGCAGTTGCGCAAAGCCGAGCACGGCATTGAGCGGCGTGCGCAGCTCGTGGCTCATGCGCGCGAGGAACTGGCTCTTGGCCGCACTCGCCTGCTCGGCCGCCGCCTTCTCGCGCAGCGCCTGCTCGGCGCGGCGGCGCTCGGTGATGTCCCAGGTCACGCCGAACATCCGGTCGGGCTGACCCTGCGCATCGCGCTTGACCAGCCCGCGCGTTGCGAGCCAGCGGATGGAGCCGTCGGGCAGCACGACCCGGAACTCGTTCTCGTAGCCGTCGCCTTCGACACCCGCCCGCGCCTTGTTGCGGTTGATGTTCTCCAGGTCCTCGGGATGGTAGGTGCGGTAGCGCAGGTCGTCGGGCGGCGCCTCGGGCCCGACGGGCAGGCCGCGCAGGCGGTACATCTGTGCGTCCCACTTGGCGCGGCCGGTGCGCAGGTCGCGCTCCCAGGTGCCGATGCCGGCCGACTCGGTCGCCAGGCGTGCGCGCTCCTGCGTCTGGCGCAGCTCGGCCTGCGCGCGCTGCAGCATGGTGATGTCGAGGTTGACGCCGAAGGCGAGCTCGCGCCCGCCCAGCACCTCGCGCCGCGACCACGAGGCCACCCAGCGCACCGAGCCGTTGGGCCGCACGATGCGGAACTCCGCATGCCGGCCCTGCGGCCCGGTGCCGGTGACCGGGCGGTGGTTGCGCGCGATCTCTCGGTCTTCCGGGTGCACGAGTTGGTCGAGCCAGACGTCGTTGGTCGGCGCCGGCCCGTCGCGCGGCAGGCCGTAGAGGCGGAACATCTGATCGTTCCACTCGATCGCGCGCGTCTCGATGTCGACGCTCCAGATGCCCACGCCGGCGGCGTTGGTCACGCGGTCGATGCGCTCGGCATAGGCCTTGGCGTGCTCGCGCTCGGCGATGCGGTCGGTCATGTCGATGGTCACGCCCGAGAGCGCGACCGCGTGGCCCTTGGCGTCGTACTCGGCCACGCGGCGGGTGTAGAGGCTGCGGTAGTCGCCGCTCCTGTGGCGGTAGCGCGCTTCCACGTCCACCACGCCGCGGGTGCGGATGGCTTCCTCGGCGGCGGCCACCACGGCAGCGCGGTCGTCGGGGTGGATGAGCTCGCGCAACTGCGCCACGTCGAGCTGGTCGGCGCCCGGGTCCAGGCCCAGCATGGTGTAGCCCCAGTCGCTGAAATAGACACGGCTCGTGACGAGGTCGAGCCGCCACAGCGCCACGGCCGCCAGGTCCACCGCGCGCACCCACAGCGCCGCCGTGGCTTCGCTCACCCGCAGCCGGTCGGCGATCTCGGTCTCGTCGATGAGCAGGCCGGTCATGCGCCGTGGCGACCCGTCCGCACCCGCGACCACCTCGCACAGCGCGCGGATGTCCTTCACCACACCCGCGGGCGTGACGATGCGGTAGTGCGTCTCGTGGCGCCCCGGGGTCCGTGCGAAGCGCGACTCGTCGGCCTGCAGGCGGTCGACGTCGTCCGGGTGCACGCAATGAAGGCTGCCGTCGGGCGACGGCATGCCAGCGGCCGGGTCCAGGCCGAGCAGCTCGAACATGTGCGCATCCCAGCGGCAGGCGCCGGTGGCGAGATCGCGCTCCCACGAGGCCATGCGCCCGAGCGTCTGCAGGGTGTCGAGCCGGCGGGCGAGGCCTTCGGGATCGGCGGCGGGCGGCTGCAGCCACACGAGCCAGCCACCCGCGAGCGGCACGCCGGTCCACGGCAGCGCGAGCGCGGGCGTGATGGAGAGCGTTCCGTCCGGGTCGCCGGCTTCGAGCCGCCCGCGCACGCCGTACGCATACGCCTGCCACTGCGCCTCGCTCAGGCCGCACTGCGCCGACCAGGCCTGCGCCGCGGGGTTGAGCTGCCAGGCTGCACCCTGCGCATGCGGCGGCGCAAGCCTCAGGGCCGGGCCCGGCGCACGCCACCACAGGAGATCGAAGCCATCCATCACAGAGATGCGACGGCGTGCCGTCGTCACTAACGGTGCCGGCAGTCTATCGAGCCATGCGCGCGGGCCTCACAGGAGAACCACGGGGCCACGGGTCCGTTTCGCCAAATCGCACACGACTCGCCCTGCGCCGAGCGCACCGGAGAAGGAGCGCTCAGGCCGCGCGCACGCGGTCGGCGAAGGTCTTGCGGAATTTCTCCACCTTGGGCGCCACCACGAAGGCGCAGTAGCCCTGGTGCGGGTGGTGCGCGAAATAGTGCTGGTGGTAGTCCTCGGCACGCGAGTAGTTCGACAGCGGCAGCACCTCGGTGACGATGGGCGCGCCATGGGCGCCCTTGAGGCTCTCGATCATCTCGCGGGCGACCTGCTCCTGCTCCGGCGTCGTGGTGTAGATGCCCGAGCGGTACTGCGTGCCCACGTCGTTGCCCTGGCGGTTGAGCGTGGTCGGGTCGTGGACCACGAAGAAGATCTCCAGGATCTCGCGCAGGCTGATCGCGTCGGGGTCGTAGCTCACGCGCACCACCTCGGCATGGCCGGTGTTGCCGCTGCACACCTGCTCGTAGGTCGGCGCGACCACATGCCCGTTGGCATAGCCCGATTCGACCGCCGTCACGCCGCGCACGCGTTCGAAGACGGCCTCGACGCACCAGAAGCAGCCGCCGCCGAGGGTGATGGTGTCCATGCTCATGTCGTGTTCCTCGATGAGCCCCGATTCTGGCAAGCGTGCGATGCCCGCGTCAGAACGTGTGGCTTGCGGTGAGCGAGAGCAGCCAGTGGCGCGGCAGCGCGGGCTCGAAGTAGCGCTGGCTCGCCTCGTTGACGATCACCGAGCCGGCGTAGCGGCGATTGGTGGCGTTGTCCAGGCGCACGAGCTGGCGGAACTTCCAGCCGCCGAACTGCTGCGCGAAGCCGGCGCGCAAGTTGAGCACGGTCGCGGCCGGCGCCGCGTCGGTGTTGGCATCGTTGACGACCAGCGAGCCGGTGTGCACCACCTCGACGCCGCCGTTGAAGCCGCCCCACGCGGCCTTCGGCGCCCAGGCCAGCTCGGCGTAGGCGCTGCGCTCCGGCGTGCCCGGTAGGCGTCGGCCGTCGTCGAAGCGGGCGCGCAGGAGGTTCAGGCTCAGGGTGCTGCGCAGGCTGGGGTGCAGCTGGGCGACGTGCATCAGCTCCAGGCCGCGGCGCTCGGTCGGGCCGGCATTGCGGAAGGTGGAGCGGCCGCCGACGTTGGTGTCGACCAGGATCTCGTCGCGCGTGCCGATGTCGTAGAGCGCCACGTCCAGCCGTTGCGCACCGTCGAGCCGCCACTTGGCGCCGAGCTCCACGTGCCGGCTGCTCGAAGCCCCGAGCGCGGTGTTGAGGCCGGAGGCGCCGTTGCGGTAGGCGAGCTCGTTGAAGGTGGGCGTCTCGTAGCCGCGGCCGGCATTGAGGTAGACGTTGAGGTTCTTCGCGGCATGCCAGGTGAGGCCCAGCACCGGATTCACGCCGTTGAAGCGCATGCCGCCGCTGTCGTCGGGATTGCCGGGCTCGATGTAGAAGTCTTCGGTGCGGAAGCGCACGTCGATGCTGCGGGCGCCCGCCGTGAGCGTCCAGTCGGGGTGCAGGTCGAGGCTCGCCTGCGCATAGGCGTCACGGTTCTCGACCACGTTGCGCTCATGGCGCTTGAGCGCCCCTTCGACGCCGCCGTCGTTGATCGCGCCCTGCCGGTTGTCGCGCATGCGGTCGTACTCGATGCCGCCGGTGAAGCGCAGCGCCCGGCCCTCGTCGAGGGCGACGCGGTGCGAGAGCTGCACCGCCGCCCCGCCATAGCTGCGCTCGAAGCGCACGATGCCGCCGCTGTGCGTGGGCGCCGCCTGCACGGCCGGCGGGATGCCCAGCGCATTGAAGAGCTGCCGTTCGCCCAGATAGACGCGGCCGGTCAGCGCGGTCGCGTCACTGAAACGGTGCTCGAGCACGGTGCCGAGCTGGTTCTGGCGCACGGTCTTGCGGGTGTTCTGCGTGAGCGCGGGCGTGGCCACCGAGCGCGGCGCGCTTTCGAACTGCGCACGCGTGAGGCCGAGCGGGTCCTGCGTGTCGGGCTGGTCGAGGGCGTTGAGCACCACGCTCAGGTGCGTGTCGCGGGTGAGGTCGCGCTGCCAGCGGGCGTTGAACTGCCCGCGGCGCGCGGCGCTGTGTTCGCGGTAGCCATCGGTGTCGAAGCGCGAGGCGTCGAGCGTGATGCCGTCGCCGTTGTCGGTGGTGGTGCTGAACTTCAGGCCGAGCTTGTGCTGGCCCCAGGGGCCGGCCGCGAGGCT
Organism: Rubrivivax sp.; assembly: GCA_044507405.1. Classification (GTDB taxonomy): domain Bacteria; phylum Pseudomonadota; class Gammaproteobacteria; order Burkholderiales; family Burkholderiaceae_C; genus Rhizobacter. The sequence continues at coordinate 25,071 of JBIQJS010000003.1, read as the reverse complement.
CACGGTGGCGGTGGGCTCGAGCGCATCGTCCTCGGTGAAGACCTGCACCACGCCGCCCGCGGCGTTGCCGTACAGCAGGGCCATGGGCCCGCGCAGGACCTCGATGCGCCCGGCCGAGGCGAGCGACACGTTCGACGCCTGGCCCTGCCCGTCGGGCATGGTCGCGGGGATGCCGTCGACGATGAGCCGCACGCCGCGGATGCCGAAGGTGGAGCGCGCGCCGAAGCCGCGGATCGAGACCTGCAAATCCTGCGCGTAGTTCTGACGGTTGAGCGCCGTGATGCCGGGTACGCGGTTGAGCGCCTCGGACAGGTTGACCTGCGGCCCCCCGGCCTCGATCACCTCGCGCGTGACGGCGGTGATGGCCGCCGGCGTGTCGAAGGCGCTCTGGCGCAGCCGCTCGGCGGTGATGACCACCGGGTCGAGCACGGCGGTCGGCGCCTCGCCCTGCTGTGCCCAACCCGCGCACGTGACTGAGAGGAGCGGCAGGGCGGCACAGAGAGGATGAAGGCGCATGTGATGTGTCGTGGCTGGGTTCGTGGAATGCGTGGCGACTGTTCCACGCGCGCCGCAGGTCGTGAACCCCGGGCAAGCGCGGAATTTGTCACCGTTCATGCGCCACCTCGGCGCAACACCGACGCGGCGGTCCCAGCCCGGTCGGCAAAATTCACGCCCGGGCCGAGGGAGCCCACAAACTTCCATGGAAAGAAGAAGGCATGAACGGCTTGCTGACCCTGCTCGGCATCGAATCGTGGAAACCCGTGGTCGCCGCGCTGGTGCTGCCGCCCGTGCCCTTCCTGGCGCTGCTCCTGATCGGGGCGCGGCTGATCCTGCCGCGCCGCGGCCTCGGGTGGTTCGTGATCCTGCTGAGCGTGGCCGGCCTCTGGCTGAGCGGCTGCATCGGCATCGGCCAGGCGCTCACGCAACTCGCGCTCAAGCCCCCCGCGCCCTACGGCAGCGAGGCGATCGCCGAGCTCAAGGCCGCGGTGCAGGCGAAGCAGCCCGTCGCCATCGTGGTGCTGGGCGCGGGCGCCGAGCCGCTCGCGCCCGAGTACGCCGTCTCGAACCTGAACGCGGCGTCGCTCGAACGCCTGCGCTACGGCGTGTGGCTCGCCCGCCAGACCGGCGCGCCCCTGGCCTACGCAGGCGGCGTGAGCTGGAGCCAGCGCGACGGCCAGACCGAGGCGCAGATCGCCTCTCGCATCGCCTCGTCCGAATTCGGCCAGCCCCTCAAGTGGATCGAGGAGCGCTCGCGCGACACCCGCGAGAACGCCATGCGCACCATGCCGCTGCTCAAGCAGGACGGCATCACCCGCGTCGTGCTGGTCACCCACGGCTGGCACATGCCGCGCGCGCAGAAGATGTTCGAGTTCGCCGCCGGCAGCGCGGTCCGCGTGGAGGCCGCACCGATGGGGCTGGCCCAGCGGATGCACCGCCCGGTGCTCGAATGGATCCCGACGCCGGCCGGCTACACCCGCGTGCAGCAGGTGCTGCGCGAATGGCTGGCGCTGGCCATCAGGGTTTGAAGTGGGGGCTCCAGAACGAAGCCCCCTTCCAGCCTCGCGGCGGAAGGGGGCGGATGGCTGACGCCATCGGTCGGGGCTCCGGAGGAAGTTGGTCCGGGGCTCCTGCAGCGCAGTGACTGCGCCCGTAAGGTTGCCTGCATGCAGGCGTCTCTAAGCTAGCTCACGCCCCGACGCGGCGCCAAGTGAGATCGTCAATGATGGCCGGCCCCGTCATTGAGCCGGTTTCATCAGCCGCTCGAAGAGCCCGGCGACACGCTGCTCCACCTCGGCGTCCATGTGGATCGCGCGGCCCCATTCGCGGCTCGTTTCCCCCGGCCACTTGTTCGTGGCGTCCAGGCCCATCTTGCCGCCGAGCCCGCTCACGGGCGAGGCGAAGTCCAGGTAGTCGATGGGCGTGTGCTCCACGAGCGTGGTGTCGCGCACGGGGTCCACGCGCGTGGTGATGGCCCAGATCACGTCCTGCCAGCTGCGGATGTCCACGTCGTCGTCGGTCACCACGATGAACTTGGTGTACATGAACTGGCGCAGGAAGCTCCAGATGCCGAACATCAGCCGCTTGGCATGGCCCGGGTAGCTCTTGCGGATGCTCACGATCGCCATGCGATAGCTGCAGCCCTCGGGCGGCAGGTAGAAGTCGACGATCTCCGGGAATTGCTTCTGGAGGATGGGCACGAACACTTCATTCAAGGCCACGCCGAGCACCGCCGGTTCGTCGGGCGGCTTGCCGGTGTAGGTGGAGTGGTAGATCGCATCGCGCCGGCGCAGCAGGCGGCTGAGCTCGAAGACCGGAAACCAGTCCTGCTCGTTGTAATAGCCGGTGTGGTCGCCGTAGGGCCCTTCGAGGGCGTGGAGATAGCCGCCGATCTCCTTGAGCGGCACGCCGTGCGCGCTGGTGCCGGTGTAACCCGGTGCGGCCGGCGGGATGTGGCCTTCCAGCACGATCTCGGCCCCGGCCGGCGCCTGCAGCATCACGCCCTGATCGCCCACCGCGGTGTCGAAGACCTCCGTGCGACTGCCGCGCAGGAGGCCGGCGAACTGGTACTCCGACAGCGTGTCCGGCACCGGCGTCACCGCGCCGAGGATGGTGGCCGGATCGGCGCCCAGCGCCACCGCGATCGGGAAGGGCTGGCCGGGTCGGGCGAGCTGGTGGTCACGGAAATCGAGCGCCCCGCCCCGGTGGGCGAGCCAGCGCATGATCACCTGGCGCGGGCCGATGACCTGCTGGCGATAGATGCCCAGGTTCTGCCGGCGGCGGGCATTCGGCGCGCCCTGCGGACCCCGCGTGATCACGAGGCCCCATGTGATCAGGGGGGCCACGTCGCCCGGCCAGCAGGTCTGGATCGGAAGCTCGCCGAGGTCGATCTCGTCACCGGTCAGGATTTCTTCCTGGCACGCAGCCTTGCCGGTAATCGAGGGCTTCATGTCCCACAGGGCCTTGGCCATCTGTAACAGGCGGCCGGTGTCCTTGAGCCCCTTGGGCGGCTCCGGCTCCTTGAGGCTGGCCAGCACGCGGCCCACGTCGCGCAGCTCGCTCACGTCGGCAGCCCCCATGCCCAGGGCCACTCGTCCAGGGGTACCGAAGAGGTTCGTCAAGGCGGAAAATTTGTAACCAACGGGGTTCCTGAACCACAGCGCCGGGCCACCCGCACGCAGGACCCTGTCGCTCAGTGCCGTCATCTCGAGCCGCGCGGAGACTGGCTCGGCGACCTGCCGCAGCTCCCCTCGGCGTTCGAGGCCGTTCATGAAGTCCCGAAGATCGCGATATTTCATATAGATAAGTAATAAAGCGGCAGCCTCATATCCTTGACTGGTTATGAAAGCTTCCCACAGAATCCGCGCCTCACCTGACACAGATCAGGGATAACCCGCGCCGCTCCGGCTTCGAGAGCCCTTGCCGGAAGCCCTGGGTGCAACGCTGCCAAATCCCGTACGCCGATTGCCGAGGGATTATCACTGTCACATTCCCGGGCACAGGCCACGAGCCGGCAGGGGTGGGGCAGAGAAGAAAGGAGTGACATGACAGCGCTTCAGAATTTGCTCTCGCTCTTGAGAAACGCCCGCGACCGCGCGGCCACCTCCACCTCGGTGTTCCTGCGCGACGTGGGTCACGGCCTGCTGGAAGTGAGCCACAACACGCTCGCGCTCGTCGGTCTGCTGCTCGTCGCCGCCGCGGCGTTCGTGCTCAGCCACCGCGAACTGACCCACGGCCTGGAGCACAAGGCGCTGAACTGGCTGCAGGCCCGCCAGGAAGCCCGCACCGTCGGCACGCTCGAAGCCCTGGCGGTGTTCAACGAGCCCGGCGCCATCACCCGCGCGACGGCCAGCGATCCGCGCCAGCTCACGCGCCAGCAGGCGAACGTGGCGAACTGGATCTCGCGCCGCTACCGCGTGGCGCCGGAGCCGGTCGCCCGCCTGGTGCAGGAAGCCTGGACCGTCGGCGCCCGGGCCCAGCTCGATCCGACGCTCATCCTCGCGATCATGGCCATCGAGTCCAGCTTCAACCCCTTCGCGCAGAGCCCCGTCGGCGCCCAGGGCCTGATGCAGGTGATGACCCATATCCACGACGACAAGTACGAGGCCTTCGGTGGCACGCACGCCGCCTTCGACCCCGTGACCAACCTGCGCGTGGGCGTGAAGGTGCTGAAGGAGTGCATCCAGCGCGCGGGCAGCCTGGAAGCCGGACTGCGCTACTACGTGGGCGCCGCCAACCTCCCGAGCGACGGCGGCTATGCGGGCAAGGTGCTGGCCGAGCAGGAACACCTGCGCCAGGTGGCCGCCGGCAAGGCCGTGCCGCCTTCGGCGCCGCTGATCGTGCCGCCGCCCCTGCCGGTGACCACGCCAGCCACGCTGACCGGCCCGGACGTGAAGCCCGCCGTCCCCGGTGAAAAGCCCGCTGGCGACCAGGTCGCACTGGCCGGCTGAGCCCCTCCGACAGCGTGGCGGACAAGGCCTGCCGCGCTACACTCCCACCCGCTGCGCAACTGGCGATGGGGCCCCGGTCTGACCGCGGTGCCTGAGGTGGTGAACCACTGGGAAGCGCGGCCCGCTTCGCACCTACGCATTCCGTTCGGAGCCGGTTCCGCCGTTCGCCTGGGCAGCCCTGAGGCCGCATCTCCCCGATGCGGCCGCCGGACGGGACACACCTGACCTAGAGAACCGCCACATGTTTGACCGCGCCACCTCCACCATTGCCTCCGTCGACCCTGAACTGTGGTCCGCCATCCAGAGCGAGAACCAGCGCCAGGAAGATCACATCGAGCTGATCGCCTCCGAGAACTACACCTCGCCGGCGGTGATGGCCGCCCAGGGCAGCCAGCTCACCAACAAGTACGCCGAGGGCTATCCCGGCAAGCGCTACTACGGCGGCTGCGAGTACGTCGACGTGGTCGAGCAGCTCGCGATCGACCGGCTCAAGCAGCTCTTCGGCGCACAGTTCGCCAACGTGCAGGCCAACTCCGGCTCGCAGGCCAACCAGTCGGTGTTCTTCGGCCTGCTGCAGCCCGGCGACACCGTGATGGGCATGAGCCTCGCCGAAGGCGGCCACCTGACGCACGGCATGCCGCTCAACATGAGCGGCAAGTGGTTCAAGGTCGTGAGCTACGGCCTCGACAAGAACGAAGCCATCGACTACGACGCGATGGAGCGCCTGGCCCATGAGCACAAGCCCAAGCTCATCATCGCCGGCGCCTCGGCCTATTCGCTGCGCATCGACTTCGAGCGCTTCGCCAAGGTCGCCAAGGCCATCGGCGCCTACTTCATGGTCGACATGGCGCACTACGCCGGCCTGATCGCCGCGGGCGTCTACCCCAACCCGGTGCCGCACGCCGACGTCGTCACCTCGACCACGCACAAGAGCCTGCGCGGCCCGCGCGGCGGCGTGGTGCTGATGAACAACGAGGACATCGCCAAGAAGATCAACAGCGCCATCTTCCCCGGCATCCAGGGCGGCCCGCTGATGCACGTGATCGCCGGCAAGGCGGTGGCCTTCAAGGAAGCGCTCTCGCCCGAGTTCAAGGCCTACCAGCAGCAGGTGGTGAAGAACGCCGCCGTGCTGGCCGACACGCTCACCGAACGCGGCCTGCGCATCGTCTCCGGCCGCACCGAGAGCCACGTGATGCTGGTCGACCTGCGCCCGAAGAACCTGACGGGCAAGGAAGCCGAAGCGATCCTGGGCGCGGCCCACATGACCTGCAACAAGAACGGCATCCCCAACGACCCGCAGAAGCCCATGATCACGAGCGGCATCCGCCTCGGCTCGCCGGCGTTCACCACCCGCGGCTTCAAGGAAGAACAGGCGCGCATCACCGCCCACCTGATCGCCGACGTGCTGGACAAGCCGCACGACGAGGCCAACATCGCGGCAGTGCGCGCCAAGGTCGCCGCGCTGACGCGCGAGTTCCCGGTCTACAAGTAAAGCCGGGAAGGGGTCGCGCAGCGACCCCGCCCTCGTTACTGGCGAAGCCGCATGCGCTGCCCGTTCTGCTCCCACGAAGACACCCAGGTCGTCGAGACGCGCGAGTCCGACGAGGGTGACGTCGTGCGCCGTCGCAGGCGTTGCCACAGCTGCGACAAGCGCTTCACCACCTACGAGCGCGCCGAGATCGCCTTGCCCTCGGTGGTGAAGAAGGACGGCACGCGCGCCGACTTCGACGTCGGAAAGATCCGCGCTTCCATGTCGCTGGCGCTGCGCAAGCGCCCGGTGAGCGTGGAGCAGATCGACGCGGCCATCGAGCGCATCCAGGACAAGCTGCTCAACAGCGGCGCGCGCGAAGTGGCCTCCACGCGGCTGGGCGAGCTCGTCATGCGCGAACTCAAGCGCATCGACAAGGTGGCCTACGTGCGCTTCGCCTCGGTCTATCGGTCCTTCGAAGACGTGGACGAGTTCCGGCAGCTCATCCGCGACATCTAGCTCGGCTCGTCGATCGCGTTCCCCCCGGCCGGGGGCCCCTCGCGAGAGGCGCTGGTTTTCCCTCGCGCGGTGGAAGCGCTGCGGCGTGGTCCTCCCTACAGTGCCTGACATACCAAGCACAGGGAGGACACCATGGGAACCGGACGTGCCGCCACACGCGGCTACACCTTGATCGAGATGATGGCCACCGTGGCCGTCGCTGGGGTGGTGATGACGGCGGCGGTGCCGTCGGTCGCCGGCTGGATCGAGCAGCAGCGCCTGAAGGGCGTCGCCGGCGAGCTCGCTGCCGACCTGCAGCATGCGCGAACCGAGGCGCTGCTGCGCAACGAACCGGTGCGCATCAGCTTCATCGGCAACGCCTGCTACGTGGTGCACGCCGCCGAGGTGCCGGGCTGCCGTTGCGAGGCGGACGGCACGGCGCGCTGCGACGACGGCGCAACGCCGATCAAGGCGGTCGCACTGCCCGCCGAGGCGGGCATCGCGCTGCAGTCCAACGTGCGCTCGGTGCTCTTCGCGCCCGGCCATGGCACGGCAAGCCCGACGGCCACGTTGCGCGTGAGCGGCGCACAGGGGCAGACGGTTCAGCACACCGTCAATGTGATGGGGCGCGTGCGCTCCTGCGTGGCGCAAGGCGCCGTCGCCGGCTACGGCCGCTGCTGAGGAGCCGGTCATGCAACGCATCCAGCACGGCTTCACGCTGATCGAGATGATGATCGTGACCGCCATCATCGGCGTGCTCGCGGGGGTCGCCTACCCGAGCTTCCAGGCACCGCTCTACAAGGCGAGGCGCATGGACGGCATCGCCGCCCTGCTCCAGCTGCAGATGAGCCAGGAGCAATGGCGGGCGGACCACACCCGCTATGCCGACGCGGCCGAGCTGCGTGCACCGGCGGCGTCCGAGCTGCGGCACTACACGCTCTCCGTCAGCGACACCGGCGCCAACGGCTACACGCTCGTCGCCACGGCGACCGGCGCGCAGGCAGGCGACCGCCACTGCCGGGTGCTGCGCATGGTCGTCGCCAACGGCCAGGTGACACGCGCCTCGGGCGCCGACGCGCACAGCCGCAACCCCGACGCCGACAACCGCCGCTGCTGGGGGCTTTGAGATGAGAGGACGCCAACTCGGGCTCACGCTGGTCGAGCTGCTCGTCGGCATGGCGATCGGGCTGCTGCTCACGGCCATCGCGCTCGTCGCCATGACGCAGCACCTGCGCCAGAACCACCGCCTGCTCGTCGAGGCGCGGCTCACGCAGGACCTGCAGGCGCTCGTCGACCTGGTCTCGCGCGACCTGCGCCGCGCGTCGACCCTCGAAGTCGACGGCCAGCAGGTGCGCTTTCGGCACGCGGGCAGCGCCGAGGAGCTGGCGTTTCGGCTGCAGGACGGCGTGGTCGCGATGAAGATTGGCGCCGGCAGCTGGCAGGCGATGACGGATGCGCAGACGCTGCGCGTGTCCTCTCTGCGCTTCACGCCACAGGTGCAGGAGATCGCACTCGACGGCGCCTGCCGCCTTCCGTGCGTGGGCGCCGACTGCCCGCGCCAGCACCGGCGCGGTGTCGAGCTGCAGCTCACGGCCCACGCGGTGCACGACCCGGCGTGGACCCGCAGCACCACCCGCCACATCACGCTCCGCCACGACCGGGTCGTTGGCGCATGCCCGACATGAAGCACGCTCTCGACCAACGCGGCGCCGCGGCGCTGCCCATCACGCTGATGCTCGCCATCGCAGTGCTGCTGGCGGTCGCGTTTGCCAACCGCAGCGTCGTGCTGCAGGTGCGCACCTCGATCCATCAACTGCATACCGCACAGGCGCAAGAGGCGGCGCAGGCCGCGCTCGCATGGACGCTTGCCCAGCTGAACCGCCAGACGCCGCTCGACGAGAGCTGCCAGGCCGCCTCGGGCGCCGAGCCGTGGCATGTGCGGGTCCAGGAAGGCCCGCTGCAGGCGAGCTGCGTCGCCCAAGGCGACGGCTGGTCGTGCCACTGCCCGCGCGACGGCGAGCCGCGTGCGACGGAAGGCACGGCCTTTCGCATCCAGCTGACGCCGGACGAGACGCAGCCCGACCGCTGGCAACTCACGTCGACCGGCCATGGCAGCGCGCCCGGGCGCGGCGTGACGCTGCGCACCGCCATCGGTCGCCTGCCGGCGCTGGCCACGCAGCCCGCGGCGGCGCTCACGGTGCGTGGAGCGGCGCGATTCGATGGCCAGGTCACGCTCACCAACACCGATCCGGCGGGCAGCGGCGTGACGCTGCACGCGGGCGGCAACGTGCATGGGCCTGAGCTGCGCGCCATCAGCATGGCCGGCACGCCGGCAGCAGCCTCCATCCTCGGCGACGAGCCCGCATTGGCCGACGCGAGCGCCACCGGCCTGCATGCCAGCGTCTTTCGCATGGATCGCAGCGCCTGGCGCGAGCAGCCCGGCACGGCCGTGGTCGATTGCCGCAGCCCCTGCGACGAGGCGCTTGCGGCGGCCGCACGGCAGCACACCATGATCGTCGTCGACGGCGGGCTGCGCCTCACCACGGCGCTCGCGGTCGGCACGGCCGGGCATCCGGTCGTGCTGGTCGTCGAAGGCCCTGTGGCCCTCGACGCCGCTGCCACCATCCACGGCCTCCTCTACCTGCGCGACACGCGCTGGCACGACGCGCTCGGCACCACCGTGCGCGGCGCCGTCATCGCCGAAAGCGGCCTGCACCTGCAGGGCACCGCCACCTTCCACCACGACGCCGACGTGCTGCGCGCCCTGCAGCGCCGCAGCGGCACCTACGCGCCCGTCGCAGGCAGCTGGCGCGACCTTTGAGGACACCATGCCCACACCCCGACCCCAACGCGGCGCGAGCCTGATCGAAGGCCTGGTGGCGCTTGCCGTGCTGTCGCTGAGCCTCGTCGGCGCCGCGCAACTCCAGGCCGCGCTGCGCCAGCACGGCGAGCTGGCACGCGAACGCAGCGCGGCCGTGCAGCACGCCCAGCACGTGCTCGATGCGCGTCGCGGCTTCCACGACCTGACCGGTTTCGACACGCCGCCGGCGCCGCCCGCCGCGGCGCCCTACACCGTCACGCAACGGGACGCCGTCCACGACGGCCTGCGCACCGAGCGCGTGAGCGTGAGCTGGCAGCATCGCGGTGCCGGCCCGCAGTCGCTGCAGCTCACCTCCGGCGTTGCACGGCTCGCGCCGGTGTACACCGGCCTGCTGGAGATCGCACCGCAGGACACGGTGCTCGCCACGCAGCGCATCCTGCCCACGCGCGCCCATCCGTTGCCTGCCGGTCGCAGCATCGTGCGCCCGAGCGAGGCCAGCCCCGTCGCCTGGATCGTCGACGACGCCAGCGGCGAGATCGTGCAGCAGTGCCGCGTCGCCCTCGGCGCCCCGGCCGGCGACCTCCGACTCGACGACCTCACGGATTGCGAGCCCGCACCGGCGCGGCTGGTGCGCGGCTACGTGCGCTTCGCGCTCTCGTCCACGCCCGACCCGCTCCAGGCGCACGACACACCGCTCCCGCTGCGACTGCGCGCCGGCGGCCTGGCCTGCGAGAGCGAAGTGATCATGCTCGGCGGTGAGCGCTACGTCGCCTACGCCTGCGCCACGAACGCCGTCGAGCCGGTGCTGGAGCCGCAGGGCTGGGCCTTCGGGCTCACGGCAAGCACCTACAAGGCGTGCCGCTACCCCGGTGGCCGCCACGCGCCCCGCAACTACCTCGTGGTGCGCGGCGACCTCGACTGCCCGAGCGGCGTTACGCCGCACAATGGCGCCCCTGTGGTCACCGTTCAGCACCAGCCTTGAACCGGTGGCCCGATGGCCGCCATGACGACACCCCAGCACCCTCCCGCCGACCTCGCCTTCATGCGCGAGGCGCTCGCGCTCGCCGCCCACTCGATCGCGCTCTCCGAACCCAACCCGCGCGTGGGCTGCGTGATCGCCACCGCCGACGGCCGCGTGCTCGGCCGCGGCCACACGCAGGAAGCCGGCGGCCCGCATGCCGAGGTGATGGCGCTGCGCGATGCCGCCGCGCAGGGCCACGACGTGCGCGGCGCCACCGCCTACGTCACGCTCGAGCCGTGCTCCCACCACGGCCGCACGCCGCCCTGCTGCGACGCGCTGATCGCCGCGGGCCTGGGCCGCGTGGTCGCCGCCTCGCAGGATCCGAACCCGCTGGTCGCCGGCAACGGCGTCGAGCGCCTGCGCGCGCACGGCATCGCCGTCACGAGCGGCCTGCTCGCCGACGAGGCGCGCGAGCTCAACATCGGCTTCTTCTCGCGCATGCTGCGCGGGCGACCGTGGGTGCGGCTCAAGACCGCCATCTCGCTCGACGGCCGCACCGCCCTCGAAAACGGCGCAAGCCAGTGGATCACGGGTGAAGCGGCCCGCGCCGATGGCCACGCCTGGCGCAAGCGCGCCGGCGCCATCCTCACAGGCGTGGGCACCGTGCTCGAAGACGACCCGCGGCTGGACGTGCGGCTGGTGGACACGCCGCGCCAGCCGCTGCGCGTGATCGTCGACTCCGCGCTGCAGACGCCCGCCGGCGCGCGCATCCTGCAGCCGCCCGGCGCCGTGCTGGTCTACGCCGCCCAGCACGCATCCGCACGCGAGGACGTGCTGCGCGCCCAGGGCGCCGAGATCGCCCACGCGCCGGGCCCGCTTGGCAAGGTGGACCTCGCGGTCATGCTCACCGACCTCGCCCAGCGCGGCGTCAACGAGCTGCACGTGGAGGCCGGGCACAAGCTCTCCGGCTCCTTCGTGCGCGCCGGGCTGGTGGACGAGTTTCTCGTCTACCAGGCGCCCAGGCTGCTCGGCATCGGCCAGGGCCTCGCGCGCTTCGGCCCCCTCGAAAGCCTGGACGAAGCGCCTGCGCTACGCTTCGTCGCCATAGCCCGCGTGGGCGACGACCTGCGCCTCATCGCCCGCCCGCCCGGGCGCGAACACTTCTGACGGCATCCCCATGTTCACAGGCATCATCACCGGCGTCGGCCGCATCGCCGAGGTCCAGGCGCTCGGCACCGACGCGTCCCACGGCAAGCAGCTCCTGATCGAGACCCCGGCCGGCTACCTCGACGACGTGCAGCTCGGCGACAGCATCGCGCTCAACGGCGCCTGCATGACGGTCACGAGCTTCGACGCTGCCGCGCGCCGCTTCACCATCGACATCTCCGCCGAGAGCCTCGCCAAGACCGCCGGGCTCGATGCGCCCGGCCCGGTCAACCTGGAAAAGGCGCTGCGCCCCCATGACCGCCTGGGCGGGCACCTCGTGAGCGGCCACGTCGACGGCATCGGCCAGGTCACGCATTTCGCGCCGGTCGGCGAATCGTGGGAGCTGCGCATCGAGGCGCCCCGGGCGCTGGCGAGGTTCCTGGCCTACAAGGGCTCGATCACCGTCAACGGCGTGAGCCTCACGGTCAACCGGGTGGCCGACCTCCCCGCGGGCTGCGAGTTCAGCATCAACCTCATCCCCCACACGATCGAGAACACGGCCCTGGGCGCGCTTGCGGCCGGCGCGCGGGTCAACCTGGAAATCGACCTCATCGCCCGCTACGTCGAGCGGATGCTGACTCCCGGCATTTCTGCCTGAGCCGGGGCAGGCCGGGAAAACCCGGCCCGCCTACAATTCGGCGATGCCCATCTCCCCCGTTCCTGAGCTCATCGCGGAGCTCGCTGCCGGCCGCATGGTCATCCTCGTGGATGAAGAAGATCGCGAAAACGAAGGCGATCTGGTGCTGGCGGCCGACCTCGTCACGCCCGAGGCGATCAACTTCATGGCCAGGTACGGCCGTGGCCTGATCTGCCTCACGCTCACCCGAGAGCGCTGCGAGCGCCTGCGCCTGCCGCCGATGGCCCAGCGCAACGGCACGCAGCACGGCACCGCCTTCACCGTCTCCATCGAAGCGGCCACCGGCGTGACGACCGGCATTTCCGCCGCCGACCGTGCTCGCACCATCCAGGCCGCGGTGGCGAAAGACGCCCAGCCGAGCGACCTGGTGCAGCCCGGCCACATCTTCCCGCTGCAGGCCAAGGACGGCGGCGTGCTCATGCGCGCCGGCCACACCGAAGCCGGTTGCGACCTGGCCGCGATGGCGGGCTTGAGCCCCGCCTCGGTGATCTGCGAGATCATGAAGGACGACGGCACCATGGCCCGGCTGCCGGACCTCGAGGTCTTCGCCCGCGAGCACGCGCTCAAGATCGGCACCATCGCCGACCTGATCGAATACCGCAGCCGCAACGAGACGCTGATCGAGCGCATCGGCCAGCGCCCGCTGGTCACCGCGCAGGGCGAGTTCGAGTGCACCACCTTCCGCGACCGCACCAGCGGCCTGCACCTGGCGCTGACCCGCGGCCGCTGGACGGCCGACGACGAGGTGCTGGTGCGCGTGCACGAGCCGCTGTCGGTGATGGACCTGCTCGACGTCGGCTCCAGCGCCCACTCCTGGCCGCTGCCCAAGGCGCTGCAGGCACTGCAGGAAGCCGGCCGCGGCGTGGCCGTGCTGATGAACTGCTCGGCCGACACCTCCGCGCTGCTCATGAGCCTGGGCGCACCCGACAACGTGGCGCATCGCGGCCAGATGGACCTGCGCACCTACGGCATCGGCGCGCAGATCCTGCGCGAACTGGGTGTGACGAGGATGAAGCTCCTCGGCAGCCCGCGCCGCATGCCCAGCATGACGGGCTATGGCCTCGAGGTGACCGGCTTCCTCGCCCCTGAACACTGACCATTGAAGGACCCTCATGCAAGACGCTGACAAGGGCGTAGCCGCCGACCTCGACGGCACCGATCTGCGCATCGGCATCGTGCAGGCCCGCTTCAACGAGCCCATCACCGATGCCCTGGCCAAGGCGTGCATCGCCGAGCTCGAAGCGCTGGGCGTGGCGCTCAAGCACATCAAGCACGTGACCGTGCCCGGCGCGCTCGAAGTGCCGGTCGCGCTCAACGCCATGGCGCAGAGCGACCGCTACGACGCGCTGATCGCCCTCGGCTGCATCATCCGCGGCGAGACCTACCACTTCGAGCTCGTCGCCAACGAGAGCGGCCAGGGCGTGACGCGCATCTCGCTCGACCACGAGCTGCCGGTCGCCAACGCCATCCTCACCGTCGAGAACGATGCCCAGGCCTGGGCCCGCGCCGAGGAAAAGGGCCGCGATGCCGCCCGGGTGGCGGTGGAGATGGCCAACCTGCTGGAAGACCTTTCGTGACGACGGCTCCCAAGAAGGCCGGCCGGCCCGGCGCCTCGGCCGCGGGCCGCCGCCATGCGCCCAAGTCGGCGCGCCGCCGCTCGCGCGAGGCCGCGCTGCAGGGCCTCTACGAATGGCTGATCTCCGGCAGCGACGCCGGCGTGATCGACGCCCACGTGCGCGAGCAGGAGGGCTTCGACAAGTGCGACAGCGCGCATTTCGACGCGCTGCTGCACGGCTGCATCGACGAGGCCGCCGAGATCGATGCAGTGCTCGCGCGCCACGTCGACCGCAAGACCACCGAGCTCTCGCCCATCGAGCACGGCGTGCTCATGATCGGCACCTACGAGCTCAAGCACTGCATCGACATCCCGTACAAGGTGGCGATCAACGAGGCGGTCGAGCTGGCCAAGAGCTTCGGTGGCACCGATGGCCACAAGTACGTGAACGGCGTGCTCGACAAGGCCGCGATCGACCTGCGGCCGGTGGAAGTCGAGGCCGCGCGCGCCGCCCGTCGCTAAAGCGAGGCGCCATGAAGCTGGCCTCCCGGCTCGACCACATCGAGCCCTTCTACGTGATGGAGTGCGCCAAGGCGGCGACCGAGCTCGCCGCCAGCGCCGCGTGCGACCCGGCCCGGGGTGGCCGGCCGATGATCTTCCTCAACATCGGCGAGCCCGACTTCAGCGCCCCGCCCGCCGTTCAGGCGGCCGCCCAGCGCTGCATGGCGCAGGGCCGCACGCAGTACACGCCGGCCACCGGCCTGCCCGCGCTGCGTGAAAGGCTGAGCCAGTGGTACCGCGAGCGCTTCGGCCTCGACATCCCCGCACGGCGCATCGTCATCACCGCCGGCGCCTCCGGCGCGCTGCAGCTCGCCTGCCTCGCGCTCGTGGACCGGGGCGACGAGGTGCTGATGCCCGACCCGAGCTACGCCTGCAACCGCCACTTCGTGGCCGCGGCCGACGGCGTGCCGGTGCTGCTGCCCTCGCAGCCCGAGCAGCGCTTCCAGCTCGATGCGGCTGGCGTCGAATCCGCATGGACGAGCCGCACCCGCGGCGTGCTGCTGGCCTCGCCGTCCAACCCCACCGGCACCTCCATCGCCTTCGACGAGATGGGCCGCATCGCCGAGGCCGTGCGACGGCGCGGTGGCGTGACCCTCGTCGACGAGATCTACCTGGGCCTGAGCTTCGACGAGGCGTACGGCCGCAGCGCCCTCGCGCACGGCGACGACATCGTCTCGGTCAACAGCTTCTCGAAGTACTTCTGCATGACCGGCTGGCGGCTGGGCTGGCTGGTGCTGCCCGAGTCGCTGGTGCCCGCGATCGAGAAGCTCGCGCAGAACCTCTACATCTGTGCCTCCACCGTCTCGCAGCAGGCCGCACTCGCCTGCTTCGAGCCGGAGTGCCTCGCCGAGTACGAACGCCGCCGCGGCGAGTTCAAGGCTCGGCGCGACTACCTCGTGCCGGCGCTCAACGAGATCGGCCTGCACGTGCCCGTCGCGCCCGACGGCGCCTTCTACGCCTGGGCCGACTGCAGCCCGTATGCGCACAGCAGCTGGGATTTCGCCTTCGACCTCATGCGCAAGGCGCAGGTGGCGGTGACGCCGGGTCGCGATTTCGGCCGCCATGCCGGCGAGCGCTACGTGCGCTTTTCATACGCCAGCGGCATGGACCGCCTGACCGACGCCATGAGCCGATTGCAGCACTTGCTCACACGCCCGTGAGAAAGCTCACATCCGCTTGCAAGTGCGGGTGCTACAGGTCGGCGAAGACGGTCCTTTTTGGTGTCAGCTGAGGGGCTGCTTGGACTAAGCTCGCCTGATGGTGGTTGCTTACTGCCCCGCCGAATGATGCATCCAAGTCCCTCCATGACCGGCCCTGCCTCCGAACCCCCGTCGCTCCCGGGCAATCCGCAAGTGCCTCCGGACTCCGCGCCGTGGATGGACACCGAGGAGATGGTCGACTTTCCGCCGGCCGCCGCGCCGCAGGTCACCCGCACGGTGACCCCGGCTTCGGCCAAGGGCCAGGAGATCCCGACCATCGGCCACATCGGCCGCTACGCACTCAAGTACCAGATCGGCGAAGGCGGCCTCGGCCGCGTCTACGCCGCGCACGACCCGCTGCTCTCGCGCCTGATCGCGATCAAGACGCTGAACCTCGAGATCGCCGCCGAGGAACGCGAGTCGTTCAACACCCTGTTCCTGAACGAAGCCCGTGCGGCCGGGGGCCTCAGCCATCCGCACATCGTGACGGTCTTCGATGCCGGCGTGAGCGACCAGGGCGCCTACATCGCCATGGAACTGCTCAAGGGCCGGGACCTGCGCCAGCTGCGCCTCGAAGGCTGGAAGCCCACGCCCACGCAGGCCGCGCTCATCGTGCGCCGCGTGGCCGACGCCCTCGCCTACGCGCATTCCAAGGGCGTGGTGCACCGGGACATCAAGCCGGCCAACATCTTCATGGTCGGCCGCACCCAGCCGCGCGTGCTCGATTTCGGCATCGCACGCGTGGCGCACCAGCACGAGAACGAAGGCGACATCGTGGGCGGCTCGCCGTACTACATGTCGCCCGAGCAGGTGCAGCACGCGGCCGTCGACCGCCGCACCGATGTCTTCTCGCTCGGCGTGGTGCTCTACGAGCTGCTGACCGGCACCCGCCCCTTCCGCGGCAACTCGCTGCAGGAGATCACCGGGGCCGTGGTGTCGCACGTGCCGCCCAAGGCGCACGAGGTCGACGCAAGCCTGCCCAGGGCGCTCTCCGAGATCACCGCCCGGGCGATGGAGAAGAACCCGGAAGACCGCTACCGCTCGGCCCGCGCGCTCTCGCGCGAGCTGCGGCACTGGCTCGAGGAGCACGCCCAGCAGGAAAGCCGCGAGTCGGCCGAGGAAGGCTTCCCCGGCCGCAAGCGCCCCGTGATGTGGGCCGTTGCCGGCGCCGCGGCGGCCATCGTGGCCCTGGGCGGCTGGGTGGCGCTGTCGGGCTCGCATCCCGACGACACCGCCGTGCCGGTGGCGGTGACGCCTGCGGTTGCGGTGACGCCTGCGGTTGCGGCAGCACCCGCGGCATCGCTGGCGCCCGCACCGGTCGAGCCGGTGGCGGCCTCGACCGTGGCGCCGTTCGCCACGACCGCAGCGCCCGCGTCCGCGGCCCTCGCCGGTGCGGCACCCGCGGCGTCGGCGCCAGTCGTCGCCGCCGCTGCGGCAGAGGCGCCGACCGTGGCGCCTCCGCGGCCCGCGCTCACCCAGGCCACCCGGCCTGCCGCGCCGAAGGAGACCGCCCGCGAGCGCCGCGCACGCGAAGCCCGTGAGCGCGAGGCGCGCCAGCGTGCGAATGCCACCGCGGCGACCGGCACCGTGCGCATCGCGGTGAGCCCCTGGGGCCACGTCGAAGTCGATGGCAAGCCCGTGGGCATCGCGCCGCCGCTCAACGAGCTCACGCTCACCGAGGGCCGGCACACCATCACCATCCGCAACGACGCCTTCCCGCCGTTCAGCTCCAGCGTGAACATCGTTCCCGGCCAGCCGGTCTCCCTCAAGCACCGCTTCGGATCATGAGAACAACACCTGTCGGAACCACCGTGGTCATCGTGCTGCTCGCCGCCCTCGCAGGCTGTGCGACGCAGCCCCAGCCGGCCCCTGTCGGCCTGATGGACGTCGTCTCCCGCCCGGCCGAGAAGGCGCTGCAGAGCGGCCTGCGCGCCTACGACGATGCGCAGTACGGCGAGTCGGAGAAGCACCTCAACGCGGCCCTCAAGGCCGGCCTCGTGTCGCCGCGCGACCAGGCCGAGGCGCACAAGGTGCTTGCCTTCATCTACTGCACGAGCCGGCGCATGCTGGAGTGCGAGGCGGAGTTCCGCGCCGCGCGCGCCGCCGATCCGGCGTTTGCGCTGAGCAAGTCGGAGCAGGGTCACCCCCTGTGGGGCCCGGTCTACAAGAAGCTGCCCTGAAGGCGCAGTGATAATGCGCGGGCCCGGCGGCAGCGTGCCGCCCGACTCGCGTTCATGACCCCCACCAGCACCTACGCGCACCGGCTGCGCATCTACTGGGAAGACACCGACGCCGGCGGCGTGGTGTTCTATGCCAACTACCTGAAGTTCTTCGAGCGCGCGCGCACCGAGTGGCTGCGCTCGCTCGGCTTCGGGCAGCAGCAGCTGCGCGACGAGACGGGGGCGATCTTCATCGTCTCCGACACGCGCGTGCGCTACCTGCGCCCCGCCCGGCTCGACGACGAGCTCACGGTCACCGTCGAGGTGCAGCACGCCGGCCAGGCGAGCCTGTCGATCGCGCAGGTCGCCTGGCGCGGCGAAGAGCGGCTGGCCGAGGGCGAGATCCGCATCGGTTGCGTCGATGCCGGGAGCTTTCGCCCGCGGCGCATTCCCGAGGCGCTGGTGCGCGTGATGGCCGATCAGGTGGCCGCGCAGGGAACCCGAGCACGCGGCTTGCCTCTCAATTCCGAACACGACAAGACCTCCCGGAAGGACTGAGCCCCACATGAACCAAGACTTCTCGATCGTGAGCCTGGTGCTGCAGGCGAGCTTCGTCGTGCAGCTCGTGATGGCGGGGCTCATGCTGGTGTCGCTGGCGAGCTGGACGGTCATCTTCGCCAAGCTCTTCGGGCTGAAGAAGGTGCGCGCCGTCAACGAGGACTTCGAACGCGAGTTCTGGGCCGGTAAAAACCTCAACGACCTTTACAACGATGCCACCCGACGTGCCGATGGTGCGCCGATGGAGCGCATCTTCGCCTCGGGCATGCGCGAATTCCTCAAGCTGCGCGAGCGCCGCGTCACCGACAGCGGCCTGCTGCTCGACGGCTCGCGCCGTGCGATGCGCGCGAGCTTCCAGCGCGAGCTCGACGTGGTGGAGGCGCACCTCTCCTTCCTTGCCACCGTCGGCTCCGTGTCGCCCTACGTCGGCCTGTTCGGCACGGTGTGGGGGATCATGCACGCCTTCGTGGGCCTGGCGAACCTGCAGCAGGTGTCGCTCGCGACCGTGGCGCCCGGCATCGCCGAGGCGCTGGTGGCCACCGCCATCGGCCTCTTCGCGGCGATCCCGGCCGTGATCGCCTACAACCGCTTCGCCCGCGACATCGACCGCATCGCGATCCAGATGGAGACCTTCATCGAGGAGTTCTCCAACATCCTGCAGCGCAACGCGAGCCAGCCGCTGCCGCCGCAGACGCAGGCCGCGCCCATGGCCGGCGTGGTGCGCTGAAGGGAGGCACGCCATGCCCGCCGTCACGTCCGGTCGCAGCAGTGGCGGTCGCCGCCGCACCATCAACGAGATCAACATGGTCCCCTTCATCGACGTGATGCTGGTGCTGCTGATCATCTTCATGGTGAGCGCACCCCTCATCACCACGGGCGTGGTCGACCTGCCGAGCGTGGGCAAGAGCAAGCAGCAGCCGAAGAAGGTGATCGAGGTCGTGGTCGGCAAGGACGAGGCGCTGCGCCTGCGCGTGGACAACAAGGACGTGAGCACCATGACGCTCAGGAACCTCGCCGAACGCGTGAGCGCCGCGCAGGGGGGCGACGAAACCGCGCCGGTCGTGATCTCGGCCGACCGCTCGGTGAAGTACGAGGCGGTGGTGCGCGTCATGGACCTGCTGCAGAAGGCCGGCGTGCAGCGCGTGGGCCTGTCGGTCAAGAACAACGGTTGATGCCCCGGGGCGCGGCACCGCATGAGCACCTACGATCGCCAGGACCTGATGCCCAAGTCGGCCGACGGCACGAGCCGCGGCATGCTGCTGGCGATCCTGGTGCACGTGGGACTGGTGGTCGCGCTCACGCTCGGCGTGAGCTGGAAGGCAAGCGAACCCGAAGGGGTGGAGGCCGAACTCTGGGCCGCCGTGCCGCAGATCGCCGCGCAGCGCGCGGTGGAGCCCGAGCCGGCGCCCAAGCCGACCCCCAAGCCGGAACCGCGTCCCGAACCCAAGCCTGAACCGAAGCCGCAGCCCAAACCCGAGCCCAAACCGGAACCCAAACCCGAGCCCCGGCCCGACCCGCAGATCGCCATCGAGAAGGCGAAGCAGGAAAAGCTCCGCAAGCAGAAGGAGCTCGAGGAGAAGCGCGAGCGCGAGGAGAAGGAGCGCCTCGAGAAGAAGAAGCAGCAGGAAGCGAAGGCCGAAGCCGAGCGCCGCCAGAAGGAGGAAGCGGCCCGCATCGCCGCCCAGCGCGAGGCCAACATCAAGCGCATCCTCGGCGAAGCCGGCGCGACCGGCACCAGCCCCGGCGGCAAGGCACAGGTCACCGCCGGGCCCTCCGCATCGTGGGCCGGCCGCGTGATCGCGCGCGTCAAGCCCAACTTCGTCTACACCGATGCCATCAGCGGCGACCCGGCGGTCGAGGTCGAGCTCAAGCTCGGTGCAGACGGCACCATCCTCAGCCGCAGGATCGCCAAGGGCAGCGGCGACAGCTTCCTCGACGGGTCGGTGCTGCGCGCCATCGACAAGACCGAGAAGCTGCCGCCCGACACCGACGGCACGGTGCCGCCCTCGGTGACCATCGTGTTCCGCCCCGGACGGTTCTGACGGCCCGCGCGCCGCCCGGCGCGCCTGGAACGATGCTTGCGTCGCGGCACGTAGAAGCCCGGATGCCACGCGCCGCAGCCGGCGCTTACCCTGCGGCGTCTCACCTGCTCCAGGAGCCCTGCCATGCGCTTCCACCTGCCCTCGATCGCCGCAGCCGCCCTGCTGCTGGCCTCCACCGTCCAGGCCCAGACCCGCTGGGACTTGCCGACCGCCTACCCCGCGAGCAACTTCCACACGGAGAACGTCGCCCAGTTCGCAACCGACGTCGACCGTGCCACCGGCGGCAAGCTCAGGATCACCGTGCACGCCAATGCCTCGCTCTTCAAGGCGCCGGAGATCAAGCGCGCCGTGCAGGGCGGGCAGGCGCAGG
The DNA here is from genome assembly GCA_044507405.1 of Rubrivivax sp. GTDB lineage: Bacteria > Pseudomonadota > Gammaproteobacteria > Burkholderiales > Burkholderiaceae_C > Rhizobacter. The sequence continues at coordinate 4,588 of JBIQJS010000003.1, read as the reverse complement.
CCGGCGAGATCCTGCTCGTGAACTACCAGAACGAATGGCAGCTCTTCGGCGCCGATGGCCTGCCCTTCCTCGCCGACAGCTACGAGCAGTCGCAGAAGCTGTACCAGGCGCAGCGCCCGCTGCTCGAGAAGAAGCTCGGCGAGCAGGGCCTGATGCTGCTGTATGCCGTGGCCTGGCCGCCGCAGGGCATCTTCAGCAAGAAGCCGATCAACTCGGCCGCCGACCTCAAGGGCGTGAAGTGGCGCGCCTACAGCCCGGCCACCTCCCGCCTCGCGGAGCTGCTGGGCGCGCAGCCCGTCACCGTGCAGGCCGCCGAGCTCTCGCAGGCCATGGCCACGGGCGTCATCGAGTCGTACATGTCCTCGGGCTCCACCGGCTACGACACCAAGACCTACGAGCACCTCAAGTACTTCACCGACACCCAGGCCTGGCTGCCGAAGAACGCCGTCATCGTGAACAAGGCGGCCTTCGACGCGCTCGACAAGGCCAGCCAGGCCGCCGTGCTCAAGGCCGCGGCCGATGCCGAGCAGCGCGGCTGGACGGTCTCCAAGGCCAAGAACAACGAGTACCTGGAGCTGCTCAGGAAGAACGGCATGACCATCGTGCAACCCACGGCGCAGCTGCGCGCCGACATGAAGAAGGTGGGCGACGCCATGTTGCAGGAATGGCTGCAGAAGGCCGGGCCGGACGGCCAGACGCTGGTCAACCAGTACCGCAAGCCTTGATGCACCACGGCAGCGCCGCCGAGCGGTCCGGCCTGCGCGTGGCGCTCGACGCGCTGTACGGCGCCGCGGCGGCGCTCGCGGCGCTGTGCATGGTGGCGCTGCTCGGCATGGTGCTGCTGTCGATCGCCGGGCGGCAGATCGGCTTCCACCTGGCCGGCAGCGACGCCTATGCCGGCTACCTGATGGCCGCGGCCGGGTTCCTCGCGCTGGCGCACACGCTCGTGCGCGGCGAGCACATCCGCGTGACGCTGGTGCTCGGGCGCCTGCGCGATCCCTGGCGGCGGCGGCTGGAGATCGCGGCCCTCGCGGTGTCGGCGCTGCTCGCGCTGCTCTTCGCCTACTACGGCTGCCGGCTTGCCTGGGTGTCGCACGAGCTGCACGACGTCTCCACCAGCGCGGACGCCACGCCGCTGTGGATTCCCCAGCTCTCGATGGCGGTCGGCACCGTGATCTTCGCGATCGCCTGCCTCGACCAGCTCATGCTCGAGATCATGGGCCGGCGCACGGCCCGCCGCGAGGACGAGGAGCCCGCACGCAGTGAATGACCTCGCCATCACGGCCCTCCTGATCGCCTCGCTCTTCCTGATCCTCGGCTGCGGCGTGTGGATCGGGCTCGCGCTTTCGGGCGTGGCGTGGATCGGCATGCAGATCTTCAGTTCGCGGCCGGCCGGCGACGCGATGGCGGTCACGATCTGGGGCTCGGCGTCGAGCTGGACGCTGACCGCACTGCCTCTCTTCATCTGGATGGGCGAGATCCTCTTTCGCACGCGGTTGAGCCAGGACATGTTCCGGGGCCTCGCGCCCTGGATGCAGGGGCTGCCCGGGCGGCTGCTGCACACCAACGTGGCGGGCTGCGCGATCTTCGCGGCCGTCTCGGGCTCGAGCGCCGCCACCTGCGCGACCATCGGCAAGATGAGCCTGCCCGAGCTCGCGCGGCGCGGCTACCCCGATGCGATGGCGATCGGCTCGCTGGCCGGCGCGGGCACGCTCGGCCTGCTCATCCCGCCCTCGATCATCATGATCGTCTACGGCGTTTCGGCCGACGTCTCCATCTCGCAGCTCTTCATCGGGGGCGTGATCCCGGGCATCGTGCTCGCGGCGATCTTCTCCGGCTACATCGCGCTCTGGTCGTGGCGCCATCGCGACGAGATCCCGGCGGCCGATGCCGCCCTGTCATGGCGCGAGCGGCTGGCCGCCTCCGCCAGCCTGCTGCCGGTGGTGCTGCTCATCGCCGCGGTGCTGGGCTCCATCTACACCGGCATCGCCACCGCCACCGAAGCGGCGAGCCTCGGGGTGCTGGGCGCGCTCATCCTCTCGGCGCTGCAGGGCTCGCTCGACTGGCCCACCTTCCGCGATTCGCTGCTCGGCGGCACGCGCCTGTACTGCATGATCGCGCTCATCCTCGCGGGCGCTGCCTTCCTCACGCTGGCCATGGGCTACATCGGCCTGCCGCGGCACCTCGCCGAATGGATCGGCGGCCTGGGGCTGAGCCCCGTGGCGCTCCTGGCCGCGCTCACGCTCTTCTACATCGTGCTGGGCTGCTTCCTCGACGGCATCTCGATGGTGGTGCTCACCATGGGCGTGATCCTGCCCACCATCCAGAAGGCCGGCATCGACCTGCTGTGGTTCGGCATCTTCATCGTGATCGTGGTCGAGATGGCGCAGATCACGCCGCCGGTGGGCTTCAACCTCTTCGTGCTGCAGGGCATGACCGGGCGCGACATCGGCTACATCGCCAGGGTCGCGTTTCCCTTCTTCCTGCTGATGGTGCTGATGGCGGCGCTGCTCTACCTCTTTCCCGAGATGGTGAGCTTCCTGCCGCGACAGATGCGAGGCTAGCGCCCCAGGCGGGCCCGTCGCCGGGCCGCGCGAACTTTTCCGCGACGATCGCGCGGCGCACAGATGCCGCCGGAAATTCCCGCATTTCCGCGCCATGCCGAGGGCGGCGCTGCCTACCATTTCGCTGCGGGAAAGCGTCCCGTGCTTCCTCACGCCCGGGAACCACATGTCCGACCTCTCCGACTTCGTCAACATGGACTTCGCTGCCGACGGCACGCCGGCAGCGCTGCCGCCGCGCCCTGCGCCGGCCGAGAAGGAGAAGTCACGCCATGCGAGCTTCCTGTGGCCCACGCCGCCCTTCGCCGCCTACCCCGACGCGGCCGAGCAGCACCAGGCGCAGGGCTGCGAGTTCGTCGGCACCAACGGCAAGGCGGTGGCCGGCCGGCTGATCTTCTTCGTGCCCGAGGACCAGGTGGCGCACGTGCAGGTGCCGCCGGCGCGCACGACGATGCCGCTGCGCTTCCACCAGTTCCGCTCGCTGCGCGTGATGGAGCCGCTCAAGCCCGTCACGACCGCACTGCTCACCCACGAGAAGCACGCCGCCATGCTGGAGCAGCGCCCGCGCAGCCCCTACAAGGTGCAGCTCACCGGGGGTGGCGCCATCGAGGGCCAGACGATCGGCCATGTCGAGGGCGAGCATGGCCTCTTCCTCTTCCCGCCGGTGGACGACAAGGGCTCGGTGCAGCGCCTCTTCATCCCCCGGTGCGCCTACACCGGCTACGAGGTGGGCCCGCGCATCGGCGAGGTGCTCGTCGAGCAGAAGGCCGCCACGCCCCAGCAGGTGGAGCAGGCGGTGGACGTGCAGCAGCAGATGCGCCACCAGAAGCTCGGCGACATCCTGCTCGAGCGCCAGGTGGTGACGCCCCAGCAGCTCACCGCCGCGATCGAGAAGCAGGCCCGCATGCCGATGGTCAAGATCGGCGAGGCGCTCACCTCGCTCGGCATGGTCACGCAGGCGCAGCTCGACGACGCGCTCGCACAGCAGCAGAAGGACCGCACCGTGCCGCTCGGCGAGCTGCTGGTGAAGATGGGCATCGTCTCGCGCGAGGACCTGCAGACCGCGCTCGCCCGCAAGATGGGCTATCCGCTCGTCAACCTCGATGCCTTCCCCTTCGAGGAGGAGGCCCTGCGCAAGCTGCCCTTCTCGGTGGCGATGCGGCTGCAGGTGATGCCGCTCATGCTGCGCGAGGGGCGCCTCGTCATCGCGCTCGACGACCCGGTGCGCCGCCGCGCCATCGTCGACGAGATCGAGTTCATCACGCAGATGAAGACCGTGCCCGTGCTCGCGCAGTGCTCGCGCATGGAGGACGTGCTCAACACCGCCTACGAGAAGATCGGCGCGGCCATCCCGCTGCGCTTCGCCAACGTCAACGCCGCCGAGCCCATCCCCTTCGAGCTGCAGGGCACCGACAAGCTCGTGGCCACGCTCGAACGCGAGGACCTGGACGCGCTTGCGCCGCTGGAAGACGAGCGCCAGATCGAGCAGAGCGACAACTCGCTCGTCAAGCTCATCAACAACATGATCATCGAGGCCCACCAGGACGGCGTCTCCGACATCCACGTCGAGAGCTACCCCGGGCGCGACAAGATCAAGATCCGCTTCCGGAAAGACGGCCTGCTGCGCACGCACCTGGAGCTGCCGCCCAACTACCGCAACGCGGTGATCGCGCGCATCAAGATCATGTGCGACCTCGACATCTCCGAGAAGCGCAAGCCGCAGGACGGCAAGATCAACTTCGCCAAGTTCAGCTCGCAGCACAGGATCGAGCTGCGGGTGGCCACCATCCCGACCAACAACGGCCTGGAAGACGTGGTGATGCGCATCCTGGCCTCGGCCAAGCCCATCCCGCTCGACAACCTGGGCCTGTCGCCGTGGAACCTTGCGCACCTGAAGGAGGTAATGGAGCGCCCCTACGGCCTGGTGCTGTGCGTGGGCCCGACCGGCTCGGGCAAGACGACGACGCTGCACTCGGCGCTCAGCCACATCAACGTGCCCGAGCGCAAGATCTGGACGGCCGAGGACC
>JBIQJS010000210.1:0-2358 GCA_044507405.1 Rubrivivax sp. | reverse complement strand
GCGTGGAAATGTTCCGCAAGCTGCTGGACCAGGGCCAGGCGGGCGACAACGTCGGTATCCTGCTGCGCGGCACCAAGCGCGAGGAAGTCGAGCGCGGCCAGGTGCTGTGCAAGCCCGGCTCGATCAAGCCGCACACGCACTTCACGGCCGAGGTGTACGTGCTGAGCAAGGACGAGGGCGGGCGTCACACGCCGTTCTTCAACAACTACCGTCCGCAGTTCTACTTCCGCACGACGGACGTGACGGGCGCCATCGAGCTGCCCAAGGACAAGGAGATGGTGATGCCTGGCGACAACGTGTCGATCACCGTGAAGCTGATCGCGCCGATCGCCATGGAAGAGGGTCTGCGCTTCGCCATCCGCGAGGGCGGCCGCACCGTGGGCGCCGGCGTGGTGGCCAAGATCATCGAATAAGGATCCGTGCCTAGGGGTATAGCTCAATTGGCAGAGCGTCGGTCTCCAAAACCGAAGGTTGTAGGTTCGATTCCTACTGCCCCTGCCACCTGAGGGTGGTTTCCGCCGCGTGGCGGAATGAGCAAACAAGCCCGCCGCCCCCGGCGGGCTTCGGCGTTACGAGAGAGCGCCGGCAACGAGGCCGAGAGGCCGCAGGAATTTGCCGAACATGGCCGCAACTCAAATCGAAACTGTCAGCACGGGTGCCGACAAGGCCAAGCTCGCTGCCGCCATCGTCCTGGCGGTAGGAGGCTTCGTCGCTTTCTACCTGCTGGGGCGCGAAGGTGCGCTGGTGCAGTGGGGCGCGCTGATCGTGGGGCTGGCGGCGGCGGTGGCGATGTTCGCCCTGTCCGAGAGCGGCCGCCGGCTGTGGGCCTTCGGCCGCGATTCCTGGCGCGAGGTGAAGAAGGTCGTCTGGCCCACGCGCAAGGAGTCCATCCAGATGACGGCCTACGTCTTCGGCTTCGTGGTGATCATGGCCATCTTCCTGTGGCTCACCGACAAGACGGTCGAATGGGTCTTCTACGACCTGCTGCTGGGCTGGAGAAAATAATGAACGACACCGTGGACAACGACGCCCATCCGGTTCTGGCGCCGCCCGCCAACCCGGATCTGCGCTGGTACGTGGTCCATGCCTACTCGGGCATGGAGAAGGCCGTCGAGCGCAACATCACCGAGCGCATCAACCGCGCCGGCATGCAGTCCAAGTTCGGCCGCATCCTGGTGCCCAGCGAAGAGGTGGTGGACGTCAAGAACGGCCAGAAGCGCACCACCGAGCGGCGCCTCTTCCCCGGCTACGTGCTGGTCGAGATGGTGATGGACGACGACACCTGGCACCTGGTGAAGCACACCAACAAGGTGACCGGCTTCGTCGGCGGCGCCAAGAACCGCCCGGCCCCGATCTCGCAGAAGGAGGTCGAGGACATCGTCAGCCAGATGCAGCAGGGCACCGACAAGCCGCGCCACAAGGTGGAGTTCATCGTGGGCGAGCTGGTGCGCGTGAAGGAAGGTCCCTTCACCGACTTCAACGGCACGGTCGAGGAAGTCAATTACGAGAAGAGCAAGGTGCGCGTGTCCGTCATGATCTTCGGCCGCGCCACCCCCGTCGAGCTCGCCTTCGCCGAAGTCGAGAAGACCTGACAGATCCCGGAGGCGCGCTTCACGGCTCGGCGCGCCTTTCTTTCCCGTAGAGCTGCAACCCCGGGGAGCCGCGGCAGAGTCCGCGGCGCTAGAACCCGCAAGGAGAAGAAAGCATGGCGAAAAAGATCGTCGGCTTCATCAAGCTGCAAGTGCCGGCAGGCAAGGCCAACCCCTCGCCGCCGATCGGTCCCGCGCTGGGTCAGCGCGGCCTGAACATCATGGAGTTCTGCAAGGCGTTCAACGCCCAGACCCAGGGCGTCGAGCCCGGTCTGCCGCTGCCGGTGGTGATCACCGCTTTCGCGGACAAGAGCTTCACCTTCATCATCAAGACGCCGCCGGCGACCACGCTGATCAAGAAGGCGATCAAGCTGGACAAGGGCTCGGCCAAGCCGCACACCGACAAGGTTGGCAAGATCACCCGCGCCCAGCTCGAGGAGATCGCCAAGACCAAGATGCCCGACCTCACGGCCGCGGATCTGGATGCTGCCGTGCGCACCATCGCCGGCTCGGCCCGCTCGATGGGCGTGAACGTGGAGGGCGTGTGAGATGGCCAAGCTGACCAAGAAAGCCAAGGCCCAGCAGGGCAAGATCGAAACCACCCGGCTGTACCCCCTGGGCGAGGCGCTGGCCCTCGTGAAGGAAGCGGCCACCGCCAAGTTCGATGAGTCGATCGACGTGGCCGTGCAGCTCGGCGTGGACGCCAAGAAGTCGGACCAGGTGGTGCGCGGCGCCGTCGTGATGCCCAACGGCACCGGCAAGACCAAGC
>JBIQJS010000088.1:0-15989 GCA_044507405.1 Rubrivivax sp. | reverse complement strand
AGAAGAGCGTGCTCGAGGTCGCCCAGACCATCTCGGTCATCATCAGCCTGGCCGAGCGCGGCGACGAGCAGGACGTGGTGACGCTCTCCACCCTGCACGCGAGCAAGGGCCTGGAGTGGCCGCACGTGGTGCTGGCCGGCGTGAACGAAGGGCTGCTGCCCTTCAAGAGCGACGACGACGAGATGACGCCCGAGCGGCTCGAAGAAGAGCGCCGCCTGATGTACGTGGGCATCACGCGGGCGCGGCGCACGCTCGCGGTGAGCGTGCTGCGCCGTCGCAAGAAGGGCCGCGACACCGTGCAGGCGATTCCCAGCCGCTTCATCGCCGAGATGAAGCTGCACGAGGCGAAATCGAAGGAAGACCCGCGCGAGAAGCTCAAGGCGCTGCGCGAGGCCGCCGCCCGCCGGGCCGCGCAGGCGGCCGAGTTGAAACCCTGACGCCCGGGAGCCACGCCATGCCCCCTACTGCCTTGCCGATCGCCTGCGGGCTGAGCGCGGCCGTGTGCATCGCGGCCGGCCTGGGCGCACTGCCGCGCGAGCTGTTCTACGTCTTCAAGCCGCTGACGACGCTGATCGTGATCGCATGGGCCGCCACCCGCGGGCGATCGTCGCCGGCGCAGCGCCGCCGCATCGTGGCCGGCCTGTGGCTCTCGCTCGCCGGCGACGTCTGCCTGATGTGGCCCGCCGGCTTCCTGCCGGGGCTGATCGCCTTCCTGCTGGCGCACCTGGCGTACATCGCGGCCTACAGCGTGCCGGTGCGCTTCGGCGCGAAGCCGTGGGTCTTCGTGCTCTACGGCGGGGTGGCCGTGGCCATCCTGAGCCAGCTCTGGGGCGGCGTGCCGGCAGGCCTGCGGGTGCCGGTGATCGGCTACGTGGTGTGCCTGGCATGCATGGCCGCGCAGGCCGCCGCGTGGTGGCGCAGCGACCCCGGCTCGCGCCGGGCGCTCCTGGCGGCGGTGGGCGGCGCCTTCTTCATGGCCTCCGACAGCCTGCTCGCCATCAACAAGTTCGCCGCGCCGCTGCCGGCCTCGGCGCTGTGGGTGCTGTCCACCTACTGGGTGGCGCAGCTGTGCATCGCGGCGTCGCTCCCCGCCGACCGACGCCCTCAGTGAGTGGCGTGGCGCGGCGCGGTGGCCGCCTCGGGCGGGCGCATGCGTGAGAGCACGTGGCCGGCCATGCTGCTGGCCAGCGCGTGCTCGCCGACGAAGGCGGTGCCCAGCCCTTCCTGGTGGATGAGCGCCGCATCGTCGTCGCCGTAGGCGCGCAGGATCACCTCGATCTCGGGGTTGAGCGTGCGCGCGGTCTGCACCATCTGCCGCGCGGCGAACACGTCGGGCACGGCCACCACCAGCATGCCGGCGCGGGCGATGTGGGCCTGGATCAGCACGCCCGGGTCGCTCGCATCGCCGCTCACGGCCGGCACGTTGCGCGAGCGCAGCTCTTCCACGCGCTCGCGGTTCTGTTCGGCGACCACGTAGCGCACCTGGTGGTGGTCGAGCTGCTCGGCGATGCGCCGCCCCACGCGCCCATACCCCACGAGGACCACCTGCCCGGTGAGGTAGGCCGGGTGCACGGACATGGGCAGCTCGGCCAGCGGGTCGTCGCGCTGCTCCAACCGCCGCACGAGCGGCGAGCGCTCGCGCAGCCAGTCCTGCAGCGGCTCGATGGTGCGGAAGGTGAAGGCGTTGAGCGCGATCGAGATCAGCGCCCCGGCGAGGATGAGGCTGTGCCCCTCGGGCGGCATGAGGCCGAGCGCCATGCCGAGGCCGGCGAGGATGAAGGAGAACTCGCCGATCTGCGCCAGGCTCGCGCCCACGGTCAGCGCGCTGTTGAGCGGGTAGCGGAAGGCGAGCACCAGGCCCACCGCGGCGATCGTCTTGCCGGCCATGATGATCGCCACGACCACCACCACGCGGATCGGCTCCTCCAGCAGCACCTCGGGGTCGAAGAGCATGCCCACCGAGACGAAGAAGAGCACCGAAAACGCGTCGCGCAGCGGCAGCGACTCGTCGGCCGCACGGTGGCTGAACTCGGACTCGCGCATCATCATCCCGGCGAAGAAGGCGCCGAGCGCGAACGACACGTCGAAGAGCTTGGCCGAGGCGTAGGCCACGCCCACCGCGGCGGCCACCACGCACAGCGTGAAGAGCTCGCGCGAGCCGGTCTTGGCGACCCACCACAGGAACTTGGGGAAGACGCGCCGCCCGACCACGAGCATCAGCGCGATGAAGCACGAGACCTTGGCCAGCGTGATGAGCAGCGTGGTCAGCAGCCCCTGCCCAGGCTCGACCTCGGCCGCGCCATGCCCGCCGAGCAGCGGCGCGAGCGGCGGCAGCAGCACCAGCACGAGCACCATGACCAGGTCCTCGACCACCAGCCAGCCGACCGCGATGCGGCCGTTCATGGACTCCAGCACGCCGCGCGACTCCAGCGCGCGCAGCAGCACGACCGTGCTCGCCACCGACAGGCACAGCCCGAAGACGAGCGAGCCGCCCAGGCCGAACCCCCAGAAGTAGCTCGCCGCCATGCCCATGAGCGTGGCCACCGCGATCTGCAGCACGGCCCCGGGAATGGCGATGCGGCGCACCGCCAGCAGGTCGGTCACCGAGAAGTGCAGGCCCACGCCCAGCATCAGCAGCATCACGCCGATCTCGGCCAGCTGCCCCGCCAGGCCGATGTCGGCCACGAACCCCGGGGTGGCCGGCCCGAGCACGATGCCCGCCAGCAGGTAGCCCACCAGGGGGGGCACCTTCAGCCGCGCTGCGATGAACCCGAACAGGAGCGCGAGACCGAAACCGGCCGCGATGGTCGAAATCAGAGTGACGTCATGGGGCATGGCGGGCGTGGGGCGCGGAAGACCAGACAGCTCCTACACGCGGAGGCGTCCAAGGCCGATCGCTGTGGCGAGCAACGACTGCTTCAATGGTCGCACGGGCCACGGTCGTGGCCACCCCCGCCGGACAAAAAAGGAGCCTTCCATGAGCGAACACGACACCTCCTCCCGCGAAAAGCTGTGGGAGCTGATCAAGGACATCAAGTTTGCGATGTTCACCACGCACCATCGCAACGGCCACCTGCACTCGCGTCCGATGACCACGCAGAACAAGGGCGTCGACGAGGACAGCAGCCTGTGGTTCTTCATGTCGGCCAGCGGCGAGCCCGTGGCCGACCTCCGCGCCGACCCCGAGGTGAACGTGGTCTATGCCGACCCGGGCGACGACAGCTACGTCTCGGTCTCGGGCGTCGCCCAGGTCGTGGACAACGCGGCCAAGAAGGAAGCGCTCTGGAACAAGATGAACGAGGCCTGGTTTCCGCAGGGGCCGCACGACCCCGACCTCGCCCTCGTGCAAGTCCGGATCACCCACGCCGACTACTGGGACGTGAAGTCGAGCAAGCTGGTGCAGCTCATCGCCATGGCCAAGGCCGCCGTCACCGGCCACCCGCCGCGCGACATGGGCACGCACGGCGAAGTCCGCATGCGCTGAACGAGGGAGGCCATCGATGCACGCACTCAAGACCTACATCGTCGAGGACAGCCCGGTCATCCGCGAAAGCCTCGTTGCGCTGCTGGAGGAGTCCGTGCCGGTGGAAGTGGTGGGCACGGCCGAGGACGAGCTGACGGCGCTGAACTGGATCGACCAGCGCGCACGCGAATGCGACCTGGTGATCGTCGACATCTACCTCAAGGGCGGCTCGGGCCTGGGCGTGCTCAAGGCCGGGGCCGGTGTCTACAAGCCCGCCAAGTGGGTGGTCTTCAGCAACCATGCGACGCCGGAGATGCGCAGCCGCTGCCTGGAGCTCGGGGCCGACTGCGTCTTCGACAAGTCCAACGAGATCGACGAGCTGCTGATGTACTGCAACCGCCTGGCGAGCAACGACGAGGTGATGGGCAGCGTGCCCACCGCCCCGGCGGTGGACGAGCCGGTCGAATCGGCGCCCGGCACGAGCACGAGCCCCCTGGCGAACCTCAACACCGGGGCGGGCCGCGGCGCCAGTCCGCACGCGGGCATGGCGTAAGCGCGCGGCCGCAGCCGCCTCAGGGCAGCTGCGCTGCAGCCACGCGTGCGATCTCGCCGGCGGTCGTGAGCCAGCAGGCCTCGCGCTGCTGCGCGATGTGCTGCAGCGCGCGCCGCAGGTGGCGCAGCCGGAACGGCTGGCCGGCGATCATCGCGTGCAGCGAGATGCCCATCACGAGCGGCTGCTCGCGTGCCTGGCGCAGCATCTCCTCGAACTGGTCCACGATCATGTCGGCGAACTCCGCCGCGCCCACCTGCCGGCCGATGATGGCCGCGCTGTCGTTGAGTTCCTGCGGATACGGGACCGCCAGCAGGCGCCCCCCGCGCGTGCGCAGCCACACCGGCTGGTCGTCCATGCACCAGTCGAGCACGTAGCGGTAGCCGGCTTCCTGCAGCAGGTCGGGGGTGCGCTCGGTCTCGGCGATCCAGGGGCTGAGCCACCCGGCCGGCGGCGCGCCCTCGTGCGCCGCGAGGGTGTCGGTGACGAGCCGGATCAGCGCGCGCTCGTCGTCCTCGTCCAGGCCGGCCTGGTGTTGCGAGTTGGTGCGCCCATGCGCGGCGATCTCGGCGCCGTGCGCGCGAAACGCGGCCACGAGCTGCGGCCAGGCGCTGTAGAGCTCGGAGTTCACGAGCAGCGTGACCGGCATCGCCTGCTCGCGCAGCAGGTCCAGCAGGCGCCATGCGCCCACGCGGTTGCCGTACTCGCGCCAGGAGTTGTTGAGCACGTCGGGCGCCGGGATGCCGGGCACCAGGTCCTCGACCAGCCCCGCGCCGAAGGCGTAGTGCTCCAGGTTGAGCGCCACGTAGACCGCAAGGCCTCGCCCGCCCGGCCAGGGCGCGAGCTGCCGCTCGGTGATGGGGCTGTGCGGGTAGCGGCCGTGGTGGCGCAGCGGGAAGGTCAGCTCGTTCATGGCGCTCCGATCGGGGGTGGAAACATGGCGGCCAGCGCCGCATCGACCTGCACCAGCTCGCGCGGCGGCAACGTGGCAAGGCTTCCGCAGCGCGGCTTGATGGGTCCGAGGTCGGCGAGCAGCTCGGCCTGGCGCACGGCGCAGCTCACGCCGTCGAGCACCGGCACCGGGATGGACGGCTGCAGGCGCGGCGGCACGCCGGCCATCACGGCGCCGGCCAGCACGATGACCTCGGCGCGCGCGTGCTCGATGAGCTCGTGCGCCGCGGCGATCACCAGCGCATCGGCCTCGCGCGTGTCGCCGGCGGCATAGGGCGGGGTGCTCTCGAGCGCTCGCCAGCCGGCGATGCGCCCCGCGAGCCCATAGCCCGCGACCAGCTCTTCGTAGAGCGGCAGCACCCGCCGGCCGAAGACGATCACGCCGATGCGCCCGCCCAGCATGCAGGCGGTGAGCAGTGCCGCCTCGGTGATGCCCACCACCGGGATGGCCAGCATCTCGCGCGCGGCCTGCAGCGCGCTGTCGTACGACACCGCGATCACCGCCGCGTCGCAGCCCGCCGCGTGCTGCGCCAGCAGCTCGACGGTGGCGTGCTGGGCGATCGCGAGCTCCGTGCGCGTGGCGATCACCCGCGCGCCGAAGCGCCCGGTCACCGCCACGATCTCGGTGCCGGCCCGCGCCGCGGCACGCGCGCCCTCGGCCACGCGCGAGGTGACGAAATCGGAGGTGTTGGCGTTGACGACGAGCAGTTTCATCTACTTGAAAGCGTCTTCGAGCTGCAGCTCCCGGTCGGCCGCGGGCGACAGGTCGAGCGATGCTTCGATGTGGTCCAGGTGGTGCAGCATGAGCACGGCCGCCGTCTCCGGGTCGCGCGCCTCGATGGCGTCGACGATGAGCACGTGGTCGTCGTACTGGCAGCCTTCGGACTTGGGGTTGTCGTACAGGATGATGACCAGGCAGGTGAGCACCTCCAGCTCACGCAGCATGCGGGCCAGGTAGTCGTTGCCCGACATCTCGGCCATGAGCACGTGGAACTCGCCCGAGAGCGCGACGATGGCGTGCGGATCGGCCGCCGCGCGGGCGGCGGTCTCGCGGTTGACGTGCGAGCGCAACGCGGCGATCTGCTTGCGGCTCGCGTTCAAGGCGAGCAGGCGCACGATTTCGGGCTCGATCAGCCGCCGTGCCGCCAGGAGCTGCAGCGCCTGCGCCGGCGTGGGGGTGGCCACGAAGGCACCACGATTGGGCAGGTTGGTCGCCACGCCTTCGTGCACCAGCCGGCTGGTGGCCTCGCGGATCTTGGTGCGGCTCACGCCGAAGATGGACGCGAGCCGCTCCTCCACGAGCTGCATGCCGGGGCGCAGGCGGTTCTCGACGATGGCGGTGAGCAGGCGGTCGTAGATCTCATCGGTGCCGATGCGCTTCTTCGTTGTCTTGCGTGCGCGCGGCGGTGTGGTGGCGGCCATGGCGGCTCCTGACATGAGGGGTGGGCGGGCGCCTTCATTGTGCACAGCCCGCCGCGAAGAGTGCATGCATATTCCAATGTGGTGCGGCACAAAAGGGTGCGGAGCGCACCACTTTGGAGACTCTAACTTGTTGATTTAACTGATAATTTTCCGTTGACACATTGCATACAATTCTTCCACACTTTGCGCACTTCGACAGCATTCATGGAGGAGAACGCACATGCGCTGGACTGCCTGGGCTCACCGATTCGCCACGCTCGCCACCCTGCTCGCCCTGTTGCCCGCACAGGCCCAGGAGCGCATCCGCATCGCCGGCAACTTCGCGTCCGACCACTCGTCGTCGATCGCGATGGCGAAGTTCAAGCAGGAGGCGGAAGCGGCCTCCAGGGGCGCGCTGATCGTCGAGGTCTACGACAACATGCAGCTCGGCGGCGCGCAGGAGAACGTCACGCAGACGCGCGCCGGCACGCTGCACATGACCTGGGTCGGCATGGCCTTCCTGTCGCGCACGGTGCCCGAGCTGGAGGCCGTCAGCCTGCCCTTCCTGTTCCCCAACCGCGAGGTGGCCTACAAGGTGATGGATGGCCCCGTCGGTGACGCCATCGAGGCCAGGATGGCCGCCAAGGGCTTCACCTCGCTCGGCTTCATGGAGCTCGGCCCGCGCCAGGTGACCAACAGCGTGCGGCCGATCAGGACCATGGCCGACCTCAAGGGCCTGAAGATCCGCCTGCAGCCCAACGAGACGCACCTGGCCACCTTCCGCGCGCTCGGCGCCAATCCGCTCGCGATGGACATCAAGGAGGTCTACTCCGCGATGGAGCAGAAGGTGATCGACGGCCACGAGAACGCCAACGCGCTCATCCTCACCAGCCGGCTCTACGAGGTGCAGAAGCACCTGTCGAACACCGCCCACTTCTTCGACTTCATCTCGGTGGTGGCGAACAAGAAGAAGTTCGAGGCCCTGTCGCCCGAGCACCGCCGGATCATCCAGACCGCCATGGCCTCGGCCATTGCCTGGCAGCGCAGCACCGCGGCCAAGGCGGACGCCGACGCGCGCGACGAGCTGCAGAAGAAGGGCATGGTCTACACCGCCCTGCCCGAGAGCGAACGCGAGCTGATGCGCCGCGCCACCGCCGGCATCGTCGACGACATCCGCAAGCGCGTGGGCGCCGACCTCGTCGAGCAGGTGCTGGCCGAGGTGAAGAAGCACAGCCAGTGACGCCCGGCTGACCCCACCGCACCCACTGCCATGCAAGCCCATCTCTTCCCGGTGCCGGTCACCGGGCCGGCCGGCCTGCGCCCGCTCGCGCGTGCGCTGGAGGCGCTGGACACCCTCACCTGCTGGGTGATCTGCGCGAGCGTGGCGCTGATGGTGGTGGTGGTGTCGGCCCAGGTCGCGATGCGCTACGGCCTCAACCGCTCCTTCGACTGGGCCGACGAGGTCTCGCGGCTGTGCTTCGTGTGGAGCATCTTCCTCGCCATCCCGCTGGGCATCCGCGCCCGCGCCCACATCGGCGTGGAGGTGCTGGTCGCGCGGCTGCCGGCCCCGGCGCGCGGCGCGCTCGCCCGCGGCATCGCGCTGCTCTGCGCCGCGCTGCTGCTGCTCGTGGCCTGGGAGGCGGCCGTGATGTCGTTCGACCAATGGGACGAGACCATGGCCTCGGTGCCCGCCAGCGCCGCCTGGTTCAACCTGCCGCTGGTCTGGCTGGGCGTGCACGGCGCGCTGCACCTGCTGTGGATGGCCGCCTTCGCGCCGATCGCCGCGCCGGCCATGCCGGAGGAGCTGGCGTGACCAGCCTCGTCATCATCCTCGTCTTCCTCGCGCTCGCGCTGCTGGGCGCGCCGCTCGCGTTCTCGCTCGGTGTCTCGGCGATCGCAGGGCTGCTGCTGAGCGACATCGAGCTCAGCCTGCTGCCCTCGCGCATGATGAGCTCGGTCAACGCCTTCCCGTTGATGTCGATCCCGTTCTTCATCCTGGCCGGCGAGCTGATGCTCAAGGCCGGCATGATGGAGCGGCTCATCGACCTCGCCAACGCGGTGGTCGGCCGTGTGCGCGGCGGCCTCGGCCATGTGACGGTGTTCGCGGGGCTGGGCCTGTCGACCGTCTCCGGTGCGGCGGTGGCCGATGCGAGCGCGCTCGGCAGCACGCTGCTGCCCGCGCTGCGCAAGCACTACGGCACGGGCTTTTCCGCCGCCCTCTGCGCGGCCGCCGCCAACCTCGGCCCCATCATTCCGCCCTCGGGCGCCATGATCGTGTACGCCTTCATGGCGGGCCCGTCGGTGTCGGTGGGCGGCATGTTCATGGCGGGCCTGGTGCCGGGCTTGCTGCTGGTGGTGGCGATGCTCGTGATGTGCTCGTTGATCGCGCGGCGGCGCAGGTTCCCGCTGACCGGCCAGGCCTTCTCGTTCGCCCGCATCGGCCACGAGCTGCGCCGCTCCATCATCGTCTTCCTGATGCCGGTGGTGGTGATCGGCGGCATCGTGGGCGGCGCCTTCACGGCCACCGAAGGCTCGGCCATCGCGGTGGTGTACGCGCTCGGCGTGGGCCTCTTCGTCACGCGCCGCCTGCGCCTGTCGCACCTGCCCGAGGCCATGGTGCGCACCGCGCTCACCTCGGGCGTGGTGGGCGCGATGATCGCCTTTGCGTCGGTGGTGACGTACATGCTCACCGTCGACCAGCTGCCGGCCAAGCTGCTCACGCTCATCCAGTCGCTCACCACGAGCCCCATCGGCTACCTGCTGATCGTCGCGGCGGTGCTGCTGGTGGTGGGCATGTTCCTGGAGTCGAACGCGGCCTACATCATGCTGGTGCCGCTGCTGCACCCGATCGCGCTGCAGTTCGGCATCGACCCGCTGCACTTCGGCTTCCTCTTCGTCTTCAACCTCGTGATCGGCATGCTCACGCCGCCGGTCGGCGTGGTGCTCTTCGTCGTGTGCGGCCTGAGCGGCCTCACGCTCGGCCAGATCACGCGCCACATCTGGCCCTTCGTCGCCGTGATGTACGGCTTGCTGCTCGTGTGCATGTTCGTGCCGGAGCTCGTGCTCACCCTGCCGCGCCTGCTGGGGTATTGAGATGCCGACCGCCGCCCAGGCCTACGAACGCCAGACCCGCCGCATCGGCGTGATCACGCCCTCGGGCAACACCGTGGTGGAGCGCATCACGCAGGGCATCGTCGCCGACCTGCCCGAGGCGAGCGCGCATTTCTCGCGCACGCCGGTGCATGGCGCGCGCGATCCATCGCCGCAGGCCTACGCGCTCGACGGTTTCGTGCAGGCGGCACGGCTGCTCGCCCACCTGGCGCCCGACGTGCTGGTGTGGAACGGCAGCAAGGGCGCGAGCATCGGGTTCTCGCACGACACGGCGCTGGCGATGGCGCTGCAGCGCGAGACCGGCGTGCCCACCACGACCTCGGTGCTCGCGCTCCGGCACGTGCTGCGCAGCCGCGGCGTGCGCCGCATCGCGGTCGTCTCGCCCTATGCCGAGGCCGGCCAGCAGGAGGCACTGGAGTGCCTGGCGCGCGAAGGCCACGACTGCGTGGCCGAAGCCCATCGGGGCCCGGACGATGACTACCCCGACAACCTCTCCTACGCCCGCGCGCCGCTGCCGCGCATCGCCGGGATGGTGCGCTCGGTGGCCCCTGCGATGCCCGAGGCGATCGTCTGCCTGTGCACCAACTTCCCCGCTGCGACGCTCGCCGCGCCGCTGGAGGCCGAGCTCGGCATCCCGATCTACGACACCACGGCGCTCGGCGCCTGGCATGCGCTCGCGATCGCGGGCGTGGACACCTCGCCCGCCGCCGCGCGCTGGGGCTCGCTGTTCAGCACCGCGCTCTGACATGGCCATGCTCCTGATCCGCGACGCCCACGTGCTGACGCTCGACGACGCGGGCCACGAATGGCCGCGCGCCGACATCGTCATCGACGCAGGCCGCATCACCGCCATCGGCCCGGGGGCCGGCGACGCCCACGCCGCACGCGCCGCGCGTGTGATCGACGCGCGCGGCCTGCTCGCCATGCCGGGCCTCATCAACGCGCACTTCCACTCGCCGGGCAACCTGATGAAGGGCCAGCTGGACGGCATGCCGCTGGAGCTCTTCATGCTGCACGAGGTGCCGCCGCTGGCCGATGCGGGCGCGGGCGATGCCGGCGCACGGCGCCTGGCCCACGTGCGCACGCAGCTCGGCGCGGTCGAGATGCTGCGCCGTGGCATCACCGCGGTGCACGACGACGCGTACCACGTGCCCGTGGCCACCACGGCCTCGGTCGACGCGATCATGCAGGCCTATGCCGAGGTGGGCATCCGCGCGACGGTCGCCATCGACCAGCCCACCGTGGTCGAGTACGAGAAGTACCCGTTCCTGCACGGGCTGCTCACGCCCGCGCAGCGCGCGGCGATGGAGGCCGCACCGCGCCAGAGCGGCGAGGAACTGCTCGAGCTCTACGAGCACCTCATCGCGTGCTGGCATGGCGCGGCCCAGGGCCGGCTCGCCGCCGCGGTGTCGTGCTCCGCGCCGCAGCGCGTGACGCCCGACTACCTGCGCGGGCTGTCGGCGCTCGCGCAGCAGCACGACCTGCCCTTCAACGTCCACCTGCTCGAGACCAAGCTGCAGCGCGTGCTGGGCGAAGACAAGTACGGCAAGTCGCTGATCCGCTACCTGCACGACCTGGGCGTGCTCGACGAGCACGTGCTCGCCATCCACGCCATCTGGATCGACGCGCGCGATGCGGCCCTGCTCGCGCACGCGGGCTGCACCGTCGCGCACAACCCGGTGTGCAACCTGCGGCTGGGCAGCGGCGTGATGCCGTGGCACCTGCTGCGCGAGGCCGGCGTGCCGCTCTGCCTGGGCACCGACGAGATGTGCAGCGACGACAGCGCCAACCTGTGGTTCGTCGCCAAGACGGCGGCGCTCATCCACACGCTGTCGCACCCCGACAACCGCGAGTGGCCGACCGCGGCGCAGGTGCTGCACGCGGCGACACGCGGTGGTGCACGTGCACTGCGCCGGGCGGGCGATCTCGGTTTCCTCGCACCAGGCTGCGTCGCGGACCTCTGCCTGCTCGACCTCGACACGCACGCGTTCACGCCGCTCAACGACCTCGTGCGACAGCTCGTCTACTGCGAAGACGGCAGCTCCGTGCGCTGCACGATCGTCGCCGGCGAGGTGGTGTTCGAGGACGGCCGCGTCGTCACCGTCGACGAACGTGCGCTGCGCGCCGAGGCGCGAGCACTCGCCGACGCGGCACGCACCGACACCGCCGCCGCACACGCCGCCGATGCGCTGGACGCGCCCTACCGCGAGATGGTGCGCCGCGCCGGCGCGCGCGACGTCGGTCTGGCACGCAACTTGATCTCTCCTCCCGCGACTTCCCCTGCCCCCGCCTTCAAGGACACCTCACGATGAAACACCTGCTGCTCCTCACCGCCTTGCTCGGCGCGGGCCTGTGCCACGCGGCCGAACCCACGAGCATGCGCATCGCCGGCAACTTCTCGTCCAACACCAAGCACGTGGACCATGTCGAGCGCCCCTTCTTCGCCAACCTCGCGTCGACGCTCGGCCGGCCGATCGCGGTCAACTACAACCCGATGGATGCGGTGGGCGTGCAGGCGGCCGATGCGCTGCGCATGCTGCGCTCGGGCACCTTCGACGTGATGAGCGTGCAGATCGGCATGGCCTCGCGCGACGACCCGTTCTTCGAGGGCATCGACCTGATCGGCGTGTCGACCAACCTCGCCGACCTGCGCAAGTCCGTCGATGCCTACCGCGCCGCCTTCGACGAGCGCCTGCAGCGCCGCTTCAACGCCAAGGTGCTGACGCTGTGGCCATTCGGGCCGCAGGTCTTCTACTGCAACAAGCCGATCAAGTCGGTCGACGACCTGAAGGGCCTGAAGGTGCGCAGCTTCACGCCCTCGATGGCCGCGCTGATCCAGAACCTGGGCGCCGCCCCGGTGACGCTGCCCTTCTCGGAGGTCTATCCGGCGCTGCAGCGCGGCGTGGCCGACTGCGGCGTCACGTCACCTGCCTCGGGCAACTCGGGCAAGTGGCCCGAGGTCACCTCGCACTTCCTGCCGCTGTCGGTCTCGGGCTCGGTGCAGGGGCACTTCATGAACCTCGACTACTGGAAGCGCCTGTCGCCGAAGGAGCAGGAGAAGCTCACCATCGCCTTCCGCCAGATGGAGGACCAGATGTGGAAGCTGGCCGAGGCCGGCAACGTCGATGCGGCCAACTGCAACATCGGCGTCGAGCCCTGCAAGGAGTTCACCAAGTTCAGGATGACCCTGGTGAACGTGCCGCCCGCCGACGACGAGAAGCTCAAGAAGGCCGTCACCGCCGTCGTGCTGCCGATGTGGAAGCAGACCTGCAACAAGGTCGACCCGACCTGCTCGGCCACCTGGAACGCCACCGTCGGCAAGGCGCGCGGCTACCAGATCGACTGACCCCCAACCCCTGACCTGCCCCCTGCCCGACACGTGGCGAGCTTCACGGCTCGCCACCCGGGACGACCCATGCCCAAAGATCCGCTGACCCGCACCCTCGCGCGCCTCGTCGACCTGATGGTGATCGCCGCCGGCTGGTGGCTGCTGGCCCTCTCGGTGCTGTCGTGCATCGAGATGGTCACGCGCAAGGTCTTCGCCTACAGCCTGCAGGGCATCGACGAGGTGGGCGGCTACACGCTGGCCATCGTCACCGCCATCGGCTTCTCGCACACGCTGATCACGCGTGGCCACACGCGCATCGACTTCCTGCTCGGCAAGCTGCCGTCGCGGCTGCGCGCCTGGCTGAACGGGCTGGCGATGGTGACGCTGGCCGCCATGGGCGTCTATGCGGTGCAGCGCGCGTGGGTGGTGCTCGCCGAATCGATCGAGTTCGAGAGCCGCGCCACCACGCCGCTGCAGACGCCGATGTGGATGCCGCAGAGCCTGTGGTTCGCCGGCTGGGCGCTCTTCGCCGTGCTGTGCGTGGTCTGCGCGGTGCACTGCCTGTGGCTGCTCATGCGCGGGCGCAGCGACGAGGTCAACGCCCGCTACGGCCCGCAGACGCTCGAGGAAGAGATCGAGGCCGAAGCCGGCGAGGTGCTCGAAGCCGCCCGCCTCGCCACCGCCGCCAGCGGGGGCCGCCCATGATCGGCGCGCTCGAGATCGGCCTCGGCTTCGGGGTCATGCTGGTGCTGATGTTCATCGGCCTGCACGTGGCCACGGCGATGTTCCTGACCGCGATGCTGGGCGCCGTGCTCTATCTCGGCACGCCCGCGGTGCAGGCGTTGGGCAACCAGCTGTGGGCGGCCAACGAGGACTACGTGCTGCTGTCCATCCCGCTCTACATCCTGCTGGGCGAGATCCTGGTGCGCGGCGGCGCGACCGACAAGATGTACCAGTCGCTCGCCGACTGGCTCAACCGCCTGCCCGGCGGCCTGCTGCACACCAACATCGGCGCCTCGGCCATGTTCTCGGCGGTGTCGGGCTCGTCGGTCGCGACCGCGGCCACCATCTCCACCGTCGCCCTGCCCACCTTCAAGACGCGGCGCTACGACCAGCGCATGGTGCTGGGCTCCATCGCCGCGGGCGCGAGCCTGGGCAACCTCATCCCGCCGGGCATCGCCTTCCTCGTCTACGGCGCGATGACCAACACCTCGGCCGGCCGGCTCTACGCAGCCGGCGTGATCCCGGGCGTGGTGATGACGCTGCTCTTCATGCTGACCATCGCCGGCATCGCGCTCTGGCGCCCCGGCCTCATGGGCGCGAAGGAGCCGGCCGCACCCTGGCGCGAGAAGCTCGCGCGCCTCAAGCACCTGCTCGCGCCGCTCATCGTCTTCACGGTCGTGATGGGTTGCATCTACACCGGCTGGGCCACCGTCACCGAGAGCGCGGCGCTCGGCGTGGTGGTCTCGCTGCCCATCGCCTGGGCCTACGGCAAGCTGAGTGTCGCGATGCTGCACGACGCCTTCCGCGCCACGCTGCGGCTGACCGCGATGAGCCTGCTCATCCTCACCGCGGCCTTCTACCTCAACTTCGTCATGGGCCTGCTGGGCGTGACGCAGTCGCTGAGCGGCCTCGTGCAGTCGCTCGACGTCTCGGCCGTGCAGCTGCTGTGGGTGCTCGCGGCCTTCTACCTGCTGCTGGGCATCTTCTTCGAGACGTTGCCCATGCTCGTGGGCACGGTGCCGCTCGTCTTCCCGGTGATCGTGGCCGCCGGCATCGACCCGGTGTTCTTCGGCGTCTTCATCGTGCTCATGTGCGAGATCTCGCTCATCAGCCCGCCGGTGGGCATGACGCTCTACGTGATCCAGGGCGTGCGCCGCGAAGGAACCATCGCCGAGGTCTTCCAGGGCACGGTGCCCTTCTTCATCACCATGCTCGTGATGACGGCGCTGCTCATCCACATCCCGCAGCTCGCCCTGTGGCTGCCCAACCTTTCGTTCGGGCCCTGACCCCGACGTGATCCGTTTCTCAACACTCGCTTCGGAGGGAAGCATGCAACCGCGCCATCACACACTCGCCGCCGCCGCCCTGCTGGCACTCGCCACAGGCTCGTCCCACGCCCAGAGCTCGGTCACCATCTACGGCGTGACCGCCGTCGAGGCGGTGCACGCCACTGGCGTCAACACCGGCACCGGCATCGGCTCGCAGTACCGGCTCGACAACAGCCAGGTCAGCGCCTCGCGCCTGGGCTTCCGGGGCAGCGAAGACCTGGGCGGCGGGCTCTCGGCCGTGTTCGACATCACCCACGGCATGGCGCTCGACACCGGTGGGCAGGCCAACGCCACCACCTTCTGGAACCGCGGCTCGTGGGTGGGCCTGCGCAGCAAGACGCTCGGCACGCTCTCCTTCGGCCGCCACTGGAACGTCAACGACGACGTGATGGGCCCGTACTTCATCTTCGGCGGCTACGCCGCCTTCCGCTTCACCGAGTTCGGCTACATCAGCGACCTGGTCGCCAACTCCGTCAAATACGTCTCGCCCGACCTCAACGGCTTCACCGTGCGCGGCCTCGTGGGCGCCGGCGAAGGCGTCACCGGCCGCACCTACGAGGTGGCGCTGCGCTACGCGACGGGCCCGTTCTCGGCGGCCGTCTCCTACCGCAATGCCAAGGGTCTCGCCGGCACCGCCGACAAGCTCACGACCGGCGGCGTGAGCTACGCCTTCGGCCCGGTGCGGGTGCACGGCGGCCTGTCGTACGCCGACCTGCAGGCCTCGGGCCACCCCAAGGCGCGCGCCTACGACGTGGGCGTCGCGTGGACGGCCACGCCGGCGCTCATCGCCACGCTCGACTACATCGCGCGCGACCAGCGCGGCACCGACAACGACAGCGCCTTCTGGCGCCTGGGCGCCGACTATTACCTGTCCAAGCGCACCTCGGTCTTCGCCAACCTGGTCTCGCTCGACAACCAGGGCACGGCCAGCCAGCGCTTCTACGGCAGCGGCGCCGCCGGCCAGGACCAGGACGTGATCGCGCTGGGATTGCGGCACACCTTCTGACGCCGCAGCCCGCTCCAGCGGGCAGAAAAGACAAAACCCGCATGAAAGCGACGTTTCATGCGGGTTTTGCGTTTGGTGGCCAAGGGCGGAATCGAACCACCGACACGCGGATTTTCAATCCGCTGCTC
>JBIQJS010000087.1:0-16150 GCA_044507405.1 Rubrivivax sp. | reverse complement strand
CACCTGTCACTTCTGACAGCTGCCATGGCTTACAGCTGTGCCGAGCGGCCGATCGCAGCACCATGCATGCACCCCAACCATCAGGGACTTCCATGCTGCGACCACTCAACCGCCCCACGCAAGCCACCACACCCGCCTGGATCGTGTGTGCCTGGCCGCCCGTCGCCTGTCCTGTGCAACAGGCAGCCCGCTTGAACCTCGTCCACCTCGGCACCCGTGTGCTCGCGCCCGGTGATGACGGTGCGCCCACCTCGGGCCAGACCCTCTGGGGCGGCCCTTCCGGTGAAGGCGCGGCCGGCGTGGCGTGGGACTGGGTGGAGATCCAGGAAGGCGTGGTCGCGATGGCCGACCCGTTCGGGCTCGTGACCAACCTGCAATTCCTCGGCGCGCAAGGCCAGGTGCTCTCGGGCTTCGAGGCCACGCTGCGGCTCAACGAGCTGGTGCATGCGCTGCCGTGGCAGGACGAAGTGCAGCGCGCGCTCGCGCGCGTGGAGCACTAGCGACATGCCCAGAAAGAAGAGGCAACCCGCAGCGTGCAGGTTGCCTCCAAGCCGTCGCTCCCGCGATGGCGAAACGCGCTGCGCTATCGAAAGAGGCCGAGCGTCGCCGCGATCGCGATGAGGAACGAAGTGGCAAAGCCGAGGTACTTGAGCTTCTCGTCGCGTGCCAGTGCGGCGAGCACACCCGGGAGCATCACGATGACGCCCAGCGCGACGGTGTCCATCCAGCCTCTCCCTCCCCCCGGTTCCGGTTCGGTGCCATGACATGGCCCGCGTGGCCACGACGGCGTGCAGTCTCGGCAAGACCGGGGCGCGACCCAATGGCAAGAACTTGTCATTGACGCGCGGCGGGGCGCAGCATCTCCACGTGCGGAATGCCGTCTTCGAGGTACTCCTCGCCGAGCGCCTCGAAGCCGAAGCCGCCATAGAAGCGCCGCAGGTGCGCCTGGGCAGAGATGCGCAGCCCCTGCCCGGGGTGGTGTGCCTCGGCCAGCACGATCACGCGGCGCACGAGTTCGCGGCCGAGGCCGGTGCCGCGCGCCGGCCGGGTCGTGATCACGCGGCCCATCGACGGCTCGGCGTACTTCACGCCCGGGTCCACGAGCCGCGCATACGCGAGCGGCACCGCGTGCTGCGTCGACCACGCGGCCAGGTGCAGGCTGTGTTCGTCGGCTGCGTCGGCGTCGAGGTAGACGCAGTTCTGCTCCACGACGAACACCTCCTGCCGCGCGCGGTAGATGCGGGCGAGTTCCAGCGGCGTGAGGTCGTGCAGGCGCGCGGCGCGCCAGGTGAGGTCGGTGAGCGGGCTCAGGGATGCAACGGGCTGATTCATGCGCCCATCATGCGCATACTCGGGCCCCGTTCCAACGGAGGGAGATCAGAGATGCGTCGCATCCTCGTGGGCCTGCTCGTCGCCGTCGCCGCGGTCTTGGCCTACCTGCTCACGTGGCCGGTGCCCGTGCAGGCGGTGGCCTGGACGGTACAACCCTCGCCCGGCTACACCGGCGCGCACGCGTCCAACACGCGACTGTCGTCGCTCGAGACGCTGGATCTCGGCAGCCACAAGGGCCCCGAGCACATCGTGCTGCGCAACGGCTGGCTGTACATCGCCGTGGAGAGCGGCGCCATCCTGCGCATGCGCCCCGATGGCTCCGGCCGCGAGGTGCTGGTGCAGACCGGCGGCCGCCC
Source organism: Rubrivivax sp. (assembly GCA_044507405.1). Taxonomy (GTDB): domain Bacteria; phylum Pseudomonadota; class Gammaproteobacteria; order Burkholderiales; family Burkholderiaceae_C; genus Rhizobacter. Next base: position 14,462 of record JBIQJS010000087.1, on the reverse strand, counting down.
GCTCGGCTTCGACTTCGACGCCGACGGCGCGCTGATCATCGCGGACCCGATGGCCGGCCGCCACGGCGGCCTCTACCGCGCCACGGGCAGCGGCGTCAACACGCGCATCGAGCTGCTGACCGACAGCGTCAACGGCACGCCCATCCTCTACGCCGATGGCGTGGTCGTCGCGAAGAGCGGCAAGATCTACTTCACCGACGCCAGCCAGCGCTTCGGCGCCAAGGTGTGGGGCGGCACCTTCGCCGCGAGCGTGCTCGACATCCTGGAACAGCGTGCCACCGGCCGCCTGCTGGAGTACGACCCGGCCACGCGCGCCACGCGCGTGCTGCTCGCCGACCTCTCCTTCCCCAACGGCGTGGCGCTCTCGGCCGACGAGCAGCACCTCTTCGTCGCCGAGACCGGCGCCTATCGCATCTGGAAGGTCTCGACGGGCGCGGTGGACGTGAGCGCCAAGGCGCCCCAGGCCACGGCCAGCGTGCTGATGGACAACCTGCCCGGCTACCCGGACAACCTCATGCGCGGCCAGAACGGGCGCATGTGGGTGGGCCTCGTCAAGCCGCGCGGCGCCTTCATCGACAACGCCGCCGGCAAGCCGTGGCTGCGCGAGCTGTCGCTGCGGCTGCCCCGGGCGCTGTGGCCGGTGCCGCCGGCCTACGGCCATGTGTTCGCCTTCGATGAATCGGGCCGGGTGCTGCTCGACCTGCAGGACCCGAGCGGCGCCTACCCCGAGACCACCGCCGTGACCGAGAGCGACGACCGGCTCTACATCCAGAGCCTGCACGCCGGCTCGCTCGGCTGGCTCGACAAGAAGAAGGCCGGACTCTGAGCCGCGTCAGCGCACCGCCGCGGCGCGCAGCCGTCGCGCCACGTAGGCCACGCCCAGCGCCGTCAGCAGCACGCAGGCGAAGGCCGGCACCAGGAGCTGCTCCATGCCGATCGCCTCGCCCTTGAGCACGCGCGTCATCAGCGTGTGCTGCGCGAGCGCCGGCACCCACAGATGCCAGTGCGCCTCGCCGCTCTGGTTGAAGGTGGTCACGAGCGGCAGCAGCGAGACCGCGAGCACCACGCCCGTGCTCGCCGCCTGCGCCTCCTTGAAGGTCTTGCAGCGGATGGCCACGGCCATCAGCACCGCCGACAGCGCCGCCGAAAAGGGCAGCAGCACGCCCAGGAACCACAGGGCCTCGGGCAGCTCGAACTGGAACATCGCCTGCAGCGTGTCGCTGCGCAGGAGCCACTGCGCGGGCAGGAAGCCCAGGCAGCTCAGCACCGCGATCAGCATCGCGAGCGAGGCCACCGCCGCCCACTTGCCGAGCACGATGGCCGCGCGCGGCGCCGGCGTCATCAGCAGCGGCTCCAGCGAGGCGCGCTCGCGCTCGCCGGCGGTCGTGTCCAGCGCCGCGTTGAGCGCGCCGTAGAGCACCGCCATGATGATGAAGAAGGGCAGCATCGCCGTGAGCTGCGCAGCCCGCACCTGGGTGCTCGCGAGGTCGCGCTCCTGCAGCGTGAGCGGCGCCAGCACCTCGGGCGAGACGCCGCGCAGCATCAGGCTCAGGTGCCCGCGCTCGCGCGCATACGCCTGCACCAGCCGCATCACGCGCATTGCGCTCGCCTGCGAGGGCCGGTTGCCGCTGTCGTGCACCACCTCCAGCGTGGGCTGCTCGCCGCGCAGCATCGCCTCTTCGAAGCCGGGCGGCACCACCAGCACCGCATCGTGCAGCTTGGAGCGGCGCAGCAGCGATTCGTGGTCGGGCGGCGCCGTGCGGATCTCGAGGCTCTGGCGCAGGAGGAAGTTGCGCAGCGCCGGCGCATGCTCCATGCCGGCCACCGTCACCTCGCGCCGCTCGGCGCGCTCCTGGAAGGACGCGAGCAAGCCGGAGAGCGCGATCAGCACCAGCGGCCCCAGCAGCACCGCCGACATCAGCACCATCAGGAGCGTGCGCCGGTCGCGCAGCGCATCGGTGAGCTCCTTGCGCATGACGGCCAGGGCGAGCGTGGCGATCCTCATGGCGCCGCCTCCGTCCATGTGCCGCGCTCGAAGGCGAGCCGCACGAAGGCCTGCTCGAAGTCGCGCTCGCCGGTCTGCTGCAGCAGCTCCTCGACGGTGCCATGCGCCACCGTGAGCCCGTGCGAGACGACCACCACCTCGTCGCACAGGCGCTCCACCTCCTGCATGATGTGCGTCGAGAACACGATGCACTTGCCGCCGCCCTCGGGCGAGCGCAGCCAGCGCAGCGTCTCGCGCAAGGCGCGTGTGGCCACCACATCGAGGCCGTTGGTGGGTTCGTCCAGCACGATGTGCTGCGGGTCGTGCACCAGCGCGCGGGCGAGTGCCGTCTTCATGCGCTCGCCCTGGCTGAAGCCTTCGGTGCGGCGGTCGAGCAGGGGCGCCATCTCCAGCATGCGCGCGAGCGCCTCGGCACGCGCCTGCACGGCGTCTTCGGCCATGCCGTGCAGGCGGCCGTGGTAGACGATGTTCTCGCGCGCGGTGAGCCGCGGGTACAGGCCGCGCGCATCGCTCAGCACCCCCATGCGCGCCTGCGCCCCCTGCGGGTCGCGTGCCACGTCGACGCCACCGACCGAGAGCCGCCCCGCATCGGGCACGATGAGTCCGGCCAGCATGCGCAGCGTGGTGGTCTTGCCGGCGCCGTTGGGGCCGAGCAGGCCGGTGATGCGGCCATCGTCGGCGCGCAGGCTCACGTCCCGCACGGCCTGCACCGGTTCGCGCCGCCGCCCGAGCGCGCTGGGCCACCCGCCGCCGAAGCGCTTGGCCACCGCCTGCACCTCGATCACCGCCCGCCTCCGATGGGCTCGAAGGCCGGCGGCGACGGCACCCTCTGCAGGCACTCCACCGGCAGATCGAGCGCGGCCCGCGCGTCGGCCACGTCCACGAAGCGCGTCAGCAGCTCGGGCGCGCAGCCGACGCCCAGCACGCCGTGGCCCGCGTGGGGCACGACCACGTGGCGCGCAAGAGGGCCCAGCGCCTGCGCCACGCGCTCGCCGTGCCGCGGCGGCGTCGCCGGGTCGCGCCCGCCGCTCAGCAGCATCACCGGCACCGGGCTCGGGCGCACCTCGTCGTAGGCCGGCGGCAGCTCGGCGCGCGGCCAGTCGGCGCAGGCGGCTTCGTAGAGCGCGAGCCCGCCCGCAAAGTCGCCGGCGGGTTCGCGCACCTGCACGCGCCGCGACAGGTCTTCGTTGCACACCACGGAGAAATGCATCCCCGTGGCCGGCGCCGAGCCCTTGCGCGCGGTGAGGCTCGCGCCCAGCGTGAGCAGACCCTGCACGCGCCCCTGCGTCGCCTGGTGCAGCGCGACCGGCAGCGCCTGCGTGAGCACCGGCGCATAGAGCGCGCCGCGCACCGCCGCCATCGCCATCTCGCGCGTGAGCGTGAAGTGCTCGACCTGCCCCGTCACCGGATGGGGCACGCTCACCGGCTGCGGCAGCCGCGCGAGGAAGGCCGTCCACGCGGCGCGCAGGCCGGGGTGCGCGCGGCGGCACGCGGCTTCGGCCTCGCAGGCGGCGAAGAGCGCCTCATACGCCGCCTGCGCATCGGTCGCGTGGCTGGCCGGCAGCGCCATGTCGGGCGGGGCCACGCCGTCGAGCACCATGCGGCGCACGTGACCTGGAAACTGGCGCAGGTAGTCGAGCGCGGCGCGCGTGCCGTAGGAGACGCCGACGAGGTTGATGCGCGGCGCGCCGAGGGCGCGCCGCACCGCGTCCAGGTCCTGCATGGCGGTCGGCGTGGTGTAGTGGCGCAGGTCGCCGTGCGGCAGCGCCTGCAGCCGCTCGCGGCAGGCCTGGAGCCGCGCGAGCTGGCGTGCGGTGTCCACCTGCTCGGCGATGGGCAGCGGCTGCGGCTCCTCGCACACGAGCGGCGCCGAGCGGCCGGTGCCGCGCTGGTCGACGAGCACGATGTCGCGCCGGTTGTGGAGCCGCGCGAAGAGGGGCATCACCTGCCCCGCGAGCGAGATCGCGCTCTGCCCCGGCCCGCCGGCGATCAGGAAGACCGGGTCCGGGTGCTTGCGCCGCGCGAGCGCGGGCACCACCACGTAGTGCACGTCGATCTGCACGCCGTCGCGGCGCGCCGGGTCGAGCGGACGCTGCACCTGGCCGCACAGCGCCTCGTGCGAGAGTCCGTCCACGCGGCAAGGCTGCAGGGGCCGGGCCTGCGCGGCGCCGGCCAGGCTGCCGAGGAGGACGGCCAGCGCGAGCGCGCGTCTCATGGCCCGAGCAGGCGCTGGAGTTCGCCGCTGGCGATGAGCTTGTGCAGGTCGCTCGCGCCGCCCACCAGCTGGCCCTTCACGAAGACCATCGGGAAGGTGGGCCAGCCGGTCCACATCTTGAGCGCGTTGCGTCGCCGCCAGCCGCCGAAGTAACCGCCGAACGACAGGTACTGGTAGGGCACGCCGGCCGCGTCGAGCAGGCGCCGCGCGCGACGCGCCGGCAGGTTGAGCGCCATGCCGACCACCAGCACCGGGTTCGATGCGGCCGCCGAGCGCACGTTGTGCACCAGGTCGACATGGAGGTTGGCCACCTTGTCGCGGATGGCCGGGTGGAGGAGCGTTTCGTCCAGGATCGGGCGCGGCATGTGGGCAGTCGTCGTGAAAGGCCCGAGTCTAGGACGGCCGGCCGCGCCGGATGGCGGCACCGGCCGCCGCCCGCCCGGTCTCAGCCGGCGAACACGCCACGCTGGAAGTCGGCCAGCGCCTGGTGGATCTCGGCCGGCGTGTTCATCACGAAGGGCCCGTACTGCACGATGGGCTCGTTCAGCGGGCGCCCGGCCACCAGCAGCACGCGCGCCGCGCCCACCGCCTGGAGCTGCACGCCATCGGCCGCCTCGTCGTTGGCGAGGATGGCCATGCGCTCACGTTCCACACGCGTGCCTGCGACCTCCACCGCGCCTTCGTACACATAGAAGAAGGCGTTGTGCCCGGCCGGGATCGGCTGCGCGAAGCTGGCGCCCGTCGGCAGCGCGAGGTCCAGCACCAGCGGCTCGGTGGTCGGGCGCGTCACCGCGCCGGCCACGCCGTGGCTCACCCCGGCGATCACGCGCACCTTGACGCCATCGGCCAGGGTGTAGACCGGCACGCCCTGCGGCGGCACGTCGCGGTAGGCCGGTGCGGTCATCTTGTCCTGCGCGGCCAGGTTCACCCACAGCTGGAAGCCGGCCATGCGGCCCTCCTCCTGCTCGGGCATCTCGGAGTGGATGATCCCGCGGCCCGCGGTCATCCACTGCACGCTGCCGGGCTCCAGCAGGCCGACGTTGCCCACGCTGTCCTCGTGACGCATGCGGCCTTCGAGCATCACCGTCACGGTCTCGAAGCCGCGGTGCGGATGGCTCGGGAAGCCGCCGATGTAGTCGGAGGCGCTGTCGCTGCCGAAGGCGTCGAGCATCAGGAAGGGGTCGAGCCGGCGCTGCAAGGGCTGGGTCAGCACGCGCGTGAGCTTCACGCCCGCCCCGTCGGAGGTGGGCTGGCCCTGCACCTGCCGCTCCACGCGGCGCGAGGTGGCGACGGGCTCGAGGGTCGGCGCGACGGGAGGCGTGGCGCCCGGGGGGTGGGTGGCTGCTGTCATGAAAGTCACTGTACGGTCGTCCAAAGCCGCGGGCGTCAAGACTTTTTGCACACAGCGCTCAAACGGCGTGCTGGTTCTTGCACCACAAGCGCCGACGCCGCCGCTAGGCTGCGCCACCGGGGATCGGCCGATCCCGGCCAGCCCCCTCGGGGGCGGCAAGAAGGAGATCACATGCAACGCAGACAGTTCCTGGCCGCCACCGGCCTGGCCAGCCTGGGTGTCCCGTCCCTGGCGCAGACCGGCGAGATCGTGCTCGGCAACAGCGGCATCCTCGGAGGCCCGCTCGGCGTGCCGATCAAGGCCATGCTGGCCGGCGCGGAGCTCGCCTTCGGCGCGGCCAATGCCGCCGGCGGCGTGCACGGTCGCCGTGTGCGGCTGGTGTCGCTCGACGACGAGCTCAAACCCGACAAGGCCGTGGCCAACTACGAGAAGCTGCTGTCCGAGCACAAGGCCTTCGCCTTCTTCGGCTGCGTGGGCTCGGGCACCACGGCCGCGGCCTCCAGGGTGCTCAAGGACAGCGGTGCGCCGCTCGTGGGTGGCTACGCGGTGGCCGACTCGGCACGCGAGAAGGCGCAGGGCCACGCCTACTTCGTGCGCGCGACCACCGGCCGCGAGGCCGAGGTGCTGATCCAGCAGCTCAGGACCATCGGCATGACCCGCATCGCGGTCGCCCACCTCGACAACCCGGGCGGCGTCGAAGCGCTGCGCCTGGTCGAAAAGGCCTTGACCGCCCACCAGCTCAAGCCCGTCGCCGCCTCCGGCATGAAGGGCGACGGCAGCGATGCCGGCGCCGTGGCCGCCCGCCTCGCCGAAGGCCAGCCCCAGGCCATCATCATGTACCTCGGCGGCACGCTGGGCGGCGAGCTGATGAAGGCCTTCTGGGGGCTCGGCCACCATCCGTCGTTCTACGGCATGTCGTTGGTGCCCGGCGACGTGATCGCCAAGGTGGTGGGCGAGAAGACCCGCGGCCTCGCGATCTCGCAGGTCATGCCCTACCCCTGGAACGAGGTCGATCCGACGATCAAGGAATACCGCCGCCTGGCCGCCGGCGCGAAGGTGCCGGTCGGCTACTACAGCTTCGAGGGCTATGTGAACGCGCTCGTCATGCTGGACGCGCTCAAGCGCCTGGGCCGCGACCTGAACCGGCGCAGCCTGCACGCGGTGCTCACGAGCACCCGACTGCGCGTCTCGGGCATGGACGTGAACTTCGCAAGCGGCCAGCACACCGGCTCGCGCTTCGTGGAGCTGGTGCAGATCACGCGCGAAGGCCGCTACGTCCGCTGACCCGCGGCGCTGAACGGTCGGACGCGCCGGTGCGCCTTGCGCACCGCCGGGCCTGTCGCCTGCGGGGAGACGGGGAACGCGCTGTAATGGCCGTTTCCTCACTCCCCGTGACCTCCATGAAGCTCTACTACAGCACCGGGGCCTGTTCGCTCTCGCCCCACATCACCCTGCGCGAATCGGGCCTGCCCTTCGAGCTGGTGCTCGCCAGCACCAAGACCCACAAGCTCGAGGACGGCACCGACTACTACACCATCAACCCCAAGGGCTACGTGCCGCTGCTGGAGCTGGACGACGGCGAGCGCCTGACCGAAGGGCCGGCCATCGTGCAGTACATCGCCGACCAGGTGCCCGACCGCCGCCTCGCCCCGCCCAACGGCACCATGGCGCGTTACCGCCTGCAGGAGTGGCTGACGTTCATCGGCACCGAGATCCACAAGTCATACAGCCCGCTCTTCAATCCGGCCACGCCGGAAGAGCAGCGCGCCGCCTCGCGCGCCCGCGTCGAAAGCCGCATGGGCTACGTCGAGGAGCACCTCGCCGGCAAGTCCTACCTGCTGGGCGATTTCAGCGTCGCCGACCCTTATCTCTACGTGGTCACGAGCTGGGCGCCGCGCGTGGGCGTCGACCTCTCGCCCTTCCCCCACGTGGCCGCCTTCATGTCGCGCATGACCGCCCGCCCGGCGGTGCAGGCCGCGTTCAAGGCCGAAGGCCTGCTGAAGTAGGCCCACGACGCGGGGCCGCGCCATGACGACCTGGCCGCTCGCCCTGCTCCTGGCCGCGGCGGCGAACGGCCCGCCCGCGGCCAGCGCCACCGCCACGCCGCCCCCCGGGCGCTACGACGCCCGGCTGTGCGTCAGCCTGAGCGCCCAGGCGCCCTCCTGCGGCCCGCTGGAAGGCCTGATCGAGCCCGACGGCACGGTCATCCTGCGGCTCGACGACATCCGCTACGTGCTCGTCTTCGGCGAGGGCGCGCTGCTCAGCGTCACCCTGCACGGCAACATGGTGATCTCGGAGTTCGTGTCGAGCTTCCGCTGGCTGGGCGGCGACACCCTGCTCTTCGGCGACCAGCAGCGCCAGGCGCAGTACGAGGTCCGGCTGGCCAGGCCCGCACCCCCTGCGCCCCGTTAGGCGCATTTGCGCAGCCGGCCTGCGCCCTGCGCCGGCCTTTTCCTACAGGCGCTGCGCGGCCACGCCGGTAAAAAAGCCGGCATGTCCCGCAACCCGCCCGATCGCACCGCCGCCGGACTGGCGTTCAAGGTGCTGACCGTGAACACCCACAAGGGCTTCACCTTCTTCAACCGCAAGTTCATCCTGCATGAGCTGCGCGAAGCCGTCCGTTCGGTCGGCGCCGACGTGGTCTTCCTGCAGGAGGTGCAGGGCGCCCACGAGAAGCACCCGTCCAAGTTCCTCAACTGGCCGGGCGACCCGCACTACGAATTCCTGGCCGACGAGATCTGGCCCGAGTTCGCCTATGGGCGCAACGCCGTCTACCCGCACGGCCACCATGGCAATGCGGTGCTGTCGAAGTTCCCGATCGAGCACTACCAGAACCACGACGTCTCCATCGCCGGGCCCGAGCGGCGCGGCCTCCTGCATTGCGTGCTGCGCGTGCCCACGCACGACGTGCGGGTGCACGCCATCTGCGTGCACCTGGGCCTGCGCGAATCGCACCGCAAGCGCCAGCTCGACCTCCTGTGCAAGCTCGTGCACACCGCGGTGCCGCCCGATGCGCCGCTCGTGGTGGCCGGCGACTTCAACGACTGGCGCCACCGCGCCAACCCCATCCTCGAGCGCAGCTGCGGCCTGCGCGAGGTCTTCGTGCATGCGCACGGCGAACACGTGCGCACCTTCCCGGCCCGCTGGCCCGTGCTCGCGCTCGACCGCATCTACGTGCGCCATGCCCGCATCCATTCCCCGGTGGTGTTGCCGCGGCGGCCCTGGTCGCATCTGTCGGACCACGCACCGCTCGCGGCGGAGATCTCACTGTGACGCAACGCGAAAAATGGCTGGCGCCCGAGCGGCGCTGGCTACCCGGCAACCACTTCACGCTGCTGGAGAACGGCGAGGCCTTCTTCCCTGCCGTCAACGAGGCCATCTCGAAGGCGCAGCGCGAGGTCATCATCGAGACCTTCATCCTCTTCGAGGACAAGATCGGCCTGGCCTTGCACCGCGAGCTCGTCGCCGCCGCGCGCCGGGGCGTGCAGGTCGACCTGCTGATCGACGGCTTCGGCTCGCCCGATCTCTCGGACCGCTTCATCGGCGAGCTCACCGAAGCCGGCGTGCGCCTGCGGGTGTTCGATCCGCAGAAGCCCCTCTTCGGCATCCGCGCCAACGTGCTGCGCCGCATGCACCGCAAGATCGTCGTGGTCGACGGCGAGCTCGCCTTCGTGGGCGGCATCAACTACTCGGCCGACCACGTGCTCGATTTCGGCCCCGAGTCCAAGCAGGATTACGCGGTGCGCATCCGCGGCCCCATCGTGAGCGACATCCACCGCTTCGCGCAGGCCTCGATCAAGGAGCCGCAGGGCCCGCGCCGCTGGTGGTTCCAGCGCCGCCCGGTGCGCCCGGCCAGCACGCAGCCGCATGCCGGCACGGCCGAGGCGATGTTCGTCACGCGCGACAACAACGCGCATCGCGACGACATCGAGCGGCTCTACCGCGTGGCGATCCGCTCGGCCAGGAAGCGGGTGTGGATCGCCAATGCGTACTTCTTCCCCGGCTACCGGCTGCTGCGCGAGATCCGCCGCGCGGCGCGGCGCGGCGTGGAGGTGCGGCTCATCCTGCAGGGCCAGCCCGACATGCCGATCGTGAAGTTCGGCGCCGAGCTGCTGCACGACCACCTGCTGCGCGCGGGCGTGAAGATCTACGAGTACTGCCAGCGCCCCTTCCACGGCAAGGTGGCGCTGGCCGACGACGAGTGGGCCACCGTCGGCTCCAGCAACCTCGACCCACTGAGCCTCGCGCTCAACCTGGAGGCCAACGTCGTCATCCGCGACCGCGACTTCAACGCCCAGCTCGCCGAGCGGCTCGACAAGCTCGTGTGCGACAGCTGCCGCGAGGTGCAGGCGCAGGGCGACGGCAAGCCCACCCCCTGGCAGGTGGTGCGCAGCTTCGTCGTCTTCCACGTGCTGCGCCGCTTCCCCTACTGGGCGACCTGGCTGCCCGCCCATGCCCCGGCCCTGGTCGATGCGCACAAGCGCCGCTCCGCGGCCGAGCGCACCCATGGGGCCTGACCTCGCCCATCCGGGGCGCGGCTCGCGTCGCACACCCCTCACGCAGCGCCGGTGGTGGCCGGCGCTCAAGCGCACCGCGTCGGCGCTCTTCCTCGCCCTGGTGGTGTGGCTCATCGTGCGCCACGCCCGCACCGTCTCGTGGCACGAGGTCGGCGCCTCCATCGCGGCCTACCCCATCGCCACGCTGGTGGGCGCGCTGCTGATCGCGATGTCCAGCCACGCGCTCTATGCCACCTTCGACCTGCTGAGCCGCCGCTACGCCGGCCACGCGCTGCCCACGCGCCGCGTGCTCGCCACCACCTTCATCAGCTACGCCTTCAACCTCAACTTCGGCGCGCTGGTGGGCGGGCTCGCCTTCCGCATCCGGCTCTACACGCGCCAGGGGCTGCGCGGCGCCACCATCTCGCGCGTCTACGGCCTGAGCATGCTCACCAACTGGCTGGGCTATGTCGCGCTTGCGGGCGCCATGTGCCTGCTGCAGCCGCTGCCCATCCCGCCGGAGTGGGCACTCGGGGCCACGGCGCTGCGCGTCTTCGGCGCGTTGCTGCTCGGCGGCGTGGCGGCCTACCTGCTGCTGTGCTTCTATTCGCCACGCCGCAGCCTCACCGTGCGCGGGCACACGCTGGTGCTGCCCTCGGGGCCGATGTCGCTCGTGCAGCTCGGCCTCTCGTGCCTCAACTGGATGCTGATCGGCGCCACCATCCACCTGCTGCTGCCGCCCCCGGTGAGCTACCCCGCCGCCCTCACGGTGCTGCTCGCCGCCGCCGTGGCGGGCGTGCTCACCCACGTGCCCGCGGGCCTGGGCGTGCTCGAGGCGGTGTTCATCGCGATGCTCTCGGGCGCGGTGGCGCAGAGCCCGCTGCTGGCGGCGCTGCTCGTCTACCGGGCCGTCTACTACCTGCTGCCGCTCGCGCTCGCGGCGCTCCTGTACTTCGCCTTCGAGCTGCGGCTCAGGCGGCCTTCCGGCCCTTCTGCGCCGCCGCCGGCGTGAGCAGGCCGAGGCAGCTCGCGCGCTGCCCGTCGGCCTCGGGCACGGCGGCGCACAGCGCATCGAGCTCGCGGCGCAGGCGCTGCATCGCATCGGCATGGCCGGGCGCCTTCTGCCAGGCGGCGAGCGTGTCGCCCACGCGCTTCAACGAGCGGGCGCTGCGTTCGTAATAGGCGTTGGGCTGCGCGGCGGCCTCGCGCAGCACCTGCAGCGCCGCGGCCTCGATGCGAGGCTCGTCCTGCGGGCTCAGCTCCACGAGCGCGGCGAGGTAGCTCGCCCCCCATTGCAGCCGCGTGGAGGCGCCCACGCTGCGCCGGTAGGCCTCTTCGTGCCAGCGCAGCGCCGCCGCGGTGTCGCCACGCTTGCGGGCATTGCTGGCGAGGCCCGACATCAGGTAGTAGGGCGAGTGGCTGCGCGCGAGGTTGGCTTCCAGCAGCGCATCCGACTCGGCCCCCGCGCCCGCCTCGCGCAGCAGGTAGGCCGCGGCGGTGATGACGGCCTGGCGCTCGTGGCCGTCGGTGGTCTCGCGGTCGAGTGCCGCGACCTGCGTGCGGATGTCGCCCAGCAGCGCCTCGGGCACCGGCGGCGCGCCCGGGGCGGCGGCCAGGCGTGCCAGCTGCACCCGCCCGATCCAGGCGCCCACGCGATCGGCGCGCGAGAGCGTGGCGTCGTGGGCCAGGCCCGAGAGGCTTGCGTCATACGCCTCCAGCAGCGCGGTGCGCGGCGCGCCGCGCGGTGGTGCGAAGGCCCGCGCCAGCGCCTCGGCCTCGGCGGCCAGCACGTCCATGTGCACGCGCGAGGGCTCGGCGCCGCGCAGCACCGCGAGGAAACGCTCGCGCGCCTCGCCGTCCGCACGCGGGCCCTTTTCGTCGATGGCGGCCCAGGCCTTGAGGAAGAGCCGCGTGCAGGCATCGGCCTCGCGTGGCGTGCAGGCGGCCGCGAGCTCGCGCAGGGCGGCGGGCACCTCGCGGCGCGGCAGCACCTGCGCGGCGTCGTCGGTCTCCCACGAATAGAAGGCGAGCAGGCGCCAGTCGCTTGCAGTGAGCGGCCGGCCGGCACGGGCGTCGGCCAGCAGCGCCTTCACCGGGCGCTGCTGCGAATTCATGCCGAGCGTGAGCAGCGCCGTCACTTGCTGCGCATCCACCTCGCCCGGCAGGCGCGTGACCTCGTCGCCCGCGGGGCTCAGCACGACCATCGTCGGGTAGCCCCGCACCTTGAAGCGCGCCCCCAGCTTCTGCGCGCCCGGGCGGTCGCCGTCGATGGAGACCGGCACGTAGGCGCGGGTGCGCTCGATGAAATCCTGGCGGTTGAAGAGCGTGGCCTTGAGCTGGTTGCACGGCGGGCACCACTCCGCGCCCCAGTACAGCAGCACCGGCCTGGCCTCGCGGCGCGCGCGCTCGAAGGCGGCGTCGACCTCCGCATCGGTGCTCGCATGCACCCAGGCGATGCCCTGCGCCGCGCCGTCGCCGATGGGCGGGGGCACGACGATGGCGGGGGCGCTCGCGACGCGCGTGTCGCTGGCGGGCGGCGTGCCGGCGGGGCGGTCGCAGGCCGCGAGCACGGCGGCCGCAACGAGGGGCAGGAGGCGCAGCTGCATCGCGCGAGCGTAGCGTGCGGCGGGCGTCCTACATGCGAACGCGGGGTTGGCCGGGCGCGCCCGGCGGCGCGGCTGCCTACAGTGCCCGCATGAGCCCGCCACGCCGCCGCGCCGTCCTGCTGGGCGCCCTGGGGCTGCTCGGCCTGGTCGCGGCCCTGCTGGCCGACTGGAACTGGTGGGCCCGCCCGGCGCTCGTGCACTACCTCGCCCACAAGTCCGGGCGCGAGGTGCGGCTGGAGAGCCTGCAGGTGCGCCTGGACGCCAACGGCCAGCCGGTGGTGCGCATGCGCGGGCTCTACGTCGGCAACGCGCCCTGGGCCACGGGCGAGCGGCCCTTCATCACGGCACGCGAGGCGGACTTCACCTTCGACTGGGCCACCCTCTTCGCCCCGCTGCGCCTGATGCGCGAGCTCCACCTGGTCGAGGCCGACGTCGACCTCCAGCGCCGGCCCGACGGCCTGCGCAACTGGCGCCTGACGCGCCCCGACGACCGCGGCGACCGCCCGCGCATGCGCATCCAGCGCCTGCGCGCCGAGCGCAGCCGCCTCACGCTGATCCATGGCGGGCGCCACCTCGCCTTCGAGGCGCGCTCCACGCCGCTGTCCGCACCCGCAGACGGCCACACCCAGCGCATCGAGTTCAGCGGCCGCTACCACGGCGCGGGCTGGGCTGGTGCAGCCGACGCAGGGCCGGTGCTCACGCTCTGGGGCACGGGCGAGTATTTCCCCGTGCGCGGCGAGGCGAAGAGCGGCAGCACCACGCTCGTGATGCAGGGCCGCATCGCCGACCTGATGCGCCTCGACGGCGGCGATGCGGCAGTGCAGGTGCAGGGCCGGAGCCTCGCGGACCTGCAGCCCTTCCTGCAGCGCGGGGAGATCGGCCACTGGCCACCCTCGCGGCCCTACCGCTTCGAAGGGCGCATCGCGCGCGAGGCCGGCACCTGGCGCGCGCACGGCGCCACGCTGCAGCTCGGCCGCTCGGTGCTGGCGGGCGACGCACGCTTCACGCCGGCACGTTTCGGCCGCGACGGCCGTGCGGTGGTCGAGGCCGACCTGAAGAGCGAGCGCCTGCGGGTGGAAGACCTGCCCCAGCGCGCCGCGCCTGGCCCCGGCACGCGCGCGGCCTCCACCGGGGTCCTGCCGCAGCAGGCCCTGCCCTTCGACCTCCTGCAGCGCGTCGAAGGCCGCGTGGTGCTGCAGGTGGCCGCGCTCGACGGCCCCGCAGGCCTGGCCGCACGCGACCTGCGCCTGAGCGCCACGGCGCAGTCGGGCGACCTGCAGGTGCAGCTGCACGAGGCGCGCTTCGGCGGCGGCCGCTGGCAGGGCCGTGTGGCGCTCGATGCGCGTACGGACAGGCCACGGCTCGCACTGCAATTGAGGGCCGAGGGCGTGCAGCCCCAGGCGCTCTGGCCCGCGCTCGCGCGTGAGCCCGGCGTGCGCTGGCCCGCGGCCGAGGGGCGCCTCGCGCTCTCCACCCACGGCGCGACGCTCGCGAACTGGTGGCGCGGGCTCGCCGGGCAGCTCGACCTGCGCGTGGCCGGCGGCAGCCTGCCGCGCAAGCTCGATGCGCGCCTGGGCCTGCACGCCGGGCGCATGCTGAGCGCGCTGGTCACGGGCGACCAGCCGGTGCCCATCCGCTGCGGCGCGGTGTCGCTCGCCTTCGACGGCGGCGTGGGCCGCACGCGCGAGCTCGTGATCGAGACCGAGCGCACGCAGGTGCATGGCGCGGGCCGGCTCGACCTGCCCGGCGAGCGCTGGTCGGTGGTGCTGACGCCGCAGGCGAGCGGCGG
>JBIQJS010000002.1:64661-79792 GCA_044507405.1 Rubrivivax sp. | reverse complement strand
GTCAAGCGAGTCGTTGACTACAACGTGAAGGTCCGTGTGAAGAGTGACGGCAGCGGCGTGGACATCGCCAACGTCAAGATGAGCATGAACCCCTTCGACGAGATCGCGGTGGAAGAAGCCGTGCGCCTGAAGGAGAAGGGGGTGGTCACCGAGGTGATCGCCGTGTCCGCCGGCGTGGCCCAGTGCCAGGAGACCCTGCGCACCGCCATGGCCATCGGCGCCGACCGCGGCATCCTGGTCGAGACCGACGCGGAACTCCAGCCGCTCGCCGTGGCCAAGATCCTCAAGGCGCTCGTCGACAAGGAACAGCCCGCCCTCGTCATCCTCGGCAAGCAGGCCATCGACGACGACTGCAACCAGACCGGCCAGATGCTCGCCGCCCTCGCCGACCTGCCGCAGGCCACCTTCGCCAGCAAGGTCGAGCTCGCCGCGGATGCCGCCACCGTCACCCGCGAAGTCGATGGCGGCCTCGAGACCCTCAAGCTCAGCCTGCCGGCCGTGGTCACCACCGACCTGCGCCTGAACGAGCCGCGCTACGTCACGCTGCCCAACATCATGAAGGCGAAGAAGAAGCCGCTCGAGACGATCAAGCCCGACGCGCTCGGCGTGGACGTCGCCCCGCGCATCAAGACCCTCAAGGTCGCCGAGCCCCCCAAGCGCAGCGCCGGCATCAAGGTGCCCGATGTCGCCACGCTGGTCGACAAGCTCAAGAACGTCTCCAAGGTCCTCTGAGTACTAGGGAAGAGAACACACCATGACCACCCTCGTCATTGCTGAACACGACAACCAGTCCGTCAAGGGCGCCACCCTCAACACCGTCACCGCCGCCGCCGCCCTCGGCGGCGACGTGCACGTGCTCGTGGCCGGGGCCAACGCCGGCGAAGCCGCCAAGGCCGCCGCCCAGATCGCCGGCGTCGCCAAGGTGATCCACGCCGACGGCGCCCACCTCGAGCACGGCCTGGCCGAGAACGTGGCTGCGCAGGTCTTGGCCATCGCCGGCAACTACAGCCACATCCTCTTCCCCGCCACCGCCGGCGGCAAGAACATCGCCCCGCGCGTGGCCGCCAAGCTCGACGTCGGCCAGATCAGCGACATCACCAAGGTCGTCAGCCCCGACACCTTCGAGCGCCCGATCTACGCCGGCAACGCCATCGCCACCGTGCAGAGCGCCGACAAGGTCAAGGTGATCACCGTGCGCACCACCGGCTTCGACGCGGCCGCTGCCACCGGTGGCAGCGCGGCGGTCGAGACCGCACAGGCCACGCCCGACAGCGGCAAGAGCAGCTTCCAGGGCAGCGAGATCGCCAAGAACGACCGGCCCGAGCTCACCGCGGCCAAGATCATCGTCTCGGGGGGCCGGGCGCTGGGCTCGAGCGACAAGTTCACCGAAGTGCTCACGCCGCTCGCGGACAAGCTGGGCGCCGCGCTCGGCGCGAGCCGCGCGGCAGTGGATGCGGGCTATGCGCCCAACGACTGGCAGGTGGGCCAGACCGGCAAGATCGTGGCGCCGCAGCTGTACATCGCCGCCGGCATCTCGGGGGCGATCCAGCACCTGGCCGGCATGAAGGACAGCAAGGTGATCGTGGCGATCAACAAGGACCCGGAAGCGCCCATCTTCTCGGTGGCCGACTACGCCCTCGAAGCCGACCTCTTCACCGCCGTGCCGGAGCTGGTGAAGGCGCTGTAAGCGCTATCACCCAAGCGACAGGCGGAGCTTGCGATGCGCGCGCACCAGCGTTCACTTCGACAAGCTCCGCACGAGCGGCTATAAGCACGGGTTCCACTCGAACCGCAGGAGACAGACATGAATGCACCGCTTGAATTCGCATCGCTCAAGAACCAGGTCTCCGCGGAAGAGTGGCAAACCCGGGTGGACCTCGCGGCCGCCTATCGGCTGGTGGCGCTGTTCGGGTGGGACGACCTCGTCTTCACCCACATCTCGGCCCGCGTGCCGGGCGAGCCGCACAGCTTCCTCATCAACCCCTACGGGCTCTTCTTCGACGAGATCACCGCGTCGAGCCTGGTGAAGGTCGATCACCACGGCGAGAAGGTGATGCCGTCGGCGTACGACATCAACCCGGCCGGCTTCGTGATCCACAGCGCGATCCACGAGGCGCGCCCCGAGGTGAACTGCGTGCTGCACACGCACACGCTGCACGGCGTGGCGGTGTCGGCCCAGAAGCACGGCCTCCTGCCGCTGTCGCAGCAATCCACGCTGCCACTCAACCAGATCGCCTATCACGACTACGAAGGCATCGCCCTGCGCGACGACGAGAAGCCGCGCCTGTGCGCCAACCTCGGCAAGAAGAACGCCCTCATCCTGCGCAACCACGGCCTGCTGACCTGCGGCCGCTCGGTGCCCGAGGCCTTCCAGGCGATGTACACGCTCGAGACCGCGTGCCGCATCCAGATCCTCGCGCAGTCGGGCGGTACCGAGCTAACGCACATTCCGAAGGAGGTGGTCGAGCTCAACATGCGCCAGGCACGCGATGCCTCGCGCGGCCAGGGTTCCAGCCTCGTCTGGCCGGGCCTCCTGCGCAGGCTCGACCGTCGCAACCCGGGGTACGACGCCTGATCAGGAGACGCTGCCCTCATGGCCATCCTGGTCCTCACGCATCCCCTTCCTTCGGCGCCTTTCGCCGCAGCCCTCCGCCAAGCCGCCCAAGGCATCCCCGTCTGGACCGAGCAGGACGCGCCGCCGCCCGAGGCGGTGGAGGCCATCCTCGCCTGGCGAATGAAGCCGGGCATCCTCACCCGATACCCCCACCTGCGCGTGCTCTGCTCCACCGGCGCGGGCGCCGAGAAGCTGCTGGTCGAGGACCTGCCGGCGCACGTGCCCGTCACGCGCGTGGTGGATCCCATGCAGGGCGTGGAGATCGCGCAGTACGTGGTCGCGACCACGCTGCAGTTCACGCGTGACCTCAAGCTCTACGCCGAGCAGCAGGCCCGTGCCGAATGGGTGCGCCATCCCGTGCGCACCGCGGTGCGCTGCCGCGTGGGCGTGATGGGCCTCGGCGCGGTCGGCCAGGCGATCGCACGGGCCTTCCTGCCGCTGGGCTACCCGGTCGGTGGGTGGAGCCGCACGCCGCGTGAGGTGCCGGGCGTCGCCACCTTCGCCGGCATGGACGAACTGCCCGAGTTCCTCTCGCAGGCCGACATCCTCGTCTGCGCCCTGCCGCTCACGCCCGAGACGCGCGGCCTGCTCAACCACCAGACCTTCGCGCAGCTGCCGCGTGGCGCCTACTTCGTGAACATCGGCCGCGGCGAGCAGGTGGTCGAGCCCGACCTGCGTGCGCTGCTCGACGGGGGCTACCTCGCCGGCGCGGCGCTCGACGTCTTCGAGCGCGAGCCGCCGCCGCCCGACAACTGGGTGTGGTCGCATCCCAAGGTGGTGGCCACGCCGCACATCGCGGCCCAGGCCTCGTTCGACGTCGTCGCGCAGCAGTGCATCGATGCCTTGCGACGCGCCCGCGACGGCCTGCCCCAGCCGCTCGCCGTAGACCGGGAGCGGGGGTACTGACCGACGCGCCCCGCCCTTTCAGGGAGCCCCAAGAAAGAACAAGGACCAGGAGACGACGATGACCCTCACCCACTTCGACTTGCGGCGCACCTTGGTGGCAGGCCTCGCGGCCGGCGGCCTGCTGCTCGCCGGCTGTGCCAGCGTCGGCGACGGCCACCCCGCGCGCGGCCCGATGAACGCCGCAGCGCTCAAGAAGCTCGACGACCTCGTGGTGCGCGATGCCGCCGCCGGCCGCCTGCCCGGCGCCGTCATCCTGCTCTACCGCGACGGCAAGGTGGTGCACGAGCGCGCCATCGGTGTGCTCAACCCCCAGCAGGCCGCGCCCTCGCCCATGACGAGCGATGCGATCTTCCGCATCTACTCCATGACCAAGCCCATCGTCTCGGTGGGCGTGATGATGCTGGTGGAAGACGGGCGCGTGCAGCTGCAGGCGCCCATCTCGCGCTACCTGCCCGAGTTCAAGGACGTGAAGCTCGGCGTCGAGAAGAAGGACGCCGCCGGCAACACCGTGCTCGAGGTCGTCCCCTCGCCGCGCCAGCCGACCGTGCAGGACCTGCTGCGCCACACCTCCGGCCTGACCTACGGTGTCTTCGGCCGTTCGCTCGTGAAGACCGAGTACCTGAAGGCCGGCATCCACAAGGCCGACATCGACAACACCGGGTTCTCGAAGAAGCTCGCGACGCTGCCGCTCGCCTACGTGCCGGGCACGGTGTGGGAGTACAGCCGCTCGACCGACATCCTGGGCTCGCTGATCGAGCGCGTGTCGGGGCAGACGCTCGGCACCTACCTGCAGCAGCGCATCCTCGGCCCACTGGGCATGAAGGACAGCGGCTTCTCGGTTCCGGCCGACAAGCTCGCGCGCGTGGCCGAGCCCTACAAGCTCGACCCTGACACGAAGCAGCCGGTCAACCTGATCGACATCACCAAGCCGCCGGTCTTCGAATCGGGCGGCGGCGGCATGGTGTCCACCGCGGGCGACTACCTGCGCTTCTGCCGCATGGTCCTCAACGGCGGTGAACTCGACGGCGTGCGCATCCTCTCGCCCAAGACGGTCGAGTCGATGATGAACGACCACCTCGGCCCCGACGTCGTGCGCGCGAGCCGCGTGCCGGGCGCCACCACCGGCTACCTGCCGGGCCCGGGCTTCGGCTTCGGCCTCGGCTTCGCGGTGCGCACCGCGCCGGGCGAGTCGTACAGCGCCGGCAGCGTCGGCGAGGGCAACTGGGGCGGCCTCGGCGGCACCGCCTTCTGGATCGACCCGAAGGAAAAACTCATCGCGATCTGGATGATGCAGGCACCGGGGCAACGCGAGCACTACCGCGCGGTCTTCCGCAACATGGTGTACGGCGCATTCTGATCCCCCGGCCGATTCCCACCACCGCCCGGCCTCCCGGCCGGGCCTCTAGAGGAGAGACGAGATGAAGCTCAAGGCCTCGATGCTGGCAGTCCTCACCGCGTTCGCCACCACGGCACCCGCCCAGGGCATCTCCGACGACAAGGTGAAGATCGGCCTCATCCTCGACATGTCGGGGCTGTACTCCGACATCACCGGCCCCAACCTCGCCACCGCCGTGAAGCTGGCGGTCGAGGATTTCGGCGGGCAGGTGCTCGGCAAGCCCATCGAGGTGCTGGTGGCCGACCACCAGAACAAGGCCGACATCGCGGCCAGCAAGGCGCGCGAGTGGTACGACACCGAGAAGCTCGACGCCGTGCTCGACGTCGCGGCCAGCGCCCCGGCGCTCGCCGTGGCGGGCGTGGCCAAGGAAAAGAACCGCATCGCCGTGTTCACCTCGCCCGGGGCCTCGCGCCTGACCAACGAGGCCTGCACGCCGGTGACGGTCCACTACACCTACGACACCTACGCGCTCGCCAACGTGACGGGCAAGGCGGTGGTGCAGAACGGCGGCGACACCTGGTTCTTCCTGACCGCCGACTATGCCTTCGGCTCGGTGCTCGAGAAGGACACCTCCGACGTCGTCAAGGCCGGCGGCGGCAAGGTGCTGGGCTCGGTGCGCCACCCGTTGAGCGCCGCCGATTTCTCCTCGTACATGCTCAAGGCGCAGGGGTCGGGCGCCAAGATCATCGGCCTGGCCAACGCGGGCGGCGACACCATCAACGCCATCAAGGCAGCCAAGGAGTTCGGCCTCACCGCCTCGGGCAAGCAGCAGCTCGCCGGGCTGCTCATGTTCATCAACGACATCCACAGCCTGGGCCTGCCGGCCACGCAGGGGATGATGCTGAGCGCCGGCTGGTACTGGGACCTGACGCCCGAGAGCCGCGCCTGGGCCCGGCGCTTCTTCGAGAGGACGAAGAAGATGCCCAACATGGCCCAGGCCGGTGCCTACTCGGCGACGCTGCATTACCTGAACGCGGTCAAGGCCACCGGCACCGACGCCACCGCGCCGGTGATGGCGAAGATGAGGGCCACGCCGATCAACGACATGTTCGCGAAGAACGGGCGCATCCGCGAAGACGGCCGCATGGTGCACGATATGTACCTCTTCCAGGTGAAGAAGCCTTCCGAGTCCCGCTCGCCCTGGGACTACTACACCCTCAAGGGCACCGTGCCGGCCGACCAGGCGTACACGCCGCTCGCGGCCAGCGCCTGCCCCCTCGTCAAGAAGTGATCCCACCGACATGAGCACCTCCACCCGCTGGAAGCGCCGCCCCGAAGGTTCGACCTGGGGCGATTTCGGCCCCGACGACCAGCTCGGCCGCCTCAACCTGCTCACGCCCGAGAAGGTGAAGCAGGGCGTGGCCGAAGTGAAGGAAGGCCTGTCCTTCGGCCTCTCGCTGCCGCTCGACTACCCCGGCGGCGCCAAGCTCAACCCGCGCCGCAAGCCGCCCGAGCTGCGCCCCACCGACCTCATGGGCGACCCGTTCATGAACATGCCGCTGCGCCGCTTCGACAAGCGCAACACCGACGTCGTGTGCGACGACCAGGTCAACATCACGCTGCAGTACTCCACGCAGTGGGACACCTTCGCGCACGTGGGCTCCTGGTTCGATGCCGACGGCGACGGCGAGCCGGAGAAGGTCTACTACAACGGCTTTCGCGCGCACGAAGACGTGCTCGGCCCGGGCGACCTCAAGCTCGCCAGCTGCGGCTGCGGCGAAGGCGGCTCGTATGCGCTCAAGCTCGGCGTCGAGAACTTCGCCGTCAAGGCCATCCAGGGCCGCGGCGTGCTCGTGGACCTGCATGCGCACGTGGGCCGGCCGCGCGCACACGTGGGCTACGACCAGCTGATGCGCATCCTGGAGGCCGACCGCGTGGAAGTCGAGCCGGGCGACATGCTGCTCTTCTACACGGGCTTCGCCGACGTCATCCTCTCGATGAACAAGGAGCCCGACATGAAGGTGCTCAACGCCTCGTGCGCCACGCTCGACGGGCGCGACGAGCGCCTGCTGCAGTGGGTGACCGACAGCGGCGTGGCCGCGCTCATCGCCGACAACTACGCGGTCGAGGCCTACCCCGCGCGCGACACCGAAGGCGACGCCGAGCGCGCCGCGCTGCCGCTGCACGAGCACTGCCTCTTCAAGCTCGGCGTGCCGCTGGGCGAACTCTGGTACCTCACCGAACTCGCCGCCTGGCTGCGTGCGCACCAGCGTTCCCGTTTCCTCCTCACGGCGCCGCCGCTGCGGCTGCCGGGGGCCGTGGGCTCGCCGGTGACGGCGGTGGCCACGGTCTGACCGCGTCGCGAACCCCGCGCCGCACCGCTTTCCCCCGTTCGCCCTGAGCTCGCCGAAGGGCCTTCACATTCACACCATGGATCCGATCGCTGCTCCCTTCGAACAAGACTTCGGCGTCATCGCCGACCTCGTGCGCGCGCATGCCAAGCGCGACCCCCGGCACCTCGCCGTCATCGACAAGACCGCGAGCGTCACCTACGCCCAGCTCGACGCGATGATGGACCGCGTGGCCGCCGCCCTGAAGCGCGACGGCGTGAAGCCGCAGCAGGCGATCGCCATCTGCGCCTACTCGTCGGTGCACTACGCGGCGATCTTCCTGGGCGCGCTGCGCGCCGGCGTGGTGGTGGCCCCGCTCGCCCCTGGCTCCACGCCCGAGCAGCTGCAGGGCATGCTGAAGGACTCCGACGCAAAGATCCTCTTCACCGAAGCGGCAACGGCCGAAGCGGTGAACGCGGCCGAAGCGCTCGGCATCCCGCGCGTCTCGCTCGACGGCTCGCCGGTGGGCACGCAGCTCGTCGACTGGGTCGCCCCCTTCGGCACCACGTTCAAGGAAGTGAAGCCCAAGCCCGACTGGGCCTTCAACATCATCTATTCCTCGGGCACCACCGGCACGCCCAAGGGCATCGTGCAGCCGCACCGCATGCGCTGGGCGCACGTGCGCCGCGGCGGTGGCGCCTACCAGTACGGGCCGGGTGGCACCACCATCCTCGCCACGCCGCTCTACAGCAACACGACGCTGGTCGTCTTCTTCCCGACCATCGCCTGGGGCGGCACGCTGGTGCTCATGCCCAAGTTCGACGCGCGCGGCTACCTCGAGCTCGCCGCGCAGCACCGCTGCACGCACACCATGCTCGTGCCGGTGCAGTACCAGCGCATCATGGCGGTGCCCGATTTCGACACCTTCGACCTGTCGAGCTTCAAGTTCAAGTTCTGCACCAGCGCGCCTTTCGGCGCCGCGCTCAAGGCCGACATCCTCAAGCGATGGCCCGGCGGGCTGGTCGAGTTCTACGGCATGACCGAAGGCGGCGGCAGCTGCATCCTCGAGGCCCACAAGTACCCCGACAAGCTGCACACCGTGGGCAAGCCCGCGGAAGGCCACGACGTGCGCCTGATCGACGAACACGGCAAGGTCGTGCCGCAAGGCGAGCTGGGCGAAGTGGTGGGCCGCAGCGTCTCCATGATGACCGGCTACCACCAGCAGCCCGCCAAGACGCGCGATGCCGAGTGGTACAGCCCCGAGGGCGAGCGCTTCATCCGCACCGGCGACGTGGGCCGCTTCGACGAAGACGGCTTCCTCACGCTGATGGACCGCAAGAAGGACATGATCATCAGCGGCGGCTTCAACATCTACCCGAGCGACCTCGAGGCGGTGATGCGCCAGCACGCCGCCGTGGCCGACGTGGCGGTGGTGGGCGTGCCCTCCGAGGCCTGGGGCGAGACGCCCGTGGCCTACGTGGTCAGGAAGCCCGGCGAGGTCATCACCGAGCAGGCGCTGCAGGACTGGTTCGCCAAGCAGGTGGGCAAGACGCAGCGGGTCTCGGCGGTCCACTACATCGACGAGCTGCCGCGCAGCGCCATCGGCAAGGTGCTCAAGCGCGAGCTGCGCGACCAGCACATCGCCGAGCTGCCGCGGGCGAAGGCGGTCTGAGCCACGGGGCTCCGGAGGGCACGGCGATGGCGCACGAACACCGCATCCAGACCCTCGAGGCCCTCGCGGCGCTCTACGGACCGGTGAGCGAGCGGGCGCAGAAGAAGCAGATCACGGCGCTGGAGCCGCACAGCCGGCGCTTCATTGCGCTGTCGCCTTTCGTCGTGGTCGCGACCGCCGGCGCGAGCGGCATGCCCGATGCCTCGCCGCGCGGCGGCGCGCCTGGGTTCATCCGGCCGTTCGACGACCGCACGCTGCTGATCCCCGACGCCCCCGGCAACAACCGGCTCGACTCCATGCGCAACATCGTCGAGACGGGCAAGGTCGGGCTGATCTTCATGATCCCCGGCGTGGACGAGACGCTGCGCATCAACGGCGCGGCGCACCTCTCCTGCGACCCGGTGCACCTGGCCGCCCTGCCCGACGAGAAGCGCGCGGCCCGGCTGGCGATCGTCGTCTCGACCGACGAGGTGTACCTCCACTGCCCCAAGGCCTTCATGCGCTCGCGCCTGTGGTCGCCCGAGGCACAGGTGCACCGCTCGGCCCTGCCCTCGCTCGGCGAGATGATCCGCGACCAGGCCGGGCTCGCCGGGCCGGTCGAATCGCAGGCGCAGATGCTGGAGCGCTACAAGGCCACGCTCTGACGCGACACCCGGGCAAGGCCGGTTGACGCCCTGCGTCCATATCTATAGCCTCATCAGATATATCTGATCGAGGCCATGACCGAACCCATCGTCACCACCAGCCTGGGCCAGGTCCGAGGCGTCTCCAGCGACCGCGGCCTCGCCTTCAAGGGCATCCCCTACGCCGCCTCCACCGCCGGAGCGAACCGTTTCCTGCCGCCCCAGCCCGCCACGCCCTGGCGCGGCGTGCGCGATGCGCTCGCCTTCGGCCCGAGCTGCCCGCAGGTCGTGATGCCGCGCACCAAGGTCTTCCAGTGGCTCGCGAGCGATGCGCCGCTGGGCGAAGACTGCCTCGCGCTCAATGTCTACACACCCGCGGCCGACGGCCAGCGCCGCCCGGTGATGGTGTGGCTGCACGGTGGCGCGTTCTCGATGGGCTCGGGCAGCTCGCACGTCTATGACGGCAGCGTGCTCGCGCAGTCGCAGGACGTGGTGGTCGTGAGCGTGAACCACCGGCTCAACCTCTTCGGCTACCTCTGCCCGACCGAGGGCAGCGACCCGCGCTTTGCCGATGCCGGCAACGCCGGCATGCTCGACCTCGTCGCCGCGCTGCAGTGGGTGCGCGACAACATCGAGCGCTTCGGCGGCGACCCGGGCTGCGTCACGCTCTTCGGCCAGTCGGGCGGCGGCGCCAAGGTCGCCATCCTGATGGCGATGCAGGCCGCGCAGGGCCTCTTCCACCGCGCCATCGTGCAGAGCTCGTCGTCGGGCTTTCGCGTGCAGGAGCGCGAGGAATGCGAAGCCGCCACGCGCCGGCTCTTCGCGAAGCTCGAGCTGCCCGCAGGCGACTTCGCCGCGCTGCAGGCCGTGCCGGCCGAGACGCTGCTGAAGGCCATGCAATCGGTGATCGGCGCGAGCGGCGGGCAGGACAGCTTCCGCCCGGTCATCGACGGCCGCACGCTCGCGCGCCACCCGTTCCACCCGAGCGCGCCCGAGGTGTCGGCGGCGGTGCCGCTGCTCATCGGCCACACCCGCACCGAAGCGACCTTCTTCCTCGCCGCCGACCCGAGCAACTTCACGGTGGACGGCGCCGAGGCCCGCGCGCGCATCCGCCGCTTCCTGCGGGTGGACGAAGCGCTGGCCGACGAGGTGATCGCCATCTACGAGCGCCACCACCCCGGCGCACCCGGCAGCGAGCTGCTCGCCTACATCGCGAGCGACTACCTCTACCGCCTCAACAACATCACCGGCGCCGAGCAGAAGGTGAAGCAGGGCAGCGCACCGGTCCATGCCTACGAATTCGCCTGGGAGAGCCCGGCATTCGGCGGCAAGCTGATGTCGCCGCACACCGCCGAGATCCCGTTCATCTTCGGCCAGGCCGCGCTCGCGCAGGCCTTCACCGGCGACGGGCCCGAAGTCGCGCGGCTCGAGCGCCAGATGATGGCGGCCTGGGCGCAGTTCGCGCGCACGGGCGACCCACAGCACGACGGACTGCCGGCGTGGCCGGCCTACACGCTCGACGAACGCGCGACCATGGTCTTTGGCGCCGAGACCGCCGTCGTGCACGACCCGCGCGGCGCCGAGCGTGAGGCGATCGCCCGCGTGCCGGCCTTCCATCCGGGCGGCTCGCTGTACGCGCGCTGACCCGCCGCCCCTCACCGCCGACCTCATGACGCCGCCGACCGACCCTTCCCCCGCCTTGCCGCTCGCGCGCTACACCGTGCTCGACCTCACCATCGCGCGCGCCGGCCCCACCGCCGTGCGCCTGCTGGCCGACTGGGGCGCGCGCGTGATCCGCATCGAGGCGCCGCCGAAGCAGTCGTCGGGCAACATCACCGGGGCGCTGCGGCGCAGCCCCGACGAGCAGAACCTGCACCGCAACAAGCGCAGCCTGTGCATCGACCTCAAGCACCCCGAGGGGCTCGCGCTGCTGCAAGAGCTGGTGAAGCGCGCCGACGTGGTGGTGGAGAACTTCCGCGCCGACGTGAAGACGCGCCTGGGCCTCGGCTACGAGCAGCTCAAGGCGATCAACCCGCGCATCATCCTCGCGAGCATCTCCGGCTTCGGCCAGAGCGGCCCCTACCGTGACCGCCCCGGCGTCGACCAGATCGTGCAGGGCATGAGCGGCCTCATGTCCATCACCGGCGAGCCCGGCCGCGGGCCCATGCGCGCGGGCATCGCGGTCTCGGACACCTCGGCCGGCATGTTCCTCGGGCAAGGCATCCTGCTGGCGCTGCTGCACCGCGAGCACACGGGCGAAGGCCAATGGGTCCACACCTCGCTGCTCGAATCCATGCTCAACAAGCTCGACTTCCAGGGCGCGCGCTACACCATGAACGGCGAGGTGCCCAGGCAGCAGGGCAACTTCCACCCGACCGCGGTGCCCATGGGCGTGTTCGAGGCGAGCGATGGCCTGGTCAACGTGGCCGCGAGCACGCAGAAGATGTGGGTCGCGCTGTGCCAGGCGCTCGCGGCCGATGCGCTCTTCAACGACCCCGACTACGCCGACGTGCGCTCGCGCGTGAAGCACCGCGAGCGCCTCAACCGCGACCTGAACGAGCTGACCCGCCGGTTCGCCACCGACGACCTGGTGGAGCGTCTCAACGCGGTGGGCGTGCCCTGCGGCCCCATCCTCGACATCGGCCAGGCCTTCGAGGATGCGCAGACGCAGCACCTGCGCATGACACGCCCCGCCCCGCACCCGGCGCTCGGCGACGTGAACCTCGTGCGTTCGCCGATCAACCTCTCGCACTTCCCGCACCCCGACGCCTTCCACCACGCCGCGCCCGACGCCGGAGAGCACACGCACGAGCTGCTCGCCGAGCTCGGCTTCGACGCCGGCACCATCGACCACCTGCAATCTCTAGGAGCCATCGCGTGAGCACCCTCGCCCTCAAGACCGACAAACTGATCGCCGAGGTGGCCGATGGCATCGGCTGGCTGACCTTCAACAACCCCGAGCGGCGCAACGCGATCTCGCTGGAGATGTGGGCGGGCCTCGGCGACGTGCTGCAGGCCTTCCAGCACGACGACGCCGTGCGCGTGGTGGTGCTCAAGGGCGCGGGCGGCAAGGCCTTCGCCTCGGGGGCCGACATCTCCGAGTTCGGCGAAAAGCGCTCCAACGCCGAGCAGCGCAAGCAGTACGGCGAGGTGGCCGAGGCCGGGCGGCTGTGGCTCAACAAGCTCGACAAGCCCCTGGTCGCGATGATCCAGGGCTACTGCATCGGCGGCGGGCTGGCCGTGTCGCTGAGCGCCGACGTGCGCTTCGCCGCCGAGGGCTCGACCTTCGGCATCCCCGCGGCCAGGCTCGGCCTCGGCTACGACTATGGCGGCGTGGCCGCGCTCGCGCGGCTGGTGGGCCCATCCTCGGCGCGCGACATCCTCTTCAGCGCGCGCTTCTTCGATGCGAACGAGGCGCTGCGCATGGGCCTCGTGAACTTCGTCGTGCCCGAAGCCGAGCTCGAGGCGCGCGTGCGCCAGTACGCCGCCACCCTCGCGCGCAACGCGCCGCTCACCATCCGCGCCGCCAAGGCCGCGGTCAACACCTACGAGCGCTACTCGCGCACCGAAGCCGGCCACATCGCCGAGATGATCGACCAGTGCTTCAACAGCGAGGACTACATCGAGGGCCGCAAGGCCTTCATGGAAAAGCGCGCGCCGCAGTTCAAGGGGCGGTGACGAAACGCCCGGGGCACCGGCTCGCCTTCCCGCAGAATCGCGCCCCATGACCCCCGAGCTCCACCTCCAAGGCCACGTCGCCACCATCACCCTGCGCCGCCCGCGCGTGGCCAACCGGCTCGACCCGGCCGACCTCGCCACGCTGGTGGACCACGTCAACACGGTGAACGCGCGCGACGAGGTGCTGGTGCTGCGCCTGCAGGCCGAAGGCAAGTACTTCTGCAGCGGCTACGACATCGGCCAGATCGGCGGCGGTCGCAAGATCAGCTTCGACCAGATGGTCGACGCCTTCGAGGACGCGCGGCCCGTCACCATCGCGGTGATGCAGGGTGGTGTGTACGGCGGCGCGACCGACCTCGCGCTCGCGTGCGACTTCCGCATCGGCTGCGAGGCGGTCGAGATGTTCATGCCCGCCGCGCGCCTGGGGCTGCACTTCTACCAGCGCGGCCTCGAGCGCTACGTGAGCCGCCTGGGCGTGAACGAGGCCAAGCGGCTCTTCCTCACCGCCGAGCGCATCGACGCGCGCGAGATGCACCGCATCGGCTTCCTCACCCACTTCGTCGAGCGCGACGAACTCACCGCCCAGGCCGATGCGCTCACGCGCACGCTCGCGCAGATGGCGCCGCTCGCGCTGCTCGGCATGAAGAAGCACCTCACCCGCATCGCCCGCGGCGTGCTCGATGCGACCGAGCTGCAGCGCGACATCGCCCGCGCCGCGCAGTCCGACGACCTGCAGGAAGGCGCGGCCGCCTGGGCCGAGAAGCGCACACCCAAGTTCAAGGGCCGCTGATGGGCCCCGACGCCCGTCACGACGGGCTCGACCGGCTCAAGGGCGGGTGACGCTGCTGGTGGTGTGCCATCACACGGCCATCACCTACGGCGGCGCGGGGGGCTGGTTCTACCGCGAGCTGCCGCAGGGTGACCAGCCCTCGTCGATCGCGCTCACCTTCTTTTGCGCGGTCAACCAGGCCTGGTTCATGGGTCTCTTCTTCCTCGTCGCGGGCGTCTTCACGCCTTCGGCGCTGGCGCGCAAGACGACGGCCGCCTACCTGCGCGATCGCTTCATGCGCCTCGGGCTGCCGCTGCTCGCCTTCGGCTGGCTGCTCGGGCCGGCGACGATCGCACTGGTGCAGTGGGCCACGCGGGATCGCCCTTTCCTCGACGTGATGCTGCTGCTCTGGCAGCGCGGCCAGTTCGAGCAGGGGCCGCTGTGGTTTGCGAAGGCGCTGCTCGTGATGTCGCTCGTCTCGCTCGTGGTGCACCGGTGGGCAGGCTGGCCGAAGGCGGGCGCGCGCCCCTTCCCGTCGAATTCGCAGTTGCTGGCCGCGGCCATCGTGTGCGGCGCTGCAGCCTTCGCCTTGCGCCTGCTGTGGCCCGTGGGCGCCGAGTGGTGGGGCCTGCAGCTCGGCTACTTCGCGGGCTACGTGATCCTCTATGCCGCGGGCTGCATGGCCGCGCAGCGCGGCTGGCTGGCCCAGCTCGGCGAGCCCGGCCCGCAGGCACAAGCCCGGCGCTGGAAGCGCATCGCCTGGGTCACGCTGCCGCTGCTCGCACCGCTCGGCCTGCTGAAGGATGCGATCCCGCTGCTGCAGGCCGACCCCATGGGTGGTTGGAATCTGCCGGCGCTGGTCTATGCCTTCTGGGAGCCCTTCGTCGCCTGGGGCGTCGTCCTGTGGCTGCTCACACGCGCGCAGCGGGGCGGCGCTTCGTCGCCGCCCTGGCAGCGCCTCTCGCGGCGCGCCTATGCGATCTACGTGATTCACCCGCTGCCGGTGGTGGCGATCGCGCTCGCGTGGCGGCATGTGCAGGCGCCGTCGCTCTTGAAGTTCGGCGTCACGGCCACGCTCGCCTGCGTGGCCTGCTACGTGCTGGCCGGCCTGCTGCTGCGCCTGCCGGGCGTGCGGCGCGTGCTCTGAAGTGCGGGGCGTGGACCACGTGCCGATATGATCCCCGCGCCCATGCCTGCCAAGAA
>JBIQJS010000002.1:40715-64561 GCA_044507405.1 Rubrivivax sp. | reverse complement strand
GTGCGGGGCGTGGACCACGTGCCGATATGATCCCCGCGCCCATGCCTGCCAAGAAAGCCACCTCCTCCGCCCGCAAGACCGCAGCCCCCGCCGCGGGTGCGCTCCGCGACGAGCAACTCGTCTCCATCGCCGCCGAACTCTTCGCGCGCAAGGGCTACGAAGGCACCTCGCTGCGCGACATCGCCGAGCAGGCGGGCATCACCAAGGCGGCGCTCTACTACTGGTTCCCCGAGAAAGAAACGCTCTTCCAGCGCGTGGTGGCCGGGCGCATGGCCGCGCTCGTGGAGCGCGCCACCGAAGCGGTGGCCGCGGCCGACAAGCCCATCGACAAGATCCGCGCCTTCCTGCTGTGCAGCGCCGAGCAGATCGACACCGACCGCTCGGGCTGGATCAGCTCCTCCAACACCTTCTGGTCCAACTTCGACCCGAACCAGCGCAAGGCCGTGGTGCCCGAGCGCGACCGCTTCGAGCGCCTGCTGCGCCAGTGCGTGAGCGACGCGGTCCAGCAGGGCGCGCTGCGCGACGTGGACCCGGCGCTCGCCACGCGCCTGCTGCTCTCGGGCCTGAACTACCTGCCGCGCTGGCACAAGCCCAACGGTCGGCTCACCGCCGTGCAGGTGGTGGAGCAGTACCTCGACATGGTGCTGAACGGCCTGGCCACGCGCCGGCGCTGAGCCCTCGCGGCGCGGTCGCGCTGCGCCCCCCATTCGCGAGTCGGCTGTGAAAACAGCCATGCGGGTCCGCCCCTAGTTGCCTTACCTGCCGGCCGGCAAGTAAGCTGAGTTCACCTTGGCACCACGACCCGGAGGCCCCATGACAACCGTGACACGCCGCGCACTGCTCGGCGCCCTTGCCGCCGGCGCGGCGCCGCAGGCCTGGGCGCAGGCCAGCGACTACCCCAACCGCCCGATCAAGCTCGTGATCGGCTATGCGGCCGGCGGCGCCTCCGACGTGCCCTTCCGCGCGCTGTGCGAGGCGGCCTCCAGGATCCTCGGCCAGACCATCGTGGTGGAAAACCGCACCGGCGCCGGCGGCACGCTCGCGGCGCAGGCGCTCTTCCATGCCAGGCCCGACGGCTACACGCTCGCGCAGCTCTCGGCGCCGGTGTTCCGCCTGCCGCACGTGGTGAGCACCGACTGGCACCCGGTGCGCGATTTCGACTACGTGATGAACGCCATCGCCTACAGCGGCTCGGCCCTGGTGGTGCGCGCCGATTCGCCCTTCAAGACCATCGACGACTACCTGGCCCACGCCCGCGCCCACCCCGGCGCGATCAGCTACGCCACGCCCGGGCGGCTGACCGCGCTGCACCTGATGATGGAAGACATCGCACGGGTCAACCACGTGAAGCTCACGCACGTGCCCTACAAGGGCGACGCCGAATCGCTGCCGGCCCTGCTCGGCGGCCACGTGATGTCGGCCGCGGCCACGCCGCAGTGGAAACCGCATGTCGAGGCCGGCAAGCTGCGCCTCCTGCTGAGCCTCGACGAGACGCGCAATGCGCGCCACCCGGACGTGAAGTCGGTGGCCGAGGTGGGCGTCACCAAGCCCGAGAAATCGCGGCTCGGCATCGCCGTGCGCAAGGGCACCGACCCGGCCATCGTGAAGAAGCTGCACGACGCCTTCCGCCAGGCAATGGAGTCGCCCGACTTCAAGGCCGCGCTCGTCAAGTTCGACATGGTGCCGGCCTACCTCGACACCGCCGAGTACACCCGGTACGCCGCCGAGAAGTTCGCCCGCGAGAAGATCGTGGTCGAGACGCTCGGCAAGGAGTGAGCGTGAGCGCGCTCCCGCGTCACCTCGTGGCGCCGCGCACCTCGCTGTGGTTCAACCTCGAGGTCTCGGCGCGGCGCTACCCCGACAAGGCAGCCGTCGTCTACCTCGACGAGGCGCTCAGCTTCTCGGCGCTCGCGCGCCAGTGCGAGGCGCTCGCCGCCTGGCTGCAGCATGTGGCCGGCGTGAAGCGCGGCGACCGCGTGCTGCTGTGCATGCAGAACTGCCCGCAGTGGATCGTGGCCTGCTACGCCGCGCTGCGCGCCGATGCGGTGGTGGTGCCCATCAACCCGATGAACCTCGCGCAGGAGCTGCGCCACTACGTGCACGACGCCGAGCCGGTGCTGGCCGTCTGCGCGGCCGAGCTCGCGCCGCGGCTGCGCGAGGCGAGCGACACGCTGCCGCTGCTCGTCACCCACTACGCCGATGCGCTCGTCCAGGTGCCCGCCGACGCGCCCGCGTGGCTCACGGAGCGGCACGCGCTTCCGACCGGCGCGGTGGCGTGGACCGAAGCACTGGCCGAGACGCGCGCGCCGCATCCGCACACCGCCGGGCCCGATGACCTGGCGCTGCTGCCCTACACCAGCGGCACCACCGGCCTGCCCAAGGGCTGCCGCCATCCGCACCGCACCGTGATGCACAACGTGGTGGCCGCGGCCATCTGGTCGGGCGCGCACAGCGAGCGGGTGTCGCTCTCCACGCTGCCGCTCTACCACGTGGCCGGCATGCTGGCGGGCATGCACAGCCCGATCTACGTGGGCGCCACCTGCGTGCTGCTGCCGCGCTGGGACCGCGACGCCGCAGCCCGCCTCATCCCCAAGTACCAGGTGAGCTACTGGAGCTGCATCTCCACCATGCTCATCGACTTCCTCGACAACCCGGCGCTCGACCCGGCCGCGCTCGAGAGCCTCGATTTCATCGGCGGCGGCGGCGCGCCCATGCCGGCCGCGGTTGCCGAGCGGCTGCGCGATCGTTTCGGCCTCACCTACGGCGAGGGGTACGGGCTGACCGAAACCATGGGCGCGACCCACCGCAACCCGCGCGAGAAACCCAAGCTGCAGTGCCTGGGCATCCCCTTCATCGGCACCGACGCGGGCATCGTGGACCCTGACACCGGCGAGGCGCTGCCGCAGGGCCAGACCGGC
The DNA here is from genome assembly GCA_044507405.1 of Rubrivivax sp. Taxonomy (GTDB): domain Bacteria; phylum Pseudomonadota; class Gammaproteobacteria; order Burkholderiales; family Burkholderiaceae_C; genus Rhizobacter. The sequence continues at coordinate 61,643 of JBIQJS010000002.1, read as the reverse complement.
GAGATCGTGGTGCACGGACCGCAGGTGTTCGAGGGCTACTGGCGCAACGAAGCCGCCACGCGCGAATGCTTCATGACGCTCGACGGCAAGCCGTTCTTCCGCACCGGCGACCTCGGCCATGTCGATGAGGAGGGCTACTTCTTCCTCACCGACCGCCTCAAACGCATGATCAACGCGTCGGGCTACAAGGTCTGGCCGGCGGAGGTGGAGGCCGCGCTGCACCGGCACCCGGCGGTGCGCGAAGCCTGCGTGGTGCGCGCGAAGGACGCCTACCGCGGCGAGACGGTCAAGGCCTACGTGGTGCGCAGCGCGCTGCACCATGAGCCCGTCGACGAGCAGCAGCTCATCGCCTGGGCCCGCACCCAACTCGCCGCCTACAAGTGCCCGCGCCTGATCGAGTTCGTCGACACGCTGCCCAAGTCGAGCGCCGGCAAGCTGATGTGGCGCGAGCTGCAGGAGCGCGAGGACCAGCGGGCCGGCTGAGCCTCGACCCCTCAAGACCCCACAAAGGGAAAACGCGTGCCCATTGCCATGAACGCCTTCCTATACTCACCACGCTTACCTGCCGGCCGGCAGGTGCGCAGAGCCCACCGCCGGGAGCCCGCATGAAGCACCCTCTCCTCCGCCTTCTTGCCCTGAGCCTCGGGCTCACCCTCACCGGCCTTGCCGAGGCGCAGACCTTTCCGGCCAGGCCCGTCACGCTCGTCGTGCCCTACACGCCGGGCGGCGTGACCGACCTCTACGCCCGCGCCGTGTCGGCCAAGCTGGCCGAGCGCTGGGGCCAGCCGGTCAACGTCGAGAACCGCGGCGGCGCCGGCACCGTGATCGGCACGCAGGCCGCGGCCAGCGCCGCGCCGGACGGCCACACGCTCCTGCTCGCGAGCTACGCCTACACCTCCAACCAGGTGTTGATGAAGAAGCTGCCCTACGAGCCCTCGGCGCTCACGCCGCTGCTGCTGCTGGGCACCAGCAGCAACATCCTGGTGGTCAACCCGGCGCTGCCGGTCACCGATCTCCAGGGCGTGATCGCCCACGCCAGGAGCGCCCCCGGCGCGCTCAAGCTGGCCTCCTCGGGCAACGGCTCCAGCCCGCACATCGCGGCCGAGCTCTTCGCCGCCACCATCGGCGCCGAGATCACGCACGTGCCCTACAAGGGCACCGCGCCGGCGATGACCGACGTCTACGGCGGCCAGCTGCACGGCATCTTCGACGGGCCCTCGTCCATGCACAACGTGCGCAACGGCAAGCTGCGCGCGATCGCCGTGGCCTCGGTCGAGCGCCATCCCTTCGCGATGGAGGTGCCCACCTTCCGCGAGCTCGGGGTCGATTTCGTCTTCGGCAGCTGGTTCGGCTTCTTCGTGCCGAAGGGCACGCCTGTGGCCCTGCAGCAGAAGCTCTTCGACGACCTGCGCTGGGCCATCGACCAGCCCGACACGCGCGCCCAGATCGGCAAGGGTGGGCTGCGCATCCAGAACATGACGCAGGCCGAGTTCAAGGCCTTCCTCGACGCCGAGCTCGCCAAGCTCAGGCGCCTCACCGAGCGTGCAGGCGCCAGGTTCCACATCGAATGACCGACCCCCAACAGGAGCACTGGATGGCCCTCGAAACCCTGCAACTGACCTACGACGGCCATGTCGCCATCGTCACCCTCGCGCGCCCGCCGGTGAACGCGCAGAACGCGCAGATGCGCCTGGAGCTGATCGAGACCTTCGACATGCTCAACGACAAGGCCGACGTGCGCGTGGTCGTGCTCACCGGCCAGGGCAAGATGTTCTCGGCCGGGGCCGACATCTCCGAGCGCCCCAAGCTCGGCAACGACGAAGGCGCCTACTGGCGGCACAACCGCATCGTGCGCGAGTGCGGCAACTCCATCCGCGAATGCAGCAAGCCGGTGATCAGCGCGGTCAACGGCCCGGCCATCGGCGCGGGCTTCGGCCTCATGACCGCGGCCGACATCTGGATCGCGTCCAACACCGCCTACGTGGCGATGACCGAGATCAACGTGGGCCTGGCCGGCGGCACCGCCATGCTGCAGAGCATCTTCGGCAAGTCGCGCGCTCGGCGCATGTTCTTCACCGGCATGAAGGTCAGCGCCGACGAGATGTACCGCCTGGGCCTGATCGAGGCGAGCCTGCCGCCCGAGGAGCTCATGCCCTACACCATGAACCTCGCGCACGAGATCGCCGGCAAGGCGCCGCTCGCGCTGCGCTACGCCAAGGAAGCCGCGCAGGTGACCGCCCTCATGCCGGTGCGCGACGGCTACCGCTACGAGCAGAACATCACCGTGGCGCTGTCCAAGACCGACGACACGAAGGAAGCGCAGCGCGCCTTCTTCGAGAAGCGCGAGCCCAAGTACACCGGCCGCTGATCGATCGATGGTCGACTACGACGCCTTCCGCGCCGAGCTCACCGAGTTCGCGCGCACGCAGTGCCCCGAGGACATCCGCCGCCTGGTGGCCGAGGGCCACCAGAAGCTCACGCGGCGCGAGTGGTCGCGCTGGCAGGCGCTGCTCCACGAGCGCGGCTGGGCGGCCCCCGGCTGGGCCCGCGAGCACGGCGGCACGGGGTGGGATCTCAAGCAGCGCTTCCTCTTCGAGGAGGTGATGGCCGCGCACGACTGCCCGGTGCAGTACCACCATGGGCTCGGCCACATCGGCCCGGTCATCATCGCCTTCGGCACGCCGGAGCAGCAGGCGCGCTTCCTGCCCGGCATCCTCCGGGGCACCGACTGGTGGTGCCAGGGCTACTCGGAGCCGGGCGCCGGCTCCGACCTCGCCTCGCTCATCACCTCCGCGCGCCGCGAGGGCGACGACTACGTCGTCAACGGCCAGAAGATCTGGACCTCGCACGCCCACGAGGCCGACCTCATCTACACGCTGGTGCGCACCTCGAAGGAAGCGCGCAAGCAGGACGGCATCTCGCTGCTCCTGATTCCGCTGAAAAGCCCCGGCGTCACCGTGCGGCCCATCCGCACCATCGAAGGCTGGAACCACCTCAACGAGGTCTTCTTCGACGAGGTGCGCGTGCCGGTGGCCAACCTCATCGGCGAAGAAGGCAAGGGCTGGCGCTGCGCCAAGTTCCTGCTGGAGCGCGAGCGGCTGCCGCCGGCGAGCGTGCCGCGGCTCATGCGGCTGTGGCAGCGCGTGGCCGCCCTGCTGGAGCACGAGGCACGAATCGCCGGCGAGTCGCGCGCGTTGCAGGTGCTGTGGCACCGGCTGCTGCTCGCCGAGGCCGAGCTCAAGGGCGCCTACCACCTGCTCACCCATGCCATCGACGACCTGATGCACGAGCGGCCGCTGGGCGCCAAGCCCTCGGCGCTCAAGCTGATGAACGGCGAGCTGGGCCAGCGCATCATGGCCATCGCGCTCGACGCGGTCGGCCCGGAAGCGGTGGCGCGCCTCGCGCTCGCCGACGACCCCGAGCTGCCCGGCCATCCGCACGCGCTCTGGGTGGAGAACTACCTCTTCTTCCGCTCGCGCACGCTCGCCGGTGGCACGAGCGAGGTGCAGCGCAACGTGATCGCACGCGAGCTGCTCGGAGCCTGATCGCATGTCCTACACCACCACGCCGATGTGCCCGGGGCTGCTGCACGACGCGGCCGCACGTTTTGCCGCCGATCAGCCGCGCGACGCCGAGCCGGCGCAGCTCTGGACAGGCGCCCGCGCCCTCGGCTGGGACGGCCTGCTCGTGCCCGAGTCGCTCGGCGGCGCGGGCGGCACGCTGCACGACCTCGCCGCCATCGCCGAAGCCCTGGGCGCGCACGGCCTTGCGCTGCCAGTGGCCGAGCGCTGTGGCGCAGCGCCCCTGCTGCTCGTCGCGGCTGCGAGCGCCGGTGACACCGCGCGCGAGCTCGCCCAGGGTCTCGCCGCGCAAACGGTGCAGCTCACCTGGCTGCAGCCCGATGCGCGCAGTGCGACGGTGATGACCGACGACCTGCCGGCCACGCACTACCTCGCCGTGATGCCGCAGCGCCATGCGCTCGTCGCCTTCACGGCGAGCGACCTGCCCCCACCGCAACGCACCCGCGCCGTCGATGGCACGACGCTCGCCGCGTGGCCGGTGGAGGCCTTGCCCTGGTCGCGCGCGGCCCGTCTGGGCGTACAGCCCAAGGTGGACGAAGCCACGACGCTCGCCACCCTCACCGCCTGCGTGCAGGGCGTGGCGGCGCTGGGCGCGCTCGTCACGCAGACCACCACGCACCTCACCCAGCGCAGCCAGTTCGGCGTCGCCCTCTCTTCCTTCCAGGTGCTGCGCCACAAGGTGGTGGACCTGTACGTGAAGTACGAAGCCGCACGCGGCCTGGTGCTCGATGCGCTGGAGCGCGCGGCGCACGATCTCGCCGCGGTGCAGCGCGACGTGCAGCTCGCCCAGCTCTACGTGAGCGACGCCGGCCGCCACTGCGGCGAGACGGCGGTGCAGCTGCACGGCGCCATCGGCATGAGCGAGGAGCTGCCGATCGCGCGCCTGTGCAAGCGGCTGCTCGCGCTCGAGTTCCGCCACGGCGATGCGCTGCTGCAATCGCGCCGCCTCACCGACGAGCTGCGCCCGCGCGCGCTCGCGTCCACATGACCGACGGCACCTTCGAGCGCCTCTTCGAGCCGCGCACGATCGCGATCGTGGGCGCCTCCTCCGACCCCGACAAGCTCTCGGGCCGGCCGGTGCGGTTCCTGCGCGATGCGGGCTACGCCGGCCGCGTGCACCTGGTCAACCCCGGTGCCGCCGAAGTGCAGGGCCAGGCGACGGTGGCAAGCCTCGACGACATCGAAGGCGAGGTGGACCAGGCCATCGTCGTGGTGCCGGTGGCGGCGGTGCAGGGCGCGGTGGAGGCCTGCGCACGCAAGGGCATCCGCCTGGTGCAGGTCTTCAGCGCCGGCTTCGCCGACGTGGGGCCCGAGGGCCTTGCACGACAGCAGCAGCTGCAGGCCACGGCGCGCGCACACGGCATCCGCCTGCTCGGGCCCAACTGCCTGGGCGTGGTGAGCGTGCACAACCGCTTCTGCGCCACCTTCTCCACCGCCCTCGAAGCGCTCACGCCCGAGCCCGGCGGCATCGCCTTCGCCACGCAGAGCGGCGCCTTCGGCTCGTGCGCCTATGCGATGGCGATCCAGCGTGGCCTGGGCATCTCGCGCATCGTGGCCACCGGCAACGAGGCCGACATCGACGTGGCCGAGTGCATCGCCGGGTTGGCCGACGACCCGAGGACGCGCGTGATCTGCGCCGCGCTCGAGGGCTGCCAGGACGGCCCGCGCCTGCGCGCCGCACTGGTGAAGGCTGCGCGCGCCGGCAAGCCGGTGGTGATGATGAAGGTGGGCGCAAGCGCCGTGGGGGCTGCGGCGGCGGCCACGCACACCGGCTCGCTCGCCGGCAACGATGCCGTCTTCGATGCGGTCTTCGCCGAATGCGGCGCCTGGCGCGCCCGCAGCATCGAGGAGATGCTCGACGTGGCGCAGCTGTGCGCCAGCTCGCCGCTGCCGGCGAGCCGCACGCTCGGCGTGGTCACGCTCTCGGGCGGCGTGGGCGTGCTGATGGCCGATGCGGCCGAGCCGCTCGGCCTCACGCTGCCGGCGCTCTCACCCGCGGCGGCCGAAGCGGTGGCGCAGATCGTGCCCTTCGCCACGCTCGGCAACCCGCTCGACACCACGGCGCAGGTCGCGGCGGTGAAGAGCGGCATGTCGCGCGTGCTCGGCGCCGCACTGGCCCACACCGACTGGGGCGCGGTGCTCGTCTACCTGGCGCAGCGGGCCTGCGCGCCGAAACGCTTTGCGCCGCTGCATGCGGAGCTGCGCGAACTGCGCGCCGCGCATCCCGGGCGCTGCATCGTGCTCGTCGGCCCGTCGGACGAACACGTGCGCCGCGCGCTCGAAGCCGATGGGCTGCCCATGTTCAGCGACCCCACGCGCGCTGTGCTCGCGGTGGCCGCCGCCGCAGCACTGCACGAGCGGGCGCAGCAGCTGCACGAACCGGTGACCTTGCCCGAGCCCTTGCCATTGCCCGCGGTGCAAGGCGAAGCCGCTGCCAAGCGCGTGCTCGCAGAGGCCGGCCTGCCGATGCTGCCCGAGCGCCTGTGCGCGAGCGCCGAGTCGGCGGTCGAAGCGGCCACCGCACTCGGCTGGCCGGTCGCGCTCAAGCTCGCCTCCCCCGACATCGCGCACAAGACCGAGGTCGGCGGCGTGGCGCTGCAGCTGCGCGACGCGCAGGCGGTGCGCACGGCCTACGAGGCCATCGTGCAGCGCGCGCGTGCCGCCGCGCCCACCGCCCGCATCGACGGCGTGCTGGTCGCACCCATGGTGACCGACGGCGTGGAGACCATCCTCGGCGTGCACCACGACGAGACCTTCGGCCCCATGGTCATGTTCGGCCTGGGCGGCGTGGCGGTGGAGCTGTACCGCGACGTGGCGTTCGCGAGCGCGCCGCTCACGCCTGAGCGCGCGCGGCGGCTCGTGGACGCGGTGCGCGCCTCGGCGCTGCTGCACGGCTGGCGCGGCGGACCGCCGCTCGACGTGGCGGCGCTCGTCGAGGCGCTCTGCCGTCTCGGCGACTTCGCCGCGCGCCATGCAGGCGCGCTGCAGGCCGTGGACGTCAACCCCTACGTGGTGCGCGAGCGCGGCGGCGTCTGCCTGGACGCGTTCATCACGCCGCGCTGACGTGACCTGAGCGGGGCTGCGATCAGCCCACGCCCAGCAGCTTCTTCACCTCGGGCTTGAGGATCTTGCCGTTGGCGTTGCGCGGCAGCGTCTCGCGCAGCACGAGGATGCGCACCGGCACCTTGAACTTCGCGAGCCGCTCGGCCACGAAGGCACGCAGCTCGTCTTCGGTCGCCTCGGCGCCGGCCTTGAGCGTGACCGCCGCGGCAGGCTCTTCGCCGAGTTGCAGGTGGGGGATGCCCACGACGCTCGCGTCCATCACCGCCGGGTGCTCGTAGAGCACGGCCTCGACCTCGGTGCAGTAGATGTTCTCGCCGCCGCGGATGAGCATGTCCTTCTTGCGGTCGACGATGTAGAGAAAGCCTTCGTCGTCGAGATACGCCAGGTCGCCGGTCTTGACCCAGCCGTCGACGAAGGTCTCGGCGGTGGTCTCGGGCTTGTTCCAGTAGCACTTGACCACGTGCGGGCCCTTGGCCCAGAGCTCGCCCACCTGGTGCGGCGGCAGCGACTGGCCGTCTTCGCCCACGATGCGCAGCTCGCCCACGGGGATCGCGGGGCCGGCGCTGTCGGGGCGGCGCACGTAGTCCTCGCCGCTGTGGTGGGTGAAGGTGGCGCTGGTCTCGGTCATGCCCCAGCCGCTGCCGGGCGAGGCGCTCGGGAAGACCTGCTTGATGCGCCGCACGAGCTCGGCCGAGGCCGGCGCGCCGCCATAGGAGACGCTCTCGATGGTGGAGAGGTCGTAGCGCTCGCGGTTCGGGTGTTCGAGGATCTGCCACGCGATCGTGGGCACGCCGCCGCAGACGGTGATCTGCTCGCGCTCGATCAGGTCCATCGCCTGCTCCACGTCCCAGTGGTGCATGGTGACGAGCTTGTTGCCGTTGTAGAGCGCACCGGCGAGCGTCGACTGGCAGCCAGTGGTGTGGAAGAACGGAATCGCCACCAGCGAGGCGCGCTGCAGCTTGCGCGCCGCCGGGTCGGGCACCGGCTCGCCCTTGCGCACGAAGGCGCGCTGGCCCGAGAAGAGCCCGGCAAAGAGCGTGGTGCCGGTGCAGCGCTGCGTGCCGAGCGCGCCCTTCTGCGCCCCGGTGGTGCCCGAGGTGTAGAAGATGGTCGCGTCGTCGTCGGGCGCGATGTCCACTTCAGGCAGCGGCCGCTCGGGCAGACGGCCCCAGTCGTTCACGGCACCCGTGAGGTCTTCGAAGCGGCGCACGCGGGCATCGTCATGCGCGCGCGCATCGCGTGTGACGAACACGCGCGCGAGCGCCTTGCAGTTGGCCAGGTGGGCGCGCAGGCGATCGATCCGCTCGGCGTCGACGAAGGCCACCTTGGCGCCCGAGTCGTTGAGCGCGTATTCGAGCTCCGCGCCCTGGCCCCATGCGTTGAGCGGCGTGACGATGGCGCCGGTGAGCGCCGCGCCGAAGAAGGCCACGGGCCACTCGGGCAGGTTGCGCATGGCGACCGCCACGCGGTCGCCCTTCTGCACCCCTTCCGCCAGCAGCGCGTGCGCCACCGCGAGCGCGGCGCGCGAGAAGCTCTCGAAGGTGGCGCGGTCGCCCTCGTAGACGAGGAAGGTCTTGTCGCCATGCGCGCGCCCGGCGAGGAAGATGTCGCGCAGCGTGCCCGGCGCGTTCTTCCACACGCGGGTGGGCACGCCGCGGATGAGCACCTCTTCCATCTCGAACTGCGTGCCCGGCGCCGTCATCAGCGCGTGGGCCTCGGCCAGCGACACCGCGGGCCAGGGCTTTGCTTCTGCCATTGGTCAGTACTTCTTCATCTGCGCGAGCAGGTCGGCGTGGTAGGTCGCGTCGCCGAAGAGTTCCTGCAGCACGCGGGCGCGCTTCATGAAGAAGCCCATCTCGAACTCGTCGGTCATGCCGATGCCGCCGTGCATCTGCACGCCTTCCTGCACCGCGAGGGTGACGGTGGTGCCGGCCTTGGCCTTGGCCACCGACGCGAGGCCGATCGCCGTGGGCGCGCCCTCGGCCAGCGCCTGCAGCGCCTTGAGCACCGCCGAGCGGGTGAACTCGATCTCGCAGTACAGGCTGGCGGCGCGGTGCTGCAGCGCCTGGAACTCGCCGATGATCTTCTCGAACTGCCTGCGCTCCTTGAGGTAGCCGGTGGTGCGGGCGAACACCTCGTCGGCGATGCCCAGCATCTCGGCCGCTGCCGCGACGCGGCCGGCGCTCAACGCGGCGTTGAGCGGCACGAGGCCTTCGCCGACCTTGCCGAGCACCGCGCTCTCGGGCACGGTGACATTGGCGAAGGTGACGCGCGCGGCGTTGTGCGCATCGACCATGGCCACGCGCTCGACGCTCACGCCAGGAGCCTGCGCCTCCACGACGAAGAGCGTCAGGCCCGCGAGATCGCCCGCGGCGCCACTGGTGCGCGCGGCCACCACGAAGGCATCGGCCACGTGCCCGTCGAGCACGAAGGTCTTGCTGCCCGAAAGCGCATAGCCTGCGCCCGACTTCTCGGCCTTGAGCGCCGTGTTGCGCGGGTTGTGCTTGCGGTGCTCATCGACGGCGAGCGTGACGATGCGCTCGCCCGAGGCGATGCCGGGCAGCAGCGCCTGCTTCTGCGTGTCGCTGCCCGCCGCCAGGATGGCGGTGGCGGCGACGACGCTCGAGGCGAGGAAGGGCGAGGCCGTGAGGTTGTGGCCGATCTCCTCCATCACCACGCCGGCTTCGACGAGGCCGAGGCCCATGCCGCCTTGCGCTTCGGGGATCAGCACGCCGGTGAAGCCCATCTCGGCGAACTGCTTCCACAGGCTGCGGTCGTAGCCGTCTTCGCTGCGGCTGTCGCGCAGCTGGCGCAGCTGGGAGACGGGGGCGTTATCGGCAAGGAAGGACTTTGCGCTGTCGCGCAGCATGCCTTGTTCTTCTGTGAGGATGAGTGCCATAGGTGTTGTCTCAGGATGCAACCGTTCGGCTGAGCCTGTTGAAGCCAGCGATGCGCTCAGGCGGCACTTCGACAAGCTCAGTGCGAACGGAGGAGGTGGGTGCGTGAGGTCGGGTCAGGCCCCAGGCAGGTTCAGGATCCGCTTGGCGATCACGTTGAGCTGCACCTCGCTCGTGCCGCCCTCGATGGAATTGCCCTTGGTGCGCAGCCAGGCGCGCGCGACCGCGCCTTCGCGGGAACGCTCGCTTTCCCACTCGAGCGCATCGCTGCCGCCCGCCTGCATCAGCAGCTCGTAGCGGCGCTTGTTGAGCTCGGAGCCGTAGTACTTGAGCACCGAGCTGAAGGCCGGGTTGCCCTGGCCCGCACGCGCCATGTCCATCGCGCGCTCCATGGTCAGGCGGAAGGCCGCTTCATCGACCTCGAACTGCGCGATCTGGGCGCGCAGCAGCGGGTCGGCCAGGCGGCCGGCTGCATCGGCGCCCACCCACTCGAGCGCCTGCTGGCCGAGCGGCTTGGCGGCGCCGCGGTCGCCCATGCCGCCGATCATTTCGCGCTCGTGCGTCAGCAGGTATTTCGCGACGTCCCAGCCGGCGTTGAGCGTGCCCACGAGGTTCTTCTTCTCGACGCGCACGTTGTCGAAGAAGGTCTCGCAGAAGGGCGACTTGCCCGAGATCAGCAGGATGGGCTTGGTGGTCACGCCCGGCGTCTGCATGTCGAAGAGCACGAAGCTGATGCCGGTGTGCTTCTTCGCCTGCGGGTCGGTGCGCACCAGGCAGAAGATCCAGTCGGCCTTGTCGGCGTAGGACGTCCAGATCTTCTGGCCGTTGACGATGAAGTGGTCGCCGCGGTCTTCGGCGCGTGTCTGCAGCGAGGCCAGGTCGGAACCGGCATTGGGCTCCGAGTAGCCCTGGCACCAGCGGATCTCGCCACGCGCGATGGGCGGCAGGTGCTCGAGCTTCTGCTCGTGCGTGCCGAACTTGAGCAGCGCCGGGCCCAGCATCCAGATGCCAAAGCTTTGCACCGGCGGGCGGCAGCCGAGCGCGCGCATCTCCTGCTGCAGGATCTTGGCCTCCTCGCCCGAGAGGCCGCCACCGCCGTATTCCCTGGGCCAGGTGGGCACGGTCCAGCCGCGCGCGGCCATGCGCTCCAGCCAGATGCGCTGCGCGTCGGACGAGAACTTCCACTTGCGCCCGCCCCAGCAGACGTCGTCTTCCTGGGTGACGGGCTTGCGCATCTCGGGCGGGCAGTTCTGCTCCAGCCAGGCGCGCGTTTCCTCGCGGAAGGCCTTGAGATCCGTATTGTCGGCAGTGGCAGTGGTCATGCAGGGCTCCCTTCGGTCAGATGGTCACGCCGCCGTCGATCACCATCGCCTGGCCGGTCATGAAGGAGCCGGCCTTGGAGGCGAGGAAGACCGCCGCGCCCGCGATCTCGTCGGGCTCGCCGATGCGGCGCAGCGGGGCGTTGGCGGTCGAGCGCTTGAGGGTCTCGGGGTTGTCCCACAGGGCCTTGGCGAAGTCGGTCTTGATGAGGCCCGGGGCGATGCAGTTGACGCGGATGTTGTGCGGGCCGTACTCGACGGCAAGGTTGCGCGCGAGCTGGAAGTCGGCCGCCTTGGAGATGTTGTACGCACCGATCACCGGCGAGCCGCGCAGGCCGCCGATGGACGAGACGATGATGATCGTGCCGTCCTTGCGCTCGATCATCTGCGGTGCCGCGAAGTTGATCAGCCAGTGGTTGGCGATCACGTTGTTCTCGAGGATCTTGCGGAACTGGTCGTCCTCGATGCCGCCGAGCGGGCCGTAGTACGGGTTCGAGGCGGCGTTGCACACCACGATGTCGATCTTGCCGAACTGGCGGGTGGTCTCGTCCACCAGGTGCTTGAGGTCGTCCTTCGACGAGATGTTGGCCGGGATGGAGATGGCGCGGCCTTCGCCATGCGCCTTGTTGATCGCGGCCGCCACCTCGGCACACGGCTCGGGCTTGCGCGACGAGATCACGACACGCGCGCCCTGTTCGGCCATGCGTTCGGCGATCGCCTTGCCGATGCCGCGCGAGGAACCGGTGATGACGGCGACCTTGCCGGTGAGATCAAACAACGACATGAGAGCTTCCTTTGGTTAAATGGAGGGGCTTCCAACGGGTCGGGCGGTTCATCCGAAAAGACCAACCCATTTTTCTAACCCGTTGTCTGCGAAGGACGTGTTTCCGAGGGATTCCAGAGGGAAACAGGGTGCGTCTTTCGAGTCCCGGACAACATACCAGATAGTTTGAAAGACGACCATGAGCATTAGCTTTGACGGCCGTGTCGCGATCGTGACAGGCGCAGGGGGCGGCCTCGGCCGCGAACACGCACTGGGCCTTGCGAAACGCGGCGCGAAGGTGGTGGTGAACGATCTCGGCGAGGGCGCGCAGAAGGTGGCCGAAGAGATCAAGGCGGCCGGCGGCGAGGCCATCGCGGTCTCGTGCTCGGTGACCGATTTCGACGCCGTGCAGGCGATGGTCAAGACGACCATGGACACCTGGGGCCGCGTGGACATCCTCGTCAACAACGCCGGCATCCTGCGCGACAAGAGCTTCTCGAAGATGGAGATGGCCGACTTCAAGCTCGTGGTGGACGTGCACCTGATGGGCGCGGCCTATTGCAGCAAGGCGGTGTGGGACATCATGCGCGCGCAGAAGTACGGGCGCATCGTCAACACGACGAGCTCGTCGGGCCTGTACGGCAACTTCGGCCAGTCGAACTACGGCGCCGCGAAGATGGCGCTCGTCGGCCTGATGCAGACGCTCTCGATCGAAGGCGCCAAGGACAACATCAAGGTCAACTGCCTCGCGCCCACCGCGCACACGCAGATGACCGAAGGCCTCATGCCCCAGGCGGTGCTCGACGCCCTCAAGCCTGCCGCCGTGACGCCCGGCCTGCTCTACCTCGTGAGCGAAGACGCGCCCACGCGCGTGATCCTCAACGCCGGCGCCGGCACCTTCGAGCGCGCCTACGTCACCATGACCAAGGGCGTGCACATCGGCATGGCCGACGATGCCGCCGACCAGGTGGCCGCGCAGTTCGAGGCGATCTCCTCGCGTGACGACGAGGTCGTGCCCGAGAGCGGCTCCGAGCAGGGCCGCAACGAAGTCGGCCAGGCGATGGCGGCCAACCAGGGCTGATCGAGGCTGCCAATCCGGCGCAGCGCAACCCGCTGCACCCAAAACAAAGGCGGGCCCGAAGGCCCGCCTTTTTCATGCCGCAGCGAGATCCGCTCAGGCCTTCTTGTCGGCGCGGTACTTGCCGAACTCCATGCGCGCGATGGTGCGGTTGTGCACTTCGTCCGGACCATCGGCCAGGCGCATGGTGCGCATGCTCGCGTACTGCTTGGCGAGGCCGAAGTCCTCCGACACGCCGCCGCCGCCGTGCGCCTGGATGGCGTCGTCGATGATCTTGAGCGCCATGCGCGGAGCGGCGACCTTGATCATGGCGATCTCGAGGCGGGCCACCTTGTTGCCGACCTTGTCCATCATGTCGGCCGCCTTCAGGCACAAGAGGCGCGTCATCTCGATGTCGATGCGGGCAGTGGCGATGCGCTCTTCCCACAGCGAGTGCTCGGAGATCCGCTTGCCGAAGGCCACGCGCGACTGCAGGCGCTTGACCATCTTCTCGAGCGCGACTTCAGCGCTGCCGATGGTGCGCATGCAATGGTGGATGCGGCCCGGGCCCAGGCGGCCCTGCGAGATCTCGAAGCCGCGGCCTTCGCCGAGCAGCAGGTTCTCGGCCGGCACGCGCACGTTCTCGAACACGACTTCGGCGTGGCCGTGCGGCGCGTCGTCGAAGCCGAACACCGGCAGCATGCGCAGCACCTTGATCCCCGGGGTGTCCATGGGCACCAGGATCTGCGACTGCTGGGCGTGCGGGGGCGCGTCGGGGTTGGTCTTGCCCATGACGATCGCGATCTTGCAGCGGGGGTCGCCCACGCCGGACGACCACCACTTGCGGCCGTTGAGCACGTAGTGGTCGCCGTCGCGCTTGATCTCGAGCGAGATGTTGGTCGCATCCGACGACGCGACGGCCGGCTCGGTCATCAGGAAGGCCGAACGGATCTTGCCGTCGAGCAGGGGCTCCATCCACTGCTTCTTCTGCGCGTCGTTGGCGTAGCGCGCCAGCACTTCCATGTTGCCGGTGTCAGGCGCCGAGCAGTTGAAGACCTCGGAGGCGAAACCCACCTTGCCCATCTCTTCGGCGCACATCGCGTACTCGAGGTTGGTGAGGCCGGCGCCGCGGTAGGGGCTGTCTTCGGGCAGCGAATCCTTGGGCAGGAAGAGGTTCCACAGGCCTTCCTTCTTGGCCAGGGCCTTGAGCTCCTCGACCACGGGCACGACCTGCCAGCGGTTGGCGCCGAAGCCCTTCATCTGCTCCTGATAGGTCGGGACCGCCGGATAGACGTACTGGTTCATGAAGGCGACCACGCGGTCGCGCCAGTACTGCTGGCGTTCGGACATCGAGAAGTTCATTCGCTCTACTCCAAAGTGTGTGGGGAACTCGGGACTGCCCCGTGGCACGAGCCGGGAATCTCTGGCAGACTGAATTTTCGAAAGTGCTTTCCTGCCGCCTGGAGGAGCCTGCGCCGGAGCCTGGGCATCCCATGCCGCGGTTTATAGACGATGCATCGGCAGCACCGAGTCTCGTCTGCGACAGGGTGGCGCACTGTACCAGCGCATACCTGTCTTTCCAGACACCAGCCCCGCCGACACAGCCCCGATGACTGCACTCAGCCCCAAGGAACTCAACGTTCAATCACCGCTTGCGCCCTTCAAAGGGGAGAAACCCGAGGCCCCCGGCTGGTTCGGCAGGGCCCTGCAGCGCGAACCCGAGCGCAGCTGCACCGAGGTCGAAGGCGCGCGCATCGAGACCCTGGCATGGGGCGAGGTCGGCAAGCCCGGGCTCATGCTGCTGCACGGCAACCGCGCCCACGCCGACTGGTGGAGCTTCATCGCGCCCTTCTTCGCCGACGGCCACCGCGTGGTCGCGATGTCGTGGTCGGGCATGGGCGGCTCCGACTGGCGCGAAAGCTACTCGATCGAACTGCTCTCGCGCGAAGCGGCCGCGGTCGCCGAGGCCACGGGCCTCATGGAGGGCGCGCAGGCGCCGGTCGTCGTCGCGCATTCCTTCGGCGGCTTTCCGGCATTGCGCTACTGCGCGCGCGCAGGCAAGGCGGTGGGCGGCCTCGTGCTCGTCGACTGCCCCGTGCTCACGCCCGAAATGCGCAAGGCGCGCCGACGCAACGGGCCGAGCGGCATGGAGCCGCGCCCCAACCGCGTCTACGAGACGCTCGCGGCCGCGCTGGCGCGCTTTCGCTTTGCGCCACCGCAGGTCTGCCAGAACCTCTACATCGCCGACCACATCGCGCGTACCTCGCTCAAGCCAGCACCCCTCGAAGGCGGCCAGGGCGAGGGCTGGACCTGGCGCTTCGATCCCTACCAGTGGCGCGACATGCGCATGGAAAACCCGGTGCCCGACTTCCAGGCGCTGCAATGCCCGGTGTCCATCGTGTGGGGCGCGCAGTCGATGCTCTTCGACGCAGAGATCCTCGCCTACCTCGCGAGCCTGTCACCGGCTGGCACACCGCGCATCGAGATCCCGGCCGCACGCCATCACCTGATGGTCGACCAGCCCCTTGCATTCGTCACCGCACTTCGCGGCCTGCTCGCGGCGTGGCCCTCGCGCTGAGGCCGCCGAGTGCACGACCGGTCAAAGCGCTACACGAGTTGACGAGGGCGGGCGAGTTCCGCGTCCGAGCTTCGTGTTTACCCGCATTTCGAATGCCGGGTATGCCCTGAAAGAGGCGCCGTCGTAAGTATTTGCCCTGCGAGACGTGCGCCACCTTTCCGTGGAAGATGCACCCGGCTCGACGGCATCGTGCCGCAGCCAGCTCAAGGCAGACGTATGCAAATTGAATTTCAATATCCAGAAGAACGGGTATGGTGGCTCAGGGCCACCATGCAGGGAGGGCAGGCCTGATGCGCGGCTACGTCATCCGGCGCGTGCTCTCGCTGCTGCCCACACTTTTCTTCGCGAGCCTCATCGTCTTCATCACGGTGCGACTCATCCCCGGCGACATCATCGACATGATGCTCAGCCAGAACGACGTCTCGGCCGACACCAAGAGCCGCGAGCAGGTCGTCGCCGCACTCGGCCTCGACAAGCCGATGTGGGAGCAGTACGTCACCTGGGTCTCCAACATCGTCTTCCGCGGTGACCTCGGCAACTCGCTCTGGCAGAACTCGCCGGTCACGGAGTTTCTCAAGGCGCGCATGCCGGTGACGTTCGAGCTCGGTCTGCTCGCGCTCATCGTGGGCCTCGTGATCGCCATCCCCATCGGCGTGTACTCGGCCGTGCGCCAGGACACCGCAGGCGACTACGTCGGCCGCTCGTTCTCGATCCTGCTGCTGGCGGTGCCGAGCTTCTGGATCGGCACGATGGTGATGGTCTTCCCCTCGATCTGGTGGGGCTGGTCGCCCGAAGTGGAGTACGTGCCCTTCTTCGAGAACCCGTGGCAGAACCTCAAGCAGATGTTCATCCCGGCGATCATCCTCGGGGCCTCGCTCTCGGCGATCACCATGCGGCTCACGCGCACCATGATGCTGGAGGTGCTGCGCCAGGACTACATCCGCACCGCCTGGGCCAAGGGCCTGTCGGAGCGCATGGTGGTGCTGCGCCACGCGCTGCGCAACGCGCTGATCCCCGTCGTGACGCTCATCGGCCTGCAGGCGCCGCTGCTCATCGGCGGGGCCGTGATCATCGAGCAGATCTTCGTGATTCCCGGCATGGGCCTGCTGCTGCTCGATGCGGTCAACCAGCGCGACTACCCGATCATCACCGGCGTCTTCCTCGTGGTGGGCGTCGCGGTGATGGTGATCAATCTGCTCGTGGATCTGAGCTACGGCCTGCTCGATCCGAAGGTGAGGTACAGGTAATGGCAGCCGTCATCAACGACAACACCGCCGTCCCCCAGGCGGCCCCGCCGCGCGCGCCCTCCCGCAGCGTGATCCGGCGACTCTTCACCCAGAAGCCTCTCGGCGCCACCGGCGGCCTGGTGCTGCTCTTCATGCTCGTGATCGGCGTCTTCGCCGAGTTCTTCTCGCCGTACGGGTACAACGAGATCAACATGCTCGAGCGCCTGCAGGCGCCGTCGTGGGCACACTGGTTCGGCACCGACAACCTCGGCCGCGACGTGCTCTCGCGCTGCATCCACGGCGCACGCCTGTCGGTGATCATCGGCTGCTCGGCGGCGCTGCTGTCGACCATCATCTCGATCATCATCGGCGTGACCAGCGGCTACTGGAGCGGCCGCTTCGACATGGTGATGCAGCGCTTCGTCGATGCGTGGATGAGCTTCCCCGGCCTCATCATCCTCATCGTCGTGGTGTCCGTGTTCGGGCCCGGCATGCCGCAGACCATCATCACGCTGGGCGTGCTGCTGGGCATCGACGGCTCGCGGATCGTGCGCAGCGCGGTGGTGGCCGTGCGCGAGAACATGTACGTGCACGCGGCGCAGTCGCTCGGCGCTTCGTCGCTGCGCATCCTGTGGCGCCACATCCTGCCCAACGTGATGCCGGTGGTGATCGTGATCTTCACGACCCGCGTGGGCACGGTGATCCTGGCCGAATCGGGCCTCGCCTTCCTCGGCCTGGGCGTTCCGCCGCCGGCGCCCACCTGGGGCGGCATGCTCTCCGGCAGCGGCCGCACCTACATGTTCCAGGGCCCCTGGCTCGCCCTTGCGCCGGGCCTGTGCCTGACCGTCATGGTCTATGCGACCAACGTGTTCGGCGACGCCCTGCGCGACCTGCTCGACCCCCGCATGCGCGGCTCGCGTTGAACCACGACGCACGCCCGCTTTCATTTCAACTGTCTAGGAACTCCATGCAATTCACGACCTTGGCGCGGCAACTGCGCGCCATCGCCCTTCCGAGCGCCCTCTCCCTCCTCGCCGCAACCGCGCACGCACAGGCCGAGAAGCCGCAGTACGGCGGCCAGCTCAACATCGGCAACGTGTACGTGACCGTCTCGCCGCTGTCGTCCGACCATGCCGACTGGGCCTGGAAGCACAACCAGGACACCGGCCTCGTCTTCGAGCACCTCTTCGCGGCCGACCTCACCAAGTCCAAGCGCAACGGCGGCAAGTACACCTTCAGCTCCGATGCCTGGCTGCCCAGCGACGCGCTGCGCGGCGAGCTGGCCGAGAGCTGGAAGATGGAGCAGAACCCGCTGCGCGTGGTGGTCAAGCTGCGCAAGGGCGTGATGTTCCCGGCCAAGGCCGGCGTCATGGAAGCGCGCGAGTTCACCTCCGACGACGTGCTCTTCACCTACGACCGCCTGAGCAAGAGCCCCAAGAAGATCCCGGGCTACTTCGACCACATCACCAAGGTCGAGGCCAACGACAAGCACACCGTCACCTTCCACATGAAGGAGTACAACGCCGAGTGGGACTACCGCTTCGGCTGGGGCTACTACTCGGCCATCATCCCGAAGGAGCTGGCGACCGCGGGCGCGAAGGACTGGAAGAACATCACCGGCACCGGTCCCTACATCTTCGACAACTACGTGCAGAGCTCCTCGCTCTCCTTCAACAAGAACCCCAACTACTGGGGCAAGGAGACGATCGGCGGCCAGGAATACAAGCTGCCGTTCACCGACAAGATCACCTACCGCTACATCAAGGATGAGGCGACCTTCCTGACGGCGCTGCGCACCGGCAAGCTCGACATCCTGGAAGCCGTGCGCTGGAGCGCGGTCGAGGAGCTCAAGCGCTCGGCCCCGCAGATCAAGTGGAACAAGTACCTTGCCAACGGCGGCAGCTTCATCGCCCTGCGCATGGACACCAAGCCGCTCGACGACCTCCGCGTGCGCCGCGCCCTGAACATGGCCGTCGACAAGCAGGCCATCATCAAGGGCTACTTCGGCGGCAACGGCGAGATGCTCAACTACCCGATGCACATGAACTACACCGGCTACTACGAGCCGCTGGAGAGCATGCCGGCCGAGATCAAGGAGCTCTACACCTACAACCCGACCAAGGCCAAGCAGCTGCTGGCCGAGGCGGGCCTGGCCAAGGGGTTCAGCTTCAAGGTGCAGACCTCCAGCAGCAGCACCGATGCGGACCTGCTGGCCATGATCGCCGCCTACCTGCAGAAGGTCGGCGTGACGATGGAGATCGAGACGCTCGACTACGGCGCCTACCTCTCGGCCATGACCACCCGCAAGAACGCCCCGGGCTACTTCATGTTCCTCGGCCACACCAACCCCACGACGGCGCTGCGCAAGAGCTTCGTCAAGGGCCAGATGTGGAACCCCTCGCAGTTCTACGACCCGACCATCGAGAAGATGATGGCCGAGGTGCTCGCCGAGCCCGACGAGCGCGTGCGCCAGGTCAAGGTGCGTCAGATGACGCGCATCATCCTCGCCCAGGCGCCTGCGATCTTTCTGCCTTCGCCCTACGTGTACACCGGCTGGTGGCCGTGGGTGAAGAACTACGGCGGCGAGTTGCGCGCCGGCGCGGAGCGCCCTGGCCCGATCCATTCGCGCATCTGGATCGACCAGGAACTGAAGAAGAAGATGGGCAAGTAAGACCCGTCCCCTGACATCCACTAAACCAAGGAGACTGCCCATGAAGACTCATTCCAACCGCCTGCGCACCTGTGCGTTGGCAGCGGCGATCGCACTGGCGCCGGCTGCGGCGATGGCCCAAGGCAAGCCGCAATACGGCGGCGAGTTGCGGCTCGGAACGGTCTACGTGGGCATCTCCGCGCTCTCCTGGGACCCGGCCGACTACAACTGGAAGATCAACCACGACGCCGGCGGCCAGTACGAGGTCCTGTGGGCCGGCGATCTCTCGAAGTCGGTCAAGAACGGCGGCAAGCACAAGTTCGCGGCCGACGCCTGGCTGCCGAGCGACGCCATCCGCGGCGAGCTGGCCGAGAGCTGGAAGTGGACCGAGCCGCTCACGCTCGAGGTCAAGCTGCGCAAGGGCGTGATGTACCCCGAGAAGCCGGGCGTGATGAAGTCGCGCGAGTTCGTGGCCGACGACGTGGTGTATGCCATCGAGCGCCAGCAGAAGAGCCCGAAGAAGATTCCTGAATACCTCGACCACATCGGCAGCGTCGAGGCGAAGGACAAGCACACCGTCGTCTTCAAGTTCAAGCACTACAACGCCGAGTGGGACTACCGCTGGGGCTGGGGCTATTACTCGGCGATCGTGCCCAAGGAAGTGGTCGAGGCGGGCGCCGCCAACTGGAAGAACGTCAACGGCACGGGCCCGTACCTGCTGCAGGACTTCCAGTCCGGCAACTCCAACACCTACGTCAAGAACCCCAACTACTGGGACAAGGAAAAGATCGGCGGCCAGGAGTACAAGCTCCCCTTCGTCGACAAGATCACCTACCGCACCATCAAGGACGAAGCCACGCGCTATTCGCTGCTGCGCACCGGCCGGCTCGACATCCTCGAAGTGATCCGCGCGAGCGAGGTCGAAGACCTCAAGAAGCAGGCGCCCGACCTCAAGTGGAAGCGCAGCCTGGGCTTCACCGGCACCTACATGGCCATGCGGGTGGACACCAAGCCCTTCGACGACATCCGCGTGCGCCGCGCGATGAACATGGCGGTCGACCGCCAGGCCATCATCAAGTCGATCTACAGCGGGCATGCGGAGCTCTTCGCCTTCCCGATGCACCCCGACTACATCGGCTACTTCGAGCCGCTCACGGCCATGCCGCAGGCCGTGCAGGAGCTCTTCACCTACAACCCGACGAAGGCCAAGCAGCTGCTGGCCGAGGCCGGCTACCCGAACGG
Organism: Rubrivivax sp.; assembly: GCA_044507405.1. Taxonomy (GTDB): domain Bacteria; phylum Pseudomonadota; class Gammaproteobacteria; order Burkholderiales; family Burkholderiaceae_C; genus Rhizobacter. The sequence goes on along the minus strand of JBIQJS010000002.1, from coordinate 41,267 downwards.
CTTCACCTTCAAGGTGCAGTACAACGCGGTGAACGGCACGCACGGCGACCTGGTCCAGATGCTCGCCGCCTACTACGACAAGATCGGCGTCAAGCTCGAGATCCAGCCGATGGAGTACCCGGCGTTCCTGTCGGCGATGACGACGCGCACCAACGCGCCGCTCTACCTGATGGACAACGGGCACACCAACCCGACCACCTCCATCCGCAAGAACTTCGTCAAGGGCCAGGTGTGGAACCCGTCGCAGTGGAACGACCCGGCCTTCGAGAAGAAGGTGGAAGAGATGCTGGCCGAGCGTGACGAAGGCAAGCGCCAGATCATGCTCAAGGTCATGACGCGCGAGATCCTCGAGAAGGCGCCCTACGTGTGGCTGCCCACCGCCTACAACCACGTGGCGTGGTGGCCGTGGGTGAAGAACTACGACGGCGAGCTGCGCGCAGGCGCCGTGCGCCCGTGGCCGATCTACAGCCGCATCTGGATCGACCAGGAACTCAAGAAGAAGATGGGCAAGTAATGAGAACCCCTCGCCCGGTGAAATGCGCCGGGCGATCC